>CAYREA010000003.1:0-105849 GCA_964423075.1 uncultured Rubrivivax sp. | reverse complement strand
CGCGCCACACCGGCCAGCGCTACCGCCTGCTCATCGGCTTGCCACTGGCGCCGCCACCGCCGGCTGGCTACCCGGTGCTGTGGGCGCTGGACGGTATGGCCAGCTTCCCGATGATCGCCATCGAGCGTCGGCGCACACCGACTGCGCAAGACAGCGACTTGCTGCGCCAGCGCGAACAGCGCTCGCCCGACGGCTTGGTGGTGGGCATTGGCTACGCCAGCGGTGAGCCCTTCGACCTGCATGCGCGAGCCCTGGACTACACGCCAGCCGGTGACGGCGCGAGCGGTGATTTACTCTCCCCGCGCCACGGCGGCTCGGCGGCCTTCTCGCGCTTTCTGATCGAGGAGCTGCGCCCACTGATCGCCGCTGCCTGGCCGCTGGACCCTGCTGGCCACACCCTGTTCGGCTTCTCGTATGGCGGGCTCTTTGCCGTGCAGTTGATGTGCCGTGCCCCGCAGCACTTCCAACGCTGGTGGGCCGCCAGCCCGAGCCTGTGGTTTCGTGGCCATGCGGCCCTGGCGCCTTGGGGCGGTGGACAGCCGATGCCGGACTTCCGCCGCCACCCGGTCAGCGTGCAACTGACGGTGGGCGAGTACGAGCAATTTCCCCCTGGCAACGTAGCGGCCGCAAGGCAGGAGCAACTGCAGGCCCGCCGCATGGTCGACAACCTGCGCAACCTGCACGTCTTGCTGGGGCGCCAGCCCGGCGTGGATGCGCGCCTGCTGGTTGTGCCCGGCCGTGACCACCTCGACATGCTGGCGCACGGTGCGCGAGCGGTGTTTGGGTTTGCGTTCAATGCGGTGAGGCCGGGAGCGTAGCGACCGTGGGGCAGACATGCTGGCTGCATGAGGCGAGGCGCGGGACAAGGCAGAGACTGTCCGCACCTGAGGCGGCCAGCGAGGGCCGCCTCAGGAACATGCCGGCTCCACTCACCACCGGTATGTAGCCGTTGCGACGACCTTGCGGGGCTCGCCGTAGAAGCAGCCATACGTGCAGTTGGCGACGTAGTTCTTGTTGGCGAGATTGCTGGCGTTGACCGCGAGGCGCCACGGACCGGTGCTGTAGCTGATCAGGGCATCGAACACGGTGAAGGCCGGCACGACGACATCGAGATAAGTGGCCCGGGTCGCGCCGACGTAGCGCGCGCCGACACCCATTTTCAGGCCGGCGATGCCGAATTCACCGAAGCTGTAATCGCTCCACAGCGACACTTGGTTGTAGGGCACGCCGCCCGAGCGCTTGCCGACCTGTTCCGGCGTGACAGGGCTGCTTTCAATGATGCGGGCGTCGGTGTAGCTGTAGGCTGCGATCAGGTTGGCGTGGTGATTGAGGCGCGTGCGGGCTTCAATCTCCACTCCACGTGAACGCACTTTGCCCATTTGGACCGACATGAAGGTATCCACCGGATCGGTCACCAGAACGTTGCTGCGGGTCAAGTCGTAGACCGCAGCCGAGAGCAAGGTCTCGCTGTCCTTGGGCTGATAACGCAAGCCCAGCTCCCATTGGTCGCCCCGTGTCGGCGAAAAGCGGTTGCCGAGGCGGTCGAAGCCCGACTGCGGCTCGAAGGATTGGCCGAAGCTCGCAAAGGGCGCCAAGCCGTTGTCTGCCAGATAGACCAGCCCGGCGCGGCCAGTGGTGGCACTACTTTTCTCGTTGTCGGCGTAGAGGAGGCCGGGCGTGAAGAAGTCGGCATCGGTGAACCGCACGCGGTCGTGCCGTCCGCCGAGCAGCATGACCCACCGATCAGCGATCTTCATCTGATCCTGCAGGTACAGGCCGAGTTGCTTTTGCCGCTGGCGACCCGAGAAGTCGTTGGGCGTCCGTACGTCGCCCACGCCCGAGTACACGGGGGCATACAGGTCCAACGGCTCAGCCGAGAGAAAGTAGCGTTCCGTTTCATGTCTCTGCGACACCACGTCCAGCCCCACCAGGGTGGTGTGGGCCACATTGGCGGACGACCACTTGTATTGCAGCGAGGTGTCGGCCACGACCGAGGCTGAGCGGTCCTGCCGGTCAGATGCGCTTCGATCCACGGTTCGCTGGTCAGGGCCGAGTACGGAGATGAACGTGCCAGGGTAATCGACGTTCGTGTGGAAGTAGCGCAGGCTATGTCGCAGTTTCAGCGTGTCGCTGAAGCCGTGCTCGAACAGGTAGCCCACCGAGTAGCGTGCGACGACGAACTTGTCGTGGCTCGGCTCACCGACGTAAAGGCTGCGTGACAGGGGGCCGTTGATGTTGGGCAGGAGCGTGCCGTCCACAGGCAGTGGGTTGAGGTAGCCAGTGCGGTCCTTTTGGTACTCGGCCAGCAGGGTCAGCGAGGTGCCGCTGCGAGGCAGCCATTTGACTGCCGAGGCGAGATAGGTGCGATCGTCTGGAACGTGGTCCACCGAGGTGTCGCTGTCGCGGGTCAAACCGGTCAGCCGGTAAGACCAGGTGTTGTCGGTGCTCAGCGCGCCGCCGAAGTCGCCCGCGACCTGCTTGCGGCCGAACGAACCCACCTCGACATTCAGTTCACGCAGCGGCTCGGTGGTAGGCCGTTTGCTCACGCTGTTGATGATGCCTCCTGGGGCTGCGGTGCCGTACAGCACCGACGACGCGCCCTTGAGCAACTCGAGGCGCTCTAGGCCGTAGGGCTCCTGACGGCCGTTGTACGGGTTGACGGTGTACTTGGTTCCGTCGCGATAGAAGTTGCCCGACTGCGGGTCCATGTCGAAGCCCCGCAGCAGAAAGCTGTCATTGGTGCGGTCGGCCGCTCCGCTGCGAACCGACGTGGCAGCGACGCCGGCGGTGTAGCCAATGGCCTCGAACAGGCTGGTGGCGCCGCGGATCTGGATCTCCTCGGCGCCGATGACAGAGATCGACTGGGGTGTCTCGACAAGCGGCGTGTCTGTCTTGGTGGCAGTGGCGCTGCGCTTGGCGACGTAGCCGGTGACCGGACCGGTGGCCGTTTCCTGTTCCCGGCTTGCTTTGACCCTGACCGCTGGCAGCGTGGTTTCGCCTCCGGCCTCGGGCGGCCTGGAGGCAATGGTGAACCCGCCATCCGACGTGCTGCGCACCACCAGCCCCGATCCGGCCAGCAGCCGCTCCAGCGCCTGCTGCGGCGTCAGATTTCCCTTCAGTGCGGGTGCCTGCTTGCGCTCGGTGAGATCAGTGCTGAACAGGATGCGAGCGCCGGTCTGGCGCGCCAGGGCGCCGAGGGCCTTGTCCAGCGGCTGGGCAGGGATGTCGATGTCGCGCGCTGCCGGTTGAGCCCGCACGCTCAATGCGCCGACCAGCAGCGCAGCGGCGGCCAGTGACAACAGGGTGGGGCGCAAGCGGCGTGCGGCCAGGCGGTGCTGCCGCCCGGTGGAGTGGTGATCGGTCATGGTTCCCTCTGCGATGGACATGGCCGCCACGAACTGGGCAGCCTCGCAGGGGATGGCGTTTGGGCGCGCCGATTGTTGAGGTCGACGCGGTGGAAGTTGCAAACGCCAGCCAGTTAGAACTGCACCTGCCCCGAGAACGCGACGCTGCGCGGCGCACCGACGTAGTAGCTGTTCATCCAGTAGCTCTTGTTGGCCAGGTTGTTGACGTTCAGCCGCAGGGTCGTGGTCTTGCCGGCCAGTCGGGTGGTGTAACGCAGCCCGATGTCGGCCGTCGTGTAGGCGGGCAGGCGATCGGTGTTGGCATCGTTCGCCCACTGCTGGCCGGTGTAGTACAGGCCGCCGGTCAGGCTCAACCCGGGCACGCTGGGCAACTCGTACTCGGCATAGACCTTGACCAGGGCCTTGGCGACGTTCATCGGTGCCTTCCCGTCGTAGTCGCCACCGTTGACCTGGGTGTCCAGTAGCGTTGCGCCGGTCACCAGCGTGACCCGATCCATGGGCTTGCCGGTCGCGCTGAGCTCGATGCCCTTGTGGTTCTGGCGGCCGCTCTGGCCGTAGACGTTGTCGGCGTTGGTGAACTCGTACGTCTTCTCGATCTCAAACAGCGCACCTGCGAGCATCATGCCGCCAACATCGGCTTTGACACCGATCTCCTTCTGCTTGCTCACCATGGGTGGCATGACTTCGCTTGCATTGCTCGCCGTGTCGGGCGCCGTGCCGCCCAGCTCCAGGCCCTCGATGTAGCTGGCGTAGGTCGTCAGCCAAGGCGTTGGCTTGAACAACACCGACAGCGAAGGTGAATTGCGTGCCTTGTCGTAGTCGGGCTGCGTTCTTGCGCCGGTGGCGTCGAGGAACTTGCTGATGATCGTGCTGCGGGTGACGCCGACCAGTGCCGACCATTGCGGATTGAACCGAAGTGCGTCACCGATCACGATGTTCCGGTTCAGATCTCGACCCGCGAAATAGAGCGACGACGTATTCGCCGGGAAACTGGGTTCCACGACGTAGGTCGGCGAGCTGAGCGGATACGGGCCCAGCCAGCCGGTGTTGGGGCTGTACGGCGAAGTCCAGTACTTGTCGGAGTGCATCGTGGTGCCGAGCGTCAACTTGTGGCTCACCGGGCCGGTGTCGAACGCGATGTCGGCCAGGGCGCTTGCGGCGTCGAACCAATCTTTCGTGCGTCCCGACTTGATGCGGATCTGCGTGAATTCGCCCGTGGTCTCCACGGCGTTCAGCGCGTGGTCCGCCTTCGGACGGGCGATGAAGTCGCGCTTGTAGGCTGCGCGCAGCGTCACCTGCTCGTTCAGTTTGTAGGTCAGCTTGCCCATCAGGCTCTGGTTCTTGAACTCGTCAACGAGCCAGGGCTGGGACCACAGCTTGTCGGCCTGCGGGGCCGGGCCGTGTGCAATGCTGTAGTACCAATAGGCCGAGGCCCCTTGCGTCCGATAGTGGTTGTACGAGGCGTTGAGTTCGAGCAGGAGCTTGTCGCTGACTTGCCAATCAAACGCGCCGCTCACCAGCAAGCGTCGGATCTTCTGGTCTTCGACGGCCGTGTTGCCGTCCTGGCCAACGACATTCAGCCGGTATCCGGCACGGCCTGCATCGTCGATCCGGCCTCCGAAATCACCGTGCACGTAGTACTGGCCGCCGCCGTAGTTGCCCAGGGTGACGCTGTTCAAGCGCTCCATGGTCGGGCGTTTGGAAACGTAGTTGACCATCCCGCCCGGTGCCGCCGCGCCGTACAGAAAGCCGGACAGGCCGCTCAGTACTTCGACCCGCTCCTTGTCTTCGATGACGGCGGCATGGTTGTACGGGCGGCGCAGGCCGTCTTCGGCCGTGTCGTAGGTGCTGAATCCACGGATCGTGATGGCCGGGCTCCAGCCCGAGGCCTGTGGCGTGGTCGTGCGCGTAGCGGGGTTGAGCTTGTAGATGTCGTCCGGCGACTGGGCCTGGATGTTCTGCATCAAGGCCTGCGGCACGACGCTGATGGAGAACGGCGTGTCGAGCAGCGCCATGCCACCCAGGGCACCGACGGATGAGGCGGATTGCGTGCGGTATCCGTCCGCTGCCCTGCCTTCGTCCTGGATGCTGCTGCGCTCGCGCCGGGCCGAGACCTTCACCGCTGGCAGCATGGAGTCTTCGGCCGCGGCCTTTTCCGGCGCAGTCGGTGTCACACGGCTCAGGCCGAAGCCGCGCCCTGTGCCAACGGCTTCGAGGCCGCTGCCCGCCAGCGCTGCCGCAAGAGCCTGCTCCATCGTCAGGCGGCCGCGCACCGGCGGAGCCGTCTTGCCGGCCGTCTGTTCGGCGTTGGCGCTGAGCTCGGCGCCGGTCTGTGCGGCGATGCGCGTGAGCGTGGTGGATAGCGGGCCGGCGGGAATGTCGAACGTGAAGCTGGCCGTTTGAGCCTGGGCATGCGTGGCCGTGCCGAAGAGCGCGGTCGGCAGCGCCATGGGCAGCACTGCGAACGTGGACAGCAAGGCGCGTACACAAGCGGCGGTCAAGTGAAGCTGAGGAGGGTAACGATGAACGGGCATGGCTCGGGCTTTCGGGCGAAGGGTTGAGGACGGTTCATCCGGTTTGCCGAGCGAGGCGGAAAAAGGGGAACTGCGATTCGGTCTGCTGCCAGGTCGACGACTCCGGAGAGCCGCAGCTGGCAGGTCATCGAGCTTCGATGAGGATCGATCCAAGCGTGGTGCGACGCACCCGAACCGGCAGCGCCTGTTCGAGTGCCAGCAAGACCTGTGGCAGGTCTTGCTGCGGCTGGGCCATGCGATAGACGCCGACCAGGCGCAACGCTGCAACAGCCTCGGCTACCTGCAGCTTCACGGGCGTGTAGCGGGCCAGTTCCTGCGCGAAGACATCCAGGCGCGTGTTGTCGGCGACGAGCATGCCGCGCGCCCAGCTCTCGCGGGTGAGGTCGGCAGGTTGTTCGGGCTCGATCCGCATGGCCTCAAACCGGGTCTGTTGGCCGGCCGGCAGGTCGTGCGTGGTGTGGGTGCCGGCGGGCGCGACGCGCACGGTGCCTTCGAACACGCTCACGTCGGTGCCGCGGTCTGCGCTGCGCACGACGAACCGGGTGCCCAGCGCCGTGAGTCGGCCATGCGGCGTGTCCACCACCAAGGGGCGGGGCGGGCGCACCGGGTCTGGCGCGGAGCTGACCAGCACCTCGCCGTCGCGCAGCACGATGCGCCGCCAGTCGGCGTCGAAGTCGAGGTCCACTGCTGTCGCGGTGTTGAGGGTCAACGACGTGCCGTCCGTCAGTTGCAGCGAGCGCTGCTCGCCGATGGCGGTGCGGTGTGTCGCCGTGCCGGCAGCCCGGGCATAGGCCCACTCGCGCCAGGGCAGTTGCTGGCGTACCAGCACGCCGGTGCCCAGCAGCAGACCGGCCAGGCCGAGCAGGCGCAGGGCCCGGCGGCGAGGTGCTTGGCGAGCGGCGTCCAAGGCGCTGCGGGCCGCCTGGGCGCGGGTCGGCTGATCGGGTTGCGCCGGGCCGGCAACTTGTGAGAAGGGCTGATGGATGGCCTCGACACGCTGCCAAGCCTGGACATGTGCGGTGTTCGCCGCCAGCCATTCTCGCCAGCGTTGCCGGTCGGCCTCGCCAGCCGACTCGTCGCGCAATGTGGCAAACCATTGGGCGGCCTGCTGGAGTGCGGTGTGGTCGGTGGTCATGGGTGACAGTGGCGTTGCTCGACGGCGCCGCGTTCAAGCCAAAGGGTCGAGGTCGACCAGCAGGCAATGCAGCATGGCTTCGGCCATGTACTTCTTGACCATGCGCTCACCTACGCCGAGCTGCGCGCCGATGGCCCGGTATGTCAGACCGTCGAGCTGGGCCAGTAGGAAGGCCTCGCGCACGCGCGGCTTGAGCTGGTCGAGCATTGCGTCGATGCGGCGCAGCGCCTGAAGTGCGATGGCGGTGTCTTCGGGCGACGGCGCCAGCGGCTCGGGCAGGGCGGCCAGCGTGTCCAGCCAGGAGCGTTCGAGCGCTTGGCGTCGCCAATGGTCCACCAGCAGGCCGCGGGCGATGGTGGTCAGGTAGGCCCGGGGCTCGTCCAGTGCGGGTGCGTTTCGGCGACCGAGCACACGCACAAAGGTGTCATGCGCCAGATCGGCCGCCCGATGCGAGCAGCCCAGTTGCTTGCGTAGCCACGACCGCAGCCAGCCGGCGTGGGCAACGTACAGCGCCCCGGCGTGATCGGACATGAGGTCATCGTCGCGCGCAGCGGGCAGGGACACGGAACCCGTCATCGCCGGCTCGCCACCACCACGCTGCCATCGGCCGCACGCTGCACACGCACCGGCAGGGTGGCGGGCAGGGCGTCGATCAAGGCCTCGATGCCGGCGAGGTCGTACTCGCCCGAAACGCGCATGCGTGCGGCGCGTTCGTCTATCACGCGGATGGGTGCGCGCCGGTAGCGCTGCACTTCGGCCAGCGCGTCGGCCAGCGGTGTGCCATCGAAGACCAGCTTGCCGCGCTGCCAGGCTATCGCCTGGTTGGCGTCGACCGAGGCTAGCGATGGCGATGCGACGTCTGCCGTGGTCGTCGCAGCCCACGCCTGGCCGGCGTTGACGCGTAGCGGCGCGGCATCGTCTGAGGCTCCGGGGCGGCTGACCTCCACCGCTCCATCGATCACGGTCACCAGCGTGTCGCGCTCACGCACCCTGACGTTGAACGTGGTGCCGATGTCGAGCACCTGGGCGCCCGGCGCGTGCACAACGAAGGATTTCCAGGCGTCCGCCCAGCCCTTGCCGACGCTGAATAGTGCCTCGCCTTGCAACAGCACGAACTGCCGGCTGCGCAGGCGTGACTGCACCTGCAACACCGTGTCGGTGTTGAGCTGCACCGTGCTGCCGTCGCTCAGCGTGGCGCTGTTGCGCTGGCCGACGGCAGTACGCAACTCCTGCGTGCGCCAGGTCGGGTCCAGCCACCATGTTCCGGCCAGCAGGGCCACGGTCAACGCGGTGCCGGCCGTGGACACAAGCTGTTTGCGGCGGCGCTGGCGTGCGGTTTGCGCGCGCGCCTCAGCCAGCAAGTTCTGCCGTGACGGGAAGTGCTCCGACAGTGCGTGGGCGAAGGGTTGCAGCGGATCGCGCGGCTCGGCGCGCCTTGGTGGTTCGGTCTGCGGTATGGCGGCCGGATTGTTGGTACGGGACGTCATGCGTCGGCTCCCGCAGAGCGCCAGCCGCGCGCCGGCTCCCACTCGTCGGAGATGGCACGCATCGCCCGCGCGTGGTGCTGCGCCACCATGTTGCGCGAGATGCCCATGGCGTCCGCGATCTCCTGCTGCGGCACGCCGTGGATGCGCTGCAGCAGGAAGACCTGGCGTGCCCGCGGCGGTAGCGACTCGACGATGCGCACCAACGCGGTGAGTTGCTGCTGGAAGTCGAGCGCGGCGGCGCCGTCCTGGTGATGCAGCTGATGTTCAGGCAGGTCGGCAGTCGGCTCGAACAGCGTCTGCCGGTGGTCATCGGCGCGGCAGCGGTCGATGGCGCGGTGGCTGGTGGCGGTGCGCAGCCAGGCCAGCGGCGTGTGTACTGGCGTGGCGGGCGGCGCCTCCAGCACTTGCACGCAAACGTCGTGCACCACCTCGCGCGCGAAGCCTCCATCGCCGCTGCGTTCTCGGAAGCGCCGACGTACGTAGTCCACCAACTCGTCGTAGTGGTGTTCCAGAGCGGCCAGCAGAGGTGGGGTGACGGCGGCGGTGTCGGGCATGGCGCGGCTTGTTGATCGCGAGGCCCGAGTCAGGCGCCGTCGCCAGCGCGCCATGCCCCAGGCGGCACGCCTTGCAAGCGCTTGAAGTGACGGGCCAGGTGGCTGGCATTGCTGAAGCCGCAATTCATGGCTACCTCGCTCACCGGCAGCGGTGATTCGCGCAGCAGGCGGGCGGCCATGGCCACGCGGCGCCGCACGACGACGGCATGCACACTGTCGCCGAACAATTGCTTGAAGCCATGTTGCAGCGCATGCACGCCCATGCCTGCCACGCGTGCCAGATCGTCCACGCGCAACGGCTCGGCATAACATTTTTCGATGTGGCGCAGCGCCGCCAGCAGCGCCCGCCGGTCACGAGCCGACAGCCGGGTGGCTGGCGTTTCGGAGACTTCTTCGGTGTCGATGCATGGCGTGCGCAGGCGGTCAGCGAGTTGCTGCAGCAGCGCCAGCGCATGGCACTCCCATCGCAAGGCGTCCAGCGGTGAGGCGGGCAGGCCGGCGCTGATCAGGTCTTCCGTGATCGAGCATTGCAGCGCATCGAGCGCGAAACGAGCCACCCAGGCGCGTGCCGTGGCGTGTCGGCACAGCGTGATGCCGCTGTGCGGTACGGGCTCGTGTTGGTCGAACACCCGCCGGTGCACGGGCCGGAACTGCAGGATCACGCAGCGAAAGCGCGATGCCGCAGGGATGAAGTCCACGCCATCGAAGCGCTCTGCCGACCAGCTCAGATAGGCGTGTCCGGGCAGGAACTCGGAGCGCGCGCCGGCCGATTCACGGCCCATCGCGAAATGCCCGCTGCCTTGCAGCATCAAGGCCAGCGACAGGTGCGCAGGTGCGCGGCTCGGCATGCAGATGTCCTGCTCGGTCTGACCATCGATCACGGCTGCGCGCAAGCCGTCGCCAAGCGCGGCCCAGCGCATGCCTGCCATGGCGTGTGCCTGCGACTGCGCCGGATCGTCAAGCGCCATCGGGTTGGGGTGTTCCACGCGAAGTCGGCGTGGTGCGGGGTTCAGCATCGGGTTCTTGTGTGGGGCGTCGATGGGCAAACAAAGCTGCACCAGGCAAGATCGTAACAAGAATCATTAGCAAATGTATTCTTCGTGTTGTCGCCCGCTTGATCGTGTTCGAGCCGTTGGACCGCGCGTCCTAACCTTTTGGGTTGAACACGGACTCGCGGAGGCGAAGGTATGAGGTTGCGCATCGATACGAAGAATGGGGCGTCAGCACGGAACAAGGGAGCGGCCGGGGTGGCGGTGCTGGCCGCCGAACTGATGGCCCTGCTGGCGACGGCCGGCGCATGGGCGCAAGTTCCGGCCGAAACCGCGGCGGCTCCATCGGGCGCGGATGAACAGAGGCTGCCGACGGTCACGGTGGTGGCCAGCAAGCGCGCGCAGGCCGCGCTGGAAGTGCCTGCAGCCGTCAGCAGCGTCAATGGGGAACAGTTGCGGCGCGCGGGCGTGCGCGCGACCGATGCGCTGGATGCGGCGTTTCCGGAGCTGGCCTCGATGGGCCGCAGCAGCCGCATCTACAACAACTTCACCGTGCGTGGCGCCACTTCGGCCGACTTCTACGGCCCGGGCCTGCTGCTGGTGGTGGACGGCGTGCCCCAACTGCCGCATGCCTACGCGCAGGGCCTGTACGACGTGGCGCGGGTGGACCTGCTGAAGGGGCCGCAAGGCGCAATCTACGGGCGCGGGGCCGTGGGCGGCGTGCTTAGCGTGCAGAGCGCGCGGCCCATGGCCCAGCCCAGTGCCGACATGGCGGTGGAGGCGGGCCCTCGCGGCCACAGCCTGACCGGCAGTGCAAGCACCGGCCTCGGTGCCGCCGGCTGGGCACTGCAGGCTGGCGTGTCGGACAGCCGCCAGGACGGCACGCTCGACGACCCGGCATCGGGCACTCGCCATGTCGACGACCGCCGCAACCGCGCCGGCCGCGTGGCACTGAGCTGGTTGTCGCCGACGCTGCCGCTGGAGGCGCGCCTCAAGGTGGGCAGCGAGACCTACCGCTCGAACGAGGAGTACTACGTGCCTTTCGCGCCGCTGTCGCGTGCGGCGGTGGTGCCCGTGGTCAAGCAGCCACTGATCGACCGGCGTGTCGACGACGTGGCGGCTGACCTGAGCTATTCACCCGATGCGCGCTGGACGCTCACCGGCGTGTTCGGCTGGCAGCAGGTGGACCTGGACCGCGTGATCGGCACCTACGGCATCAGCACGCCCGAGGCACAGCGCAGCCGCTTCGCCGAGGCGCGCGTCGGCTACCGGGGCGAGGGCTTCGATGCAGTGTTCGGTGTCGCTGATCAGCAACTGCGCTTCGAACGCGAGGTGGCCAGCTTCGTCTATGGCCCCTATACCTTCGGCGATGCGCGCTCGGTGAACGAGGTGCACAACCTGGCCGTGTTCGCCGACGCCACCTGGCGCCTGGCCCCTGCCTGGGAACTGACGGCTGGCGCGCGCTGGGCCCGCGAGAAGGCCGACGTGGACATGGCGCGCACCGGCGGCACGCCGGGCACCGAGGTGGCCTACCGGGCCGGCGACAGCAACACCAGCACCGCGCCGCGCGTGGCACTGGCATGGAAGCTGGCGCCAGACCAACGCCTGTTCGCTGGCATCGGCCGCGGCTTCAAGCCCGGCGGCTTCAACAAGGCGGGCAGCAGCACGGCCGACGCCATGGCGTACCGCGCAGAGACCGCCACCAGCCTGGAGACCGGCTGGAAGTGGGCCACGCGCGATGGGCGCCAGCGGGCTGCCGTCACCGTGTATCAGGCGAGCAGCAGCGATGTGCAGGGCTGGGTCGGGCCGCTGGGGCTGCAGTCACTCTCCAACGTGGGCAAGGCCACCAGCCGGGGCGTGGAGTTTGACGCTGCGTGGCGAATCGCCGAGGGCCACGACCTGTCCGCCGGCGGCATGGTCAACCGCAGCCGCTACGACGACTACCAGAGCGGCTCTGCCGGCAGTCTGGGTCGGCGTGACGTGCCGTATGCGCCCAGGCACAGCCTGCGCGTGGCCTGGACCGGGCGCTTTGGCGAACGCGGTTCCTGGCAACCGCAGCTGGCGCTGCGCCATGTTGGCGCCTACTGGTTCGACCCGGAGAACATGCTGCGCCAAACCAGCTACATCGTCGTTGACGCGGGCTTGAATTGGGCGGCGACGCCGCAACTGGACGTGGGCTTGCTCATGCGCAACGCCGGCGACACGCGCTACCGTGTGTATGCGGATGCCGCAGGGGCGCAGTTGGGTGCCGCGCGAGAGGCCGTGCTGCAGGTGCGGGCCAGGTTCTGACCATGACAGCCGATCAAATGGCGGCCGCGAATCGGCCTGGAAGGTCAGTGCGCATCTGGCGTGGCCTGCATCGTTGGCTCGCGTGGTTGTTTGGCGCACTGTTCGTGCTGCAGGGGCTGTCGGGCAGCCTGTTGGTGGTGAGCGGCCCGCTTGATGCCTGGTTGAACCCCGACATGGCCGTGGCGACCGGGCAGCGTGTCGGGTTGGCCAGCATGGCCGCCCAACTGGAGCAGCAGCATCCGGGTGCGGTGGGTCTGGGCGTGAAGCAGGGCGACGGCGCGGGCCAGCTCATCATGGGCTTCTGGCCAGAGCCCGACCCGCTGGTGCCCAGCGAACGGGGCTGGCGCCTGGCTCGCCTGAATCCTGCCAGCGGCAAGGCTGTGGCCGTGCAGGCCTTCGGCGATTGGCCACGCACGCGCTATGACGTGTTGGGCTTTCTGTATGCCGTGCACTCGAACCTGACGCTGGGCGCCATCGGCAAGTTCATCCAGATCGGCGCAGCGCTGGCGCTGCTGGCGCTGCTGACCGCCGGTGTTGCCAACGTCGTCAACCGGCGGCGCGCGTTGCGCGGCAAGCCGGCGCATCTGGTGTTCGACAGCCGCGCCGCGCGTTGGCATCGCGGCCTGGGTCTGGCCAGCGCCTTTGTGCTGGCCGTGCTGCTGGCCAGTGGCCTGGCGCTGCAGTTCGAAACCGTGCTCGACCCGTCGTTCAGCTACCGGTCGGAAGACGGGCAGGAGGGGCAGTCGCGACTGCCGCTGCAGGCTGCCTGGGCAGCCGCCGAGCGAGTGCACCCGGGTGCCCAGGCTCGGCTCCTATTGGCCCCCTTCGTGCCCGGCGGTACCTTCCGCGTGGACCTGATCCCCGCCACGGGGCCTTCGGCCGGGCAGACGGTGGAGTTGTTCCTCGACGCGTACTCGGCACGTCTGCTGCACCAGCGTGACGAGCAAAGTCGGCGTGGCATCGACTGGTTCGTCGGGCTGCTGGAGCCGCTGCACGGTGGGGCCATCCTGGGCTTGCCGGGGGAGCTGCTGGCACTGGTGGCGGGGGGCGTGCCGTTGGCGATGCTGGTGACTGGACTGCGGCTGCGGCGGCGAGCCAGCCTGCCGACCGCTCCTCTCAAAACGCCCTGACGCTCGCCCCAGCCATCTCGTGCAGCGCCGCCGGCGCCTCGATGCGCCAGCGACGGCGCTCGCCCGCGATCCAGCCACGGCCTTGCCAATCGGCCAGCACGCGGTTCAGCGTCTCGGCGCGCACGCCCAGGTGCGCGGCCAACTGGCGCTGGCTGGTGGGCAGGGCGATCTCTGCACCTTGCTGGCGGCCCAGCCCCAGCAGGTAGGCGGCCAGCCGCTGCTGCGCACTGCTGGCGGTCAGCCACTCGACCTCGTTGATGCGCTTGTACAGCCGCAGGCTGAAGCTCTCGAGCAGGCGCATCGCCAGGTTCGGGAACTGCTCGCAGGCGGCCCGCACCTGGCCGCGCATCAGTTGCCACACCTGCGTGGGGCCGACCGCGCGTGCAGTCATCGGGTATCGCCCATGGGGCATGAACATGGCGGCCTCGGCCACCAGTTGGCCGGGCATGAAGCAGTGGAAGACACGCTCCTCGCCCTCGTCGGAGTAGCGCAGCACTTCGACGGCGCCAGCCGCCACCAGCAGGCAGTGGCGGGCCTCTTCGCCTTCGTGGAACGCAGTGGCGCCAGCGCGCAGACGCCGCAGGCTGGCGCCCTGCGCAATGACCTTCAGCGCCTCGGGGCCCACATCGCGCAGCAACGGGTGCGTGGCGAGCAGATCGACGGCCGCAGCGGGGGCAGTTGAAACGTTGACAAAGGTCATTGGGCTTGCGGGCAACCCGGTGCAACATGAATTAAACGCGAATGAATCGCATTACGAAGTATCCACCATGTTGGACATGCCGCTTCAATGCACCAGGGTCAGCATCGGCTGCCTGCTGGCGATCAGCCTTTTTTCCGCCGCCCACGCGCAGACATCCACGGGGGGTGAATCAGCGCTCCCGCCCGTGACGGTGCGCGCCGAGCGCGAGGCTTCGCTGCCGTTGCGAGCAGATCTCTCGACGGAGCGGCGGCGTCTGGACCAGGTGCCCGGTGGCACCAACCTCGTTCAGCCTCAGCAGGAGGGCCGCCTGGCCACGCTGCGCGACGCGCTGGACCACCAGCCCGGCATCGTGATCCAGGACTTCTTCGGCGGCACCGACCAGCCGCGCCTGAACATCCGCGGCTCGGGCATCCAGAGCAACCCGGTCAATCGCGGCGTGCTGCTGCTGCAGGACGGGCTATCGCTGAACGAGGCCGATGGCTCGTTCATCATTGGCATGATCGACGTGCGTGATGCAGCGCTGATCAGCGCCCGGCGCGGCGCCAATGCCCGTCACCCTGCGGCCACGACATTAGGTGGTGAGGTTGACTTCCTGTCGCTGACCGGCGCCGACGAGCGCGGCCGCGTGCGTGCCGAGGCCGGCAGCTTTGGCCGCCAGGGCTTGCAGGTGGCGGCCGGGGCAGTGGGCGAGCGGCTGGACGGCCGCTTCAGCGCCAGCGCCGACCGCTACGACGGCTATCGGCATCACAGCAGTTCGCAGCGCGACAGCCTGCGGGCCAGCCTGGGTTTCATGGGCGAAGGCAGCTTCGAGAACCGCAGCGACCTGGCCTGGACCGACCTGCGCTTTCAGATCCCGTCGGTGGTGCCCAAGACGCGCGTGGAGAGTGACCCGCGCGGGGTGATGGGTGATGGCAGCACGCTGCAGGACACGCTGCTGAACGTCTACAAGCGCGACCCCCGGCGCGAGGCCACGCAATGGCGGTTGGCCAACCGCTCTCGCTGGGGCAGCGAAGCGCAGCGCCACGACCTGGGGCTGTATCTGCATCACACCGACGACTTGTTCAACAACCAGACCAGCCACACGGTGACCGACAGCCGCACGTTCGGGGCGCAATGGTCGCTGGAGGGAAGTCCGGACGGAGGTGTCGAGGTTCTTCACTACCGCGCTTCGCTGGCCACGGCGCGCAGCGACATGGACCGTGACCTCTACGCCACCAGCCCGCAGACCGGCCAGGCCATGCAGCGCTTCGGTAGCTTCGATCTGCGCGCGCAGAACCACCATGCCCACCTGGGCGGTGACTGGCGCTTTGCCGGCGAATGGTTGCTGGTGGGTGACCTGCAGTGGAGCAGCGTGGCACGCGACGCGCGCAACGTGACGACGGACACGGCGTTGAACCAGCGCTGGCGATTTGCTGATCCCAAGCTCGGCCTCATCTGGACACCTGCGGGCGCCGCGACCCGCTGGTACACCAACCTCAGCCGCAGCCACGAGGCACCGACCTACTGGGAGATCGTCAGCAGCACGGTGGCTGCCAACAACCCCGCGGCCGCCACGGCCGAGCTGGTGTGGCTCAAGGTGCAGCGCGGCACCACGCTGGAAGTGGGCGGGCAGGGCCGTATCGGCGGCGCTGCTTCGGCACCCACTTGGACAGTGTCGGCCTACCACAGCGAGGTGGACGACGAACTCATCTCCACCACCGACGCCAACGGCATCAAGGTCGGCACCTACAACTACGTGGGCGGCACGCGGCACCAGGGCGTCGAGGCGGGCTTGAACGGCGCCTGGTCGCTGGGCTCGGTGGCAGGCGCCATCGACTACCGTGCCGCATGGACCTACAGCCGCTTCAAGTTCAATGGCGGTGAATACGCCGGCAAGACGATCGCCGGCGTGCCCCGGCATCTGATCAGCGGCGAGGTCTTGTACCGCGTGGGCGCCTGGCGCATCGGCCCGAACCTGCGCTGGCTGCCGGTGGACACACCCACCGACCATGCCAACACGCCGGGCACCCAGCAGGACGCCTACGCCCTGCTGGGCCTGAAGATCGACTGGCGCAGCGGCCCGTGGTCGGCCTGGCTGCAGGGCGACAACCTGAGCGACCGGCGCTACGCCAGCAGCTACGCCAGCAGCTACGCCATCCGCAACAAGGCCACGGCCGACCAGCCGGGCTACCTTCCGGGCCTGGGGCGCAACGTCTCGGCCGGTGTTTCGCACCGGTTCTAGAAGGGGTGGCAACGATGAATCCCACGACATCCACCGGGCGGCGGCGCCTATTGGGTCGCTTGAGCCGCCTCGGTCTTCTGGCCATGCCGGCCCTGCACCTGCTGCCGGTCGCCGCGGCCAGCGCCGAATCACCTCAGCCCACACGCCTGCTCAAGCTGACCCTGGCCGGCCCCGGCGCCATCGTGTCGGCGCCCTTGATGCACATGGCCGACACCGGTGCGCTGGCCGATGTAGCCGAGCAGGTGAGCTTCGTCGCCTGGCGCGACCCCGACCACTTGCGTGCCTTGGCGTTGGAAGGCAAGGCCGACGTGCTGGCCATGCCGACCAACGTGGCAGCCAACCTGCACAATCGCGGCGCGCCGGTGACGCTGCTCAACGTCTCCACCTGGGGCGTGCTGTGGATGGTGTCGCGCGCCGCAGACAAGAAGCACCTGGCTGACTTCAAGGGCGAAGAGATCGCGATGCCGTTCCGGGGCGACATGCCCGACATCGTGTTCCAGTTGCTGGCCGCCAAACAGGGGCTCGATCCACGCAAGGACTTTCGGCTGCGCTATGTGCCCACGCCGATGGAGGCGATGCAACTGCTGATCACGCGGCGGGTTGACCATGCCTTGCTGGCCGAGCCGGCGGTGTCGATGGCCCTGCGCCAGACGCGTTCGTTCCCGGTCAGCCTGGTGGCACCGGATCTTTACCGCAGCGTGGATCTGCAGCAGGAGTGGGGCCGCTTGTTCCAGCGGCGCGCCAGCATCCCGCAGGCCGGCATCACGGCGGTGGGCATGCTGCGTCGGCACCCACAGGCGCTGGCGCGCATCGAGGCGGCCTACGCACGATCGCTGCAATGGTGTCGCGCCAACGCGTTGGACTGCGGCCGCCTCGTGGCTCGCCACGTCGAGATGCTGATACCCGAAGCCGTGGCCGACGCCATCGCCGTCAGCCAGCTCGAGGCGGTGCCCGCGGCGCAGGCCCGCGAGGAGCTGGGCTTCTTCTTCCAGCAGCTACTGGCCCGCGACCCTGCGCTGCTTGGCGGCAAGCTGCCCGGCGACGACTTCTTCAATCCCGCATCGGCGCGCTGACGTGCCGACGTTTCAAACCATGACCTCATTCATCATGAAACACAGTTTCCTCACCTTGGCTTTGGTTTCGTTGGGCAGCCTGGCGCCTGGCGCCGCGCAGGCACAGACGCAAGCACAGACGGACGTCTACGTGCAAACCCCTGAGCAGTGGGCTTGGCAGGCTGACAAGCCCACCCAGCGGCTTGACCTGCATGCCGATGCTGCGCACCAGGTGGTGACTCGCCGTGTGCGCATTGCCCCGGGCACCGACCTGCCACCCCATGGGCATGACAAGGGTTACCGGCTTGTCACGGTGATCAGTGGCACGCTGCTGCTGGGCTTTGGCGACAAGTTCGACGAAGCTGGGCTGAAGCCGCTGCCACCGGGCAGCGTGTTCAGCGAGCCGGCGGGCCACAAGCATTTTGCGCGCACGCTCAAGGAAGCGGTGGTGCTGCAACTCACCGAAGTGCACCCCCCGGCAGGTGCTGCCGAAGCTGCCGGGGTTGCGGCGCCGCGCCGCTGAGCTCAGCGTGTTCGGTCTGTTGCGTCGTGCGACGCTGGGCACGCCGGCTTACCTGTGGAGCGGCTGGGGGGCGCTGGCCAGCCTGTTGTTGTTTGCTGCGGCCTGGGAGACTGCGGCGGCGCACTACGGCCCGCTGATCCTGCCCGACCCTGCCAGCGTCGGTGCGCAGTTGTTGGACCTGCTGCAGCGCGGCCAGGCCTGGGCCGAGCTGGCCATCACCGCGCGCCGTGCGTTGACCGGGCTGGTGCTTGCGGTGCTGGTGGGCGGCGTGCTGGGCGGGCTGGCCGGGCTGTCAGTCACCGCCTCCATGATGGCGCGGCCCTGGGTCACGCTGCTGCTGGGCATGCCGCCCATTGCCTGGCTGGTGCTGGCCATGCTGTGGTTCGGCACGGGCGACGGCACACCCGTGTTCACCGTTTTCGTGGCCTGTTTGCCGATGGTCTTCGTCGGCGCGCTGCAGGGCACGCGCACGCTCGACGGCCAGCTGCAAGCGCTGGGCCCGGCCTTCGCGCTGCCCTGGCGCCAGCGCCTCAGCGACCTCGTTTTGCCACACCTGATGGCCTATCTGTTCCCGGCCTGCATCACCGCGCTGGGCACGTCATGGAAGGTGGCGGTGATGGCTGAGCTGCTGGCCGCCAGCGACGGCGTGGGCGCCGCGCTGGCTGTCACGCGTGCCCACCTCGACACCAGCGCGTCGCTGGCCTGGATTGCCGCCGTGGTGGCCAGCCTGCTGCTGCTCGAGTACGGCCTGCTCGAACCGATCAAGCGTGAGATGGAACGCTGGCGTGAGGCCGGGGCATGAAGGCCCAGTCCCTGCGCGTCAGCGGCCTGCAGCACGCCTATGCGCTGGAGCCGGTGCTGGCCGGCATCGACCTGGTGTTGGCGGCGGGGCAGGTGACAGCGATGGTCGGGCCTTCGGGCTGCGGCAAGACGACGCTGCTGCACCTGTGCGCAGGCTTGCTGCAACCCCAATCCGGCCATATCGAGTCGGGTTTCCGGCGCCCGGCCATCGTGTTTCAGCAGCCCCGGCTGCTGCCCTGGCTCGATACCTGCGACAACATCGCCCTGGGACTGAAAGCGCTGGGCCTGCCCCGTCGCGACCGGCGCGAGCGTGCGGCGCAGGAGGGTCGAGCCATGGGGCTGGACCAGGCCGCGCTGGCCCAGTACCCCGCCGAGCTGTCCGGCGGCATGCAAAGCCGCGCAGCCCTGGCGCGTGCACTGGCTATCGAGCCCGACCTGTTGCTGCTGGACGAACCCTTCAGCGCGCTGGACATCGGCCTGAAGGACCAGTTGCACCGGCTGTTGCTGCGCACGCAGGCCGCGCAAGGGCTCGCAGTGTTGATGATCACGCACGACCTGATCGAGGCGGTGCGCCTGGCCGGCACGGTGCTGGTGATGGCGGCCGGCCCGGGCCGGCTGGTGTATCGGCTGGGCATCGCCGAGCCGGCTGCACAGCGCGACGACGCGTGGTGCCACCACGCCGCGGCCCGCCTGTTGCACCAGCCGGTCGTGCGTCAGGCCTTTGATATGGCGCCCGTGGTGGTGCCGGGGGCCACCATGGCACCAGTGGCAAGCCATCCTGTGGAGCGCACCGCATGCTGAAGCTGTCACATCCGCTGTGGTCTTGCGGCATGCGGCCCTTTTTCCTGTTGGCGGGCCTGTCGGCCTCGGTCTTCATGGCGCTGTGGATCGCCGCATTGGCGCTCGGCTGGCCAGTGCCTGCGGGGGCGGGTGGCGCGTTGGCGTGGCATGTCCACGAACTGGTGTTCGGTTTCGGGCTGGCCGCCGTCGCCGGATTCGCCTTGACCGCCGTGCCCGAGTTCACCGGCACCGCTGGCGTGGCGCCAGGTGTGGTGCGTGCACTCGTGGCCTGTTGGGTGATGGGGCGGCTGGGCTATTCAGCTTCCGGCGTGCCGGGTGCCTTGGGTGCCGGGGCACTGGCGCTGTCGGCCCTGGCGCACGTCGGCTTGCTGTTGGGTCTGGCCGTCACCCTGGGCCCTCGGCTGTGGCGCGAGCCGGGGCGGCCGCAACTGGCCTTCCTGTGGGCGCTGCTGGCGCTGGCGGCGCTGGCCGCCGGCTTCCACGCCGATCTTTGGCGTGGCGCCGATCCGATGCGCTGGCTGCGTGCAGCGGTAGGCGTGCTGATGTTGTTGATCGTGGTGGCGATGAGCCGCATCTCGATGCGCATCGTCAACCGGGCCATTGATGCCGCGCGCTTGGCCGACCCATCACCATCGGCAACGTGGGCACCCTACCTGGCGAGGCCACCGCGGCGTCGGCTGGCCGTGCTGTGCATCGCGGTATTCACGGCCGCAGAATTCCTGGCGCCTAGCAGCCGGCCCACGGGCTGGCTGGCCCTGGCCGCCTCGGCAGCGCTGTGGCACTTGCAGACCGATTGGCACGTCGGCCGGCCGCTGCTCAGCCGCTGGCCCTTGTTGCTGTTCCTGGTGTACGTGCTGATGGCGCTGGGCTATGCGCTGATCGGCGTCGGGCTCTTGCTGCCGGACAGCGCGGCGCCGTCCGGTTCGGCCGGGCGCCACCTGCTGACCGCGGGCGCCCTGGGCTTGAGCGTGCTGGTGGTCATCTGCATCGCTGGCCGTTCGCACACCGGCCGGGCGCTGGACCAGCGGCGCTGGGTGCTGGCAGCTTGTGCGTTGGTCGTGGCCGGCACGCTGCTGCGGGCGCTCGGGGCCTGGCAGGGCGGCGGCGCATGGCTGCACGCCGCCGGGGCTTGCTGGATGGGCGCCTGGGGGCTGGTGCTGTGGCGCATGGGGCCGGTGCTGTGGCGGGCGCGTGAGGACGGTGGCCTGTGTTGCGATGGACCTGCGGTGCTGCCGGGAGCGCCGGCAGCACCAGCGTAAGGTTGCTGAACCTGCCTTCGGTCGGCGATGAGCAATGGACTATCAGGACGTCAAGAACGCACACGTTGGCCTGGCGGTGGCCAGCATCAGCTTGTTTGTTGCACGAGCGGTCCTGTCCCTTCGCGGGCTTGATTGGCGCAGCCGATGGCCGTGGTTGCGGTGGCTGCCCCACACGGTGGATACAGTGCTCCTGACGGCCGGCTTGACCATGGCGCTGTCGAGCGGGCAGTACCCTGGCCAGCAGCCCTGGATGTCGGCCAAGCTGGTGGCGCTTTTGGCCTACATCGCGCTCGGGTGGCTCGCTCTCAGTCCACGTTTGCCGGTTCTGCGGCGAGCGTGCTTCCTGGCTGCTGCGTTGGTGTGCGTCGGGTACATCGCCATGGCGGCGGCTACGCGGCAAGCTTGGCCCTGGCGCTGAGCTCGACGCCCACGAGTTGGACCTTGCCGTCCTGGGTGAACATGTGCTGTTAGCCGGGGTCGCTGGGCTCACTCGGCTTCTGTGTCGTCAGAAGTCGATCTGCGCCCCCAGCTTGACGGTACGGGGCGCACCCTGATTGAGAGAGCCCCCACCCGCGTGGACCAGCCAGTAGGCCTTGTTGGCGACGTTGTCGATGTTGAGCCGCACGATGAGCGGTTTCCCGCCCACCTGGGTGACATATCGCGCTCCAACATCGAACAGGGCGACGGAACCAACATGCCATTGGTTGTCGCCATCGATGGGGCGCTTGCCCATGTACTGCGTGCCTGCGGTCAGAGTGAGCGGCAGACTCGGGACGCTGTATTCGGCGTAGAGGCTGGCCTGCTGGCGAGCTACCCCAGCAATGCGCTTGCCGTCCAGCACGCCGCCATCCGTCTTCTGGTTGGTGGCATCCAGCCACATGGCGCTGGCGGTCGCCAGCCATTGGCGGCTTAGCTTCGCCTTGGCGCCGAGTTCGACACCTTTGAAGCGGGCCTCGCCATCCTGGGTGAAGACGTTTCCTGCCGTGGTGTAGGTGAGCCCTTGCCGTAGCTCGAAGAGGGCGGCGTTGGCTGACCAGTCGTTGCCGTCGAGCTTGAACCCCACTTCGCGTTGCTTGCTGACCAGCGGCGGGAACATCTGGCCGGCATTCGTGGCGGTCTCAGGTGCGATCGCGCCTTGTTCGAGAGCCTCCACGTAACTGGCATAGACCGATGCCCAGGGCGCCGGCCGGAAGACCGCAGCAAGTGTGGGCGTTGTAGCGGTGCGCTGGTAGTCGCTGTAAGCGTCCTGCAGGCTGCCGCGGCGGGCGCCAAGGATCAGGTCCCAGTCGGTTCCCAGGTGCAGGGTGTCCGACGCGAAGATCTCGCGCCGACGGACGCGGCTGAATTCCCCGGTCGCAGTGTCAAGCCCCGCGACCCTGACCGGATTGGCAAAGTCGGTCGGGTTGGCCAATTGACCCGGCCCGAAGGTGGCCTCCAACGTGTTGGCGTCGGGTGTCGCCAGCGAACGGGTCGTCGTGTGCGTCGTGCCGACGGCCACGTCATGGACGACAGCACCCGTACTGAACTTGCCGGTGAGCTGGGCCTGCGTCTGCTCGCTCCTGAACAGGGTGGAGTAGCTCCATACCCTGCCTGAATAGTTGCCGGATGCGTTGGCGAACAAGACCGGCTGCATGAACTCACGCCCGCTGTCCGAGTTTCGGTACGCAACCGACAGACGCCAGTCCGACGCGACTCGCCAGGCCAGCTCGGTGCCATAGGTCTCGTGCTCGGAGCGGTTGCGGCTCCACGAAGGAGCGAGTCGCTTTGCGCCGTCAATGGGCGCTGGCGGCTGTGCCAAAGTCCAGTCGCTCTCCAGTCCGTCAATGGTGGGGTAGACGGCCCAGTAGGCGCCGGTGCGGGTGTGTCTTGCCTTGAGCACGTCGACCTGCCACACCAGATCCGGCGTGATCCGCCAGTCCAACGCCACGGAAGCCGAAGCTCGGCGGGCGGAGCCTCCTTCGACGTAGGTGTCGCCAGCCTCGTGGACCAGGTTGACGCGGTAGCCAAACTCGGCACGGTCCCCAAGGCGCCCACCGATGTCGCCGTGCAGCAGCCATTGCCCGCTGTCCGTGAGCTGGGTGCTGATGCTGCGCAGCGATTCGTCCGGAGGCCGTTTCAGCTTGTAGTTGATGATTCCCCCAGGCGCGGCGAAGCCATACAGAAAGGCGCCCGCGCCCTTGAGAATTTCCACGCTTTCGATGTGCTCCAGCGGCAGGTCGTTCGCGCGGCTTCGCAGGTTCAAGCCGTCGAGCTTCTGGCCGGTGTCCCAATCGCGCCCCAGTCCTCTGACGGTCAAGGTGTTGTCTTCGTTGACCGAGGTGTTGACCGAGAGGCCGACGGAAGCATCGCCTTTCACGACCTCGGAGAGCGACCGGGCCTGCTTGTTGTCCAGTAACTCGCGCGTGTAGACCTCAATGCTGTAGGGCGTGTCCTTCTGGGCCTTGTCGCCCAGCACGCCTGCGCTAGCGGTCTTTGCGCGGTAGGCGGTGTCGGCCGAACCGTCCGCGCGAGTTGCCTTGACGCGCACTGCGGGAAGCATGGTGTCGCCTGCCACCGCTGCCGTCGGAGCGCTGCTGGCCAAGGGCGCAGTGGGCGCGGCGGTAGCCTTGCGCAGCGTGTAGCTGCCGTCCGACCGCCCCACGATCTCCAGCCCGCTTCCTGCCAGCAGGCGTGCGAACACCTCGCGGACCGTGAAGCTGCCCATCAGCGCCGGGCTGAAGAGACCATCGGTCAGCGCTGGCTCGAACGACAGCGCGATGCCTGCATTCACCGCCGCGGCAGACAGGGCCCGTCCCAGCGGACCGGCATCGATGCGGTAGGACTTGGTGGCAGGGTTGTCCAGCGCGGAATTCTCTGCGGCGTGGGCCGCGGGACCGGTGGCTGCGAACGCCAGCGTGAGGCTGATCAACGCGGCGTGCAGCACCTGGTTCAGCCGCGTGGGCCGTGTCGAGGGCAGGGGGCGGGCGGAGCGGGCGCGCGGTGTTCGCTGAGTTCGTGTGGGCTGGGGCACGAGGCAGTCCTTTCAAGGCCGGGTTGTTTGTCTTCAACCTCCTTTGCCAGCCGAGCCCGAAAAAAGTGTCAGCGCGGCACCAAAGTCACCCAACGGCCGAGCAGGCGCTTGTGCGCTTCTACGGGATAGGTGCTGACCAGCATCACCAGCGCGCGCTCGGTGTCGGCGGCCGAGCCCACGGGGTAGGCGCCTGAAACGCGCAGATCGGCAATGGCCGGGTCGCAATGCACCCAGCCGCCGCGGTAGCGCGCGAGTTCGGCGGCCAGGTCGGCCAGCCGCATGCCGTCGGCCAGCAGCATGCCCTGGCGCCAGGCGGCGATGGACTCGTCAACGGGTGTGGCCCTGCCCACATCGAGCGGCGTCAAACGCACTTGTTGGCCAGCCTGCAGCACCCGTTCTGCCGACGCGTCATGTGCTCGCGCCTCCGGTGTGATGCGCACCGCGCCTTCCAGCACCGCTACCTGCGTGGCCTCGCCATCCTGCCTGACCGTGAAGCGGGTGCCGAGCGCCTCCAGCAGCCCATGGGTCGTTCGCACACGCAGAGGTCGAGGAGGGTGCCCCTGTCTGCGGCGCGTGTCGGGATGCGACTGCACCAGGATCTCGCCGGCGCGAAGGTGGATCAGGCGCTGCGTTTCGTCGAAGCGCACATCGATGGCGGTGGAGACGTTCAGGCTCACCACGCTGCCATCGGTGAGAGCAACGTCCTGCCGCTCGCCCGCGCCGGTGCGGTGGTCGGCCAACAGGTGCGGGCCGTGCGGTCCGTCCGCCCAGCGCCATCCCTGCCAGGCGACCCAGGCCGAGGGGCCTGCGGCCAGAAGCAGCGCCAGCTTGGCCGCCGCGCGCCGGCCTTCGGAGCGCGGGCGATCCAGTGCCGGCATTGCCAGCGCGGGCGGCAGGCGGCCCAGTGTGCGCAGCAGCCGTTCGGCGCGTTCCCAGGCACAGGCGTTCGCCGGGCTGTGCCGACGCCAGTGCTCGCAGGCGGCATGGTCCGCCGCGCTGGCATCGGGGGCGTTCAGGCGCACCAGCCATTCGGCGGCTTCTTCCAACGCGCCGGGCGGGATGGCGCCCGGCGCCTCGCCAGCGCGTGCGCCCATCAGTCCATCAGCGTGAGACATTGCAGGAAGCTTTGCTTCATGTAGCGCTTGACGGTGGCCAGTGACACGCTCAGCTGCACGGCGATGTCGTCGTACTTCAGGCCCTCGACCTGCGACAGCAGAAAGGCGCGCTTGGCCAGCGGCGGCAGCGCGTCGAGCAGCGCATCCACCTCGTGCAGAGTCTGCAGGATGATGAGCCGCTGTTCGGGCGAGGGGGCTGCCGCCTCGGGTACTTGCGCCAGCGCCTCAAGGTAGCGGCGTTCCAGCGCCTGGCGCTGGCACCAGTTGGCCAGCAGCCCGCGCGCCACCGTCGTCAGGTACGCGCGCGGCTGGCCAATGGCGCCGATGTCGCGGCCTGCGAGGATGCGAACAAAGGTGTCCTGCGCCAGGTCGGCCGCGTCCTGGCGGCTGCCCAGCTTGCGCTGCAGCCATGCCTGCAGCCAGTCGTGGTGTGCGGCGTAGAGAAGACCGGCGGGCTCGGCGATTTTTGCGGAGCCTGCAGGCGCATCCAGGGCGATGGGCGTGGCGGGCATGGGCACTGTGGGTTCGGGGCAGCGCCCAAGAGACCTGAGCTTCTATATGCGAATGGGTCGCATTCTAGTCCTGCGCGGGCAATCAGCGGCCGAGCGGTGCAGCGATCGACGCAGCGCGCTCACTGCCCAGGCGCGACTTGCCCGTTGGCCGGGCCTGACCAATCGCGCACATGCATTTGCCGCGCAGGGCGCTCGGGCGGAGTCGTGGCGCGTGACGGCGTGCCCACGTACAGAAAGCCCAGCAAACGATCCTGCGCGCCGAAGCCGAGCGCGCGGCGCACCTGCGGGTCGTGGCTGTTCGCCCCGGTGGCCCAGAAGCCGCCGTAGCCCAGCAAGTGCAGCGCGTTGAGCATGTTCATCGCGGCGGCGGCCCCGGACATCAGTTGCTCTATCTCCGGTACCTTGTGACCTGCGCGAATGCGAACGGCCATGGCAATGATCAGCGGTGCGGCGAACGCCTTGGCGCGCACGCGTTCGGCATCGGTGGTGGGATCGCGTTGCCGCGCAGCGTCAATAAAGACCTCGGCCAAGGCCTCGCGGGCGACATCTTGCACCACTGCAAACCGCCAGGGCCGCAGCGTGCCGTGGTCAGGCGCGCGCAGCGCCATGTCGAACACCAGGTCAAGTTCGTCCGTGGTGGGTGCCGGCGTCATGAGGGGCCATGGCGAGTGCCTTGCCAGCAGGAGCTCGAAGGCCGCACGCTGCGCTTCGCCGAGGGCTGCCGGCCAGGTGCGCGGTGGCTGGGACATCGATGGCCTCACTGCGCCTGCGCCAGCGCCTTGTCGAAGCGGTCTTTGCCTATGGCGAAGGCAGCCGACTCCTTGGCGGCGGCGGCCTTGGCATCGGCCAGGTTCACCGGCTTGCCGGCCTGGATGACGCCGACCATGCCCATCACCTTGTGCGGTTCACAGGCGTAAAGGTAGACCCCCTCTTTCTCCAGCTTGACCTTCACTTCGGTGTCGGGCGCACCCTTCCAGGGCTTGGCACCAGCCGGCAGCAACAGTGAGGCGCTGTTGTGCGCGGCCTTGTCGGTGGGGGTGAAGACGACGGTGTCGCCCACGGCCGCTTTGACGTAGGCGGGCTCGAAGACCATGGCGCCGTCCCTACCGGTGTTGAGCATCTTGACGACATGTTCGGCGGCGTAGGCGGGAACGGCGAAAGCGAAGCTGCCGAGCAGCGTGGCGGCGGTGGCGATTCGGTGGTGGTGCATGGGTTCTTTGCGGTTGTGGATAGGAGGATGCCGGATGAAGTTCGGCTCAGGCGCTGAGCGCCGGCTTGGGCATGGGTGCGCCCCGCATCGCTTCACAAGGGTCTTCGCGCGGCTGGCGCGGCGTGGTCAGCGCGTGGTCGAACGAGGCGTGGCTGGTGTCGCCTTCTTCGAGCAGGCCGATGGCGATCGCCCGTGAGCGCGCGGCTGGGCCCAGCCAGCGCGGCACGCCAATGTCGCTGCGCACATGGCCGTTACCGGCCAGCAGTACGGCACCGCGCTCAAGGTGGAGCTCCAGCATGCGCGCCATGAACTGGTCGCGCGCCACCTGGGCGGCGGCCATGCGCCGGCCTTGCGCCGTGTCGACCATGCCGCAGTGCGAGGCCACGATGAGATCGGCCTGTGCGCGGGCAATGTCGTCCGGCACGGCGGGGTCGAAGCCCAGTGCGGTCAGTCCTTGTGTAGCGACCATCCGCGCGTCAGCACGCGAGAGGTTGGCGGCGACGATGGGCAGGCCGCGTTCCAGCGCCAGTCGGATGAACGGGCGGTAGTAGTCCCATTGCCAGCGCGCTCCTGGTGCGCCGGCGGTATCGATCACACGCTGGGCGTCCACGCGGGTGTTTCCGACCTGCGCACGCAGGCTGTCAATCTCGCCCTGCCGTTCGCGGTCGAACTGCTCCATCAGCAGCGCGGGGCGTGCGCCGGTGGCCAGCAGCGTCTCGAAGGCCTTCAAGCGCAAGGCGTGCTGGTGCGCGTTGTCGTGCACCTCGCCCAACAACAGCAATGCAGGCACGGTGCGAGGGCTGTTCAGCAGACGGGCGAGGTCGGGAAGATCGGGTTCGCCGGCCCAGGCCAGCGGCAACATCAGCAGGGTAGCGCCAGCGAGTGCGGTGCTGCCGGCAGCGGGCAACCAGCGCGGCACCCAGGCCAGCAGCACGGCACTCGGCAATGCCGCCAGGCCCGCCGCCGCGAGCGGCAGGGCCCACGCGTTCCCGGGTTGCGTCAGGCCGGCCGCCAGGGCGAACAGAGCGGGGCAGGCCAGGCAGGCCATGCCCGCCGCGCGCAGCCGCCGTTGCCTGGCCGCAGCCGGTCGGTGGCCGAAGGCGCGCTGGTGGTGCCGACCCACCGCCAGGTGCAGCGCAGCCATGCCGGTGATGGCCAGCAGGAAGGCGATGAGCGAGGTCAGCATGGCAGTGGTGGCGCGGGCCTGCTGCGCACCACGGCGACGACCAGCCCCCGCACGCTGCTGGGCGAGAAGTGGCCGAGCGTTTGCGCGCTGGCGCTGGCAGGGTGGTCGCCCGCGAGCAGCACATGCCCGTCTGGCCGCACGGCGCTGATGCGTTTGACCAGCAGGCCCAGTTGGGCGTGACGCGCCAGCACCACCGCACCTGGGCATAGCTCGTGCTGCCGGCACCAGGCGCGTGGCACGGCCAGGACGTAGTCGCCGTCCTGCGCCCACGGGGCCATGCTGCTGCCGCTGACGCGTGCGATACGTGGCAGCATCACGTTCCGAGCTTCGGGTAGACGACGGGCTGCGCCGGCGGATAGGGGCAATCGGCGCTGAAGGTGGCCACGCCCTTGGTGAGCCAGAAGGCCTCGGCGAACTGGTTGACCAGCTTTAGCAGCGCCAGGCCATCGTCGCGTGCGATGCCCTGCTTGCACTTCGAGGCCTGCAGCATGATCTGGTGCACCAAGTCGTGCACACCGGGCACCTGCGCGAACTGCGGCGCCTTGAAGTAGTCGCCCCAGATCACGCGCACTTCGTCCTTCACCTTGGCGGCGTGCTCTTCTTTCTGCGTCACCAGGCGCATGAACTGCGCGAGGTCTTCGCCGGCGAGCTGGGGATGGTGGGCGGTGAGGTCCTGGATGATGTCGAGCAGCCGGATGACGGTCAGCGCAGCGAGCTGGGCCGAGATCGGGTCGTAGATCTTGCAGGGGATGTCGCAGTGCGCACGAGCTTGCGGGAAGCGAAGCAAGCGGTCGAGGCGGGAGAGAAGTTTGTGCAGCATGGGGTCCCCGTTCATTCGTGTTGGTCGGGCGTGTTCCGCATCTCGCGGCGCATCGTGTGGCGGCGGCGCGCCAAGGCGATGCCGGCTGCGCACAGCGCCACCAGCACCAGCGCGCCGCCGATGTGCATGAGGTCGAACAGGTTCGACAGGGTGTGCTCGTGGCCAGGGTGGGCCAGTGCCGGGCCGCTGAGAGCAGCCAGTGACAGGGCCTGGAAGGGACGACGGGTGGTTGGGGTCAAGCGTGGTGTAGGCATCGTGGGTGTCAGGTGATCGGGTGGGGACCGGGTGGCTTTGGGGAGTGGTCGAAGCTCACTGCGCAAGCGCTGGCGCCGGCAACACAGCGTGCACGGGGAAGGAAGGCAGGGTCAGCCTGTCGGCGTTGCAAGCCGTGCAGCCGCAGCCCGCGTGCAGCCAGCGCGCCACCTGTGGCTCTGGGCCGTAGCGCTCCTGAAAGCGCGCCAGCGCCGCGAAGGTTTCACGCAGGTGGCGCTGTGCCGCTTCGCGCAGCGGAATGGCGATGGTCGCGTCGGCTGCCGTCTTCAGCAGGCTTCCGTGCACCGTGCACAGCGCCTGGGTGGCCAGGCCGATCAGGCCGAGGCGTGCCTGCGCCTCGGAGAGATTCAGGAAGCTGACCACCACGGCGGCGACCGCGTCGTCGGGCTCGGCCCACGCATCGAAGTGGTTCAGCACGAGTGAACGGGCGCACTCGTAGCCTTCGAGCGCGGCGTTCAGGCTGCCCTCGTCGAACATGGCGTTGGCCTTGGTGGTGAGTTGCTTCCACAGCGCGATAGGGCAAGTGGTGTCAATGGTGTTCATGGGTGTCTCAGGGCTGCGGTGAAACGCCAAGAGCGCGGGCGCACTCAAGGCAGGCGCTGCGCCAGAACGCGGGCAAGCCTTCGTCCAGAGCGGTGAGCAACAGCGTGCGCGTCATCCGCTCGTGGGCCTGCGCTTCACTCAGCACGCCCAGCCGAACCAGCTTGTGGCCGCAGGCCAGATAGCGCCGGATGTGCGCCGGCTCGTGGACCACGAGGGCGCAGCGAACGTACATCTGCAGCAGCGGCCAGCGGGCCTGCAGCGAGCGGTGGGTGGCGAGCAGTTCCATTCGCGCTGGGCTCTGTCATCAGGCGCTCAGGCCTCGCCGGTCAGCCGCGCCGGATCGAGCAGCCGCTCCAGATCGGCACGCGGGATGGCGGTGTGCTCGGCGGCCACGTCGATGATGGGCCGGCCTTCGCGATAAGCCTGCTTGGCGATGTCGGCGGCTTTGGCGTAGCCGATCACAGGGTTGAGCGCCGTCACCAGGATGGGGTTGCGTGCCAGCGCGTCCTGCAGCCGCGATTCGTTGACCTTGAAACTGGCGATCGCCTTGTCGGCCAGCAGCGGCACCACGCCGGCCAGCAGCTCGATGCTCTCCAACAGGTTGCGCGCCACCAGCGGCAGCATCACGTTCAGCTCGAAGTTGCCCGACTGGCCGGCCACGGTGATGGCGGCGTCGTTGCCGATCACCTGCGCGGCCACCATGGCTGTGGCCTCCGGGATCACGGGGTTCACCTTGCCCGGCATGATGGAAGAGCCGGGCTGCAGGGCCTCCAGTTCGATTTCGCCCAGGCCGGCCAGCGGGCCGGAGTTCATCCAGCGCAGGTCGTTGGCGATCTTCATCAGCGCCACGGCCAGCGTCTTCAGCGCGCCCGAGGTGGCCACGGCCACGTCCTGCGCGCCCATCAGCGAGAAACGGTCGGCGCCTGGCGCGAAAGGGATGCCGGTCAGCTCGGTCAGTGCCTCGCAGCAGCGGCGGGCGAAGCGTGGGTCGGCGTTGACGCCGGTGCCCACCGCCGTGCCGCCCAGGGCCAAACGTTGCAATGCGGGCTGCACGCCGCGCAAGTGCCCGACGGCAGCGTGCACCTGGGCTGCCCAACCGTTCAGCACCTGGCTCATGCGCACCGGCATGGCGTCCATCAGGTGGGTGCGGCCGGTCTTCACATGGCCGTGCAGCGCCCGGCCCTTGTCGAGCGTGGTCTGCACCAGGTGCTCCAGCGCCGGCAGCAGTTGCGTATGCACAGCCAACGCGGCAGCCACATGAATGGCGCTGGGCACAACGTCGTTGCTGCTCTGGCTGGCATTGACGTGGTCGTTGGCGTTGACGCTGCTGCCCAGCTTGCGCGAGGCCAGGGTGGCGATCACCTCGTTGGCGTTCATGTTGCTGCTGGTGCCCGACCCGGTCTGGAAGATGTCCACCGGGAAGTGGCGCATCAGCTCGGCATCGCTGCTGCCCAAGAGGTCGCCGCACACAGCGGCGATGGCGCGTGCCTCGGGCTCGGGGATGGTTTCCAGCGCGCCGTTGGCATGCGCCGCAGCGGCCTTGATCGTGACCAGGGCGCGGATGAAACCCGCGGGCATGGGCAGGCCGCTGATGGGGAAGTTGAGCACTGCGCGCTGGGTTTGTGCGCCGTAGAGGGCGCTGGCCGGCACGTCCATGGCGCCCATGGAATCGCGTTCGATGCGGGTGGCGAGCGTTGTGGTGGAGTTTGAGGTCACGGTATGTGCTGAGAGTCGGACGGGTTGTAGGAAAACGAGGCCAGGCGGTGCGACAGTGATCGAAGCCGCAGCGCCGTCGCGTCGTCGCAGACCAGCGCACCCAAGGCGCCCATGGGCCGGCAGCAGGCATCCAGGCTGCACATGCGCCAGACGATGGGCAGCAGCGCGTCGTAGGCCGTCGTCAGCAGCAGGCTCAACATGCGGTCGTGCACTTGCCATGGCGAGTGGCCATGACGCGCCGCCAGGCGCTCACCGGCCCTGAGGTAGGCAGCAATCAGCCGGGGGTCATTGGGGTGCAGGGCCAGGCGCACCTGCACGCCCAAGCGGTGCCAGTGGGCTAGGGCGACGGTGGCATCGGCTTGCGTCATGCCCTGAGCGGGATCAGCACGAAGACGGCCACGACAACAAGGGCCACAACGGCCCATTCCAGAGCGGCGCGCCAAGCGGTGTCTCTCATGGCTGCGCGGTGCACCGCAATGGGTGCGCTTCGGCGGGGTCGATGATGGGCTGCTGAAGTGTCATCGCGGCGGCTCCGGGCGTGCTGGGCATGCGTGTGGGGCATGCAGTTGGCTGGCCGCAGCTGGCTGACAGTTCGTTCAGTCTAAATGCGAATGCGAGTCAGTTGCAATAAAGAATCGAAGACCATGCCTGCAACTGCGATTCATGCACAACCGCGCGCAGTGCTGGGCCGGTTCGTCGAACACAACCATGGCTTGCTGCACGCCACTGATCTGGCGCACCGCTGCGCGGATCAGCTTCCGCCGGGATGCGGTTCGAAGGCGCGCACCGCGATGTAGAGCATGCGGCCATCGTGCACCCAGCGCAGCTCGGTGCGGCGCGTGGGCGCGCTGCCGGCCACGGGCTGGGCCTGGGTGAAGGCGGTGGTGGCGTTGGCCTGCTGCCAGACGGCATCGTCCAGGCGGCCATCGATGCGGGGTGGGGTCTCCACGCGCGCGGCGATCAGCGGCCCGGTGCTTGCCCACGCCGGACCCGCCAGCAAGGCGATGGCCAACACGACAGGCTTTGGAAGCGCGATCTCGCGAGCGGTTGCTGCTTTGCTTCGGCGGCCGCTCATGCACCCACCGGCCAACGCGTGGGTTGCCCCCTTAAAACTGGGCCCTCAGCGTCAGCGCCAGATTGCGAACCTCGCCAACATTGCCTGCCGACCAGCCGCCGCTGGCCCAGTACTTCCGGTTGAACACGTTGTTCAGGTTGCCGAACAGCGTCAGGTCTCGCCCGCCGGCCCTGAAGTCGTAGCTGAAGCCGGCGTTGACCACCGTGCGGCCAGGCACGGTCAATCGGTTGTCGTCACTGACGAAGGAGGCCCCGAAGTAGCGCGCAGCGCTGTGCACCTTGAGGCCGGACACACCAGGCACCTTGTACTGGGCATTGGCAACGACTTGCCACTTCGGCGCGTTGGCAGGTGTGTTGCCTTCAAGCGCCGCGTTGTCAGCGGACACCTTGTCGATGGAGGCGTCGAGGTAGATCGCGCCGAGCCCCAGGTTCAGGTTGCGAGTGACCTGGTACGCGCCCGACAGCTCCGCGCCTTGGTACACCACCAGTCCGTCCTGGGTGAGATAGCGGTCGCTCCCCCTCAGCGCGACCATCTGGTTGGCGCGTTGGATGCGAAAGATCGCTGCGCTGTAGTCGATGACTCCCGACTGGTGCTTGACGCCGATTTCAGATTGCTTGGACACAGTGGCACCAAGCAGGTCCCCGGCGTTCGTGTAGGGCGGTACGGCATCAGCTGGAACCCGTGTGCCCGGCTCCAGACCTTCGACGTAGCTGCCGTAGACGCTGGTGCGTTCATCTGGCTTGTAGATGAGCGCCAGCGTCGGGCTGGTCTTGCGCACCTGGTAGCCTGAATCGACGCTGGGGTCGCCATCCAGGTCCTTCATTTCGTAGTCGGTGAAGCGCAGGCCGACGACGGCCTGCCACTGCTTGTTGAAATGAAGGGTGTCGCTGAGGAAGGCGTACTTCTGCACCGTGTGGGAGCTCACCGGCAACAGGTCGAAGTCTGGGGTGCGGGTGGTCACGAAGGGCTGCGTGACGTTGATGTTGCCGTTGAAGTCACCCGACCAGTAGAACTCGCTGGCCCATCGATCCTTGCTCTGTTGCAGGCCCGCGCCGGCCACGAGTTCATGCTTCATGCCAGCGGCCTGTACCGTGCCCTGCAGCATGGCCTGGGTATAGAGGTTGTCGAGCCGGCCGGCGAAGTTGTACATGTTCCCTTGGTAGTCGCCGGCCTCGTTCAACAGGTTGGCGAAGGCCTTGTTCGAGCGGTGATCCTTGCGGGAGAAGCCGAACTGGGTCTTCAGGTTCCATTGGTCTGCAAAGCGCCACTCCACGCCCGTGGACGCCATCAAGGTCTTGGTCTTGTAGTACGCGTTGTCGATGTTGAACTTGTCGTAGTCGTAGTTCACCTTGGGCAGTCGGCCGCCACTGCCTGCGACGTCGTAGGCGCCGAAGTACAGCTGAATGGGTTCGCCGGTGCTCTTGCTGTCTTCGAAGACCAGCGTCGAGAACCATTTCAGCGAGGCGCCGAACTGCTTGTCCACGGCCAGCGAACCCACGACGCGGTTGATCTCGGCCGCGTTATAAGCGGTTCCCTGCTCGGTGGCGAGGTTCGCACGCAGGGCGAGTTCGTCGCCGAAGTTGTGGCTGGTGTCCACATGAAAGGACAACAGCTTCGGATTGCGGTAGCCGATGCTGACCGAGGTTTCGGGCGCTTTGGTCGGCCGCTTCAGCTGGTAGCTGAGTGCGCCGCCGGGTTCGCCAAAACCGTACATGAAGCCAGTCAGGCCCTTGAGCGCGGTGACACTTTCGACGACTTCGGTGGGAAAGTCGCCACCCCAGTACAACAGCGTGGGAATGTCGTCGACGTAGTAGTTGCGCACCCCCAGCCCGCGGATCTGCGTGCCCCACCAGTCGGTGGACGATGAATTGGTGGGCGTATAGACCGAAGGATCGTTGAAGAAGATCTGGCTGATGGACTTGGCGCCCCTCTCGACAATTTCATTGCTGTCGACGACGGTGACCGAGAACGGCGTGTCCAGCACGGTCTTGTTGCCCAACGCCCCGCTGGCGCTTTGCTTCGTGAGATAGCCCAGCGCGGAGCCTTGGGAGATGGCCTTGGCGGTGGCCTTGATGGCCGGCAAGGTGGTCTCCGCCGTTTCGGGCGCGCGGGCTGGGCTCGTTTCGACCAGCAGCGTGCTGCCGGCCACCCTCGCACGCAGGCCGCTGCCGCGCAGCAGTTCGTCCAGGGCCTGCGCCAGTTCGTGCGCCCCCTTCAGGGCTGCAGCCTGCCGGTTGCGCACCAGCTCCGGTGGCATCAGCAGTTGCAGGCCGGCTTGTCGGGCCAACTGCGCCAGTGAACGCTCCAGCGATTGGGCCGGGAGGTCGATCTGCAGCGGGGCGGCCTGGGCGGCCTGCAGCGCCAGGCAGAGCAGCAGCGTGGCGGCTGCCACCTGGTGCCTGGCCGCGCGGCGCGGGCGGGCCAAGGGGAATTCGGAGGAGGGTTGGCGACGTGTCACGGCGTTGTCTTTCGGGTGGGGTTGAAGAGGTCTCTCCCCATCAAGACGAACGGCGCGCGGATTTCCAGCATGAATTTTCGGGTCAGCGTGGCAGCAGGCTCAGGCCGCCGTCGGTGCCGGTTTGCACCCGCACCGGCAAAGCCTGCGGCAGCAGGCGCAACCATTCGTCGGCGGACGCAATGCGCACCTCGCCGCTGACGGGCAGCGCGGCAACGCCGGGGTGCACCTGCAACGGCTTGGCCCGATAGCGATTGATGCGCTCGGCGGCCTGGCCCAATGGCGTGTGCGAGAAGCTGAGCCAGCCTTCACGCCAAGGTGCTGCCTCGGCCTTACCGCGACGCAGCGTCGGCGGGTTGCCGGCCGTACCCGTCGCGACGCTCAGCGCATCGCCAGCACCCAGTTCGACGTGCTTGCCGGGATTGGCTTGGTCGGGCTGCACCCGCACCCGCCCGGTCTGCACCGCCACCAGCACGGCGGGCGTTTCAGCCCTGCCTTCGAGCTCGACCGAGAAGCGCGTGCCGACCACGGTGACGAGGGTGCTTGCCGCCTGCACGCTGAAGGGGCGGGCCGCCTCGTGTGCTACGGCAACGAACACGGCGCCGCGCAGCAGCCGCAGTTCGCGCCGCGCGCCGTAGTAGGCAGCCTGCACCCGGCTGTCGGCGTCCAGCGTCAGTTCACTGCCATCGGGCAAGGTGTGGCGGGCCATGCGGCCGCGCGGCGTGGCCAGTGCCGCCTGCCACTGCGGCACCTGCTGTTGCCACAGGCCCCACACCAGCGGGGCGCCGCCCAGCAAGCCGGCCAGGCCCAGCAGCGCGCTCAGCGAGCGGCGACGGCCGGTGGGTGCTTCGTGACTTCGTCTCCCAGTACCCGGGCCGTGCCAGTGCTCGATGGCGAGTTGCACCGCGGCCTGCGCCCGCTGCAGATCGCGCTCAATGGCGCTGCGCGACACACCGTGCAGCGCGGCCAGTTCGTCGTGACCGGTTCCGTCGAAGCGGTGGGCCAGAAAAGCCTGCCGCGTGCGCGGCGGCAGCGCGGCCAGCGCACGTTCGACGGCATGCAGTGCCTGGCGATGCGCGACCTGGTCTGCGATATCCGGTGACGACTGCGGTGCGCGCAGGCTCAGGTCATCGACCACGATGTCATGGCGCTGCCTGCGCCGCACGCCGTCGATCGCCAGGTGCTGGGCCGTGCTGAGCAGATAGGCCCGTGTGTGCGCCACATCGGCGTGCCGTGGTGTGCCGCAGACCAGCTTGAGCCAGGTGTCGTGCGCCAGTTCGCGCGCGCGGTCCGGGCAGCCGGTGCTGCGGGTCAACTGGCGCACGATGTCCGGGTAGCAGGCCTCGAGGTCGGCGGCCAGGCCGGTGGGGGAAGTTGGCAGGACTGCGCTCATGGGGCTGCGTCGATCTTGGCCCTGGGCGGTAGGCCGAAGTGCATTGGCGCCACCACCGTAACGGCCGTGGCCACGCCGTCGATGCGGTGCGGCGCGTAGCGCGCGGTGCGCGCCGCGTGCAGCGCTGCTTCGTCGAGGTTGGCGTGTCCGCTGCTTTCCAGTACGGCGGAGCGTTGCACCAAGCCGGTCTCGTCCACATGCATGCGCAGCACCACGGTGCCGGCCGCTGGGACATCGCGGCGCCGGTACTCCACCCGCGTGTGCAGTGGCACCAGGGCGCGCATCCTGTCCACCGAGACGACAGTGGCCGGCCACGGGGCAGCTGGATAAGCGCACGCGCTGACCCAGAGTGCGAGGCACAGCGCAGCGGTGGTGTGGCGAGCAAGCACGGGGAGGAGACTGGGTACGAATGGAAATCGACAATCAGTGAACGCGCGTCCGGGGGCGATTTCGGTGAACTGCGCTCTGATCCGTCACCGACCGTCAACGCCGTCGCAGTGACAGCCAACAAGCCACCACCGACGGCACTAGGAGGCCAAGCGCCGCTGTGACATCGCCCCAGCCGTCGGATACCAGCCCACTGATCAGGCCGATCAATGTCAGCACCGCAATGCCCAGCGGCCAGCGAAAGATCTGCCAGAGGCTCATCGCGTCAGTCCTTCGGCCATCCCGCCCTCCGTCTGCACGTCGGCCCAGGCCGTGGCGTTCCGTTGCTCACGGGAGCGCCGGCGGCTGAACCACAAGTACAGCCCGCTGCCAAGCACGAAGATCGTGATCACGTCGAGCACAGCCCACAGGATCTGCATCGGCCGGCCGCCGTAGTCGCCAAAGTGCAGCGGTTGGGAGACCAGAAGCGCTGTGACGTACCAAGGCAAGTCCATGGCCGCAGTGACGGCGCCGCTCTGCGCATCGATCAGGATGGGCTTGAACAGGCGCGCCGACACCGGCTCGGTGCCACGCATGAACACCCCGTAGTGGTGGGGGCTGGAGAGTTGCGTGCCCGGGAACGCGATGAAGCCCACGCGCATGTCCGGCTCCTGCTTCTGGGCGGTGGCCACCGCAGCCTGCACCGAGCCCAGCGATGCGGGCGGTGGCAGCTTCTGGTAGGGCGCCAGCACGGTGGTGAGCTGGTCGTACTGCCAGAGCTTGATCACCAGGTCGGCCCAGGTGTTGATCACGCCGGTGAGGCCCACCACCAGGGCCCAGCTCAGCGTCACCACACCCAGCAGGTTGTGCAGGTCCAGCCACTTCAGCCGCGGCGAACGCTCGCGCCGCACCGCGCCGAAAGGCAGCTTGCGCATGAATGGCGCGTACAGCACCACGCCAGAGATGATGGCCACCACCATCAGCAGGCCCATCAGGCCGAGGAAGAGCTTTCCCGGCAGGCCGGCGAACAGGTCCACGTGCAGCTTGAACATCACGTAGATGAAGCCCTCTTCGGCCGGCGGCTCGCCCAGGGCCTGGCCGGTGCGCGCGTCGACGACGACGAACTTGGTACCTGTCTGCGCAGCGGGCGTGGGTGCGAAACCCACAGTCCAGGTGTCTGTGTCATCCGGCTCCTGGAACAGGAACGTGGGCACCAACCCTGGCGCGCGCGCCTGGCCTGCAGCCAGAACCGCGTCCATGGGCGCACGTGGTGCGTTGGCCGGCATCGAGGGTGCCTCCACCTCCGTGCCAAGCAAGTGGCCGATTTCATGGTGAAAGATCAGCGGCAGACCCGTCAGGCACAGCAGCAGCATGAAGGCGGTGCAGACCAGGCTGCTCCAGGTGTGCAGCCAGGTCCAGATGCGCAGGCTCTTGGTGGTCATCGTGTACTTCCGGGTGTGCGATGCGGTCGCGACTGTTGCGGCCTTGTCAGGCTCAGAAATCGGCCCGCAGGTTGACGCCGACCGTGCGTGGCTCGTTCACGTAAGCTTGGTTGGAAGACGTGAAGCGGCTGAGCTGAACGAACTTGTCAAAGACGTTGTTGACATAGCCCGTCCAGGTGAACTGACCCACGCGGTACTGCAGGTTCAGGTTCGCCAGCCCATAGCCCGGCACACGGTCTTCGGGCAGGTTGTCGACGTCGGTGAAGCGCTTGCCCGAGAAGGCCAGATCACCGCCCAAGGTCAACCCGGGCAGCACTTCGTACGAGCCGTTCAGGTTGGCGGTGATGCGGGGCGACAGCCCCAACTGGTTGCCGTTCTTGGCGTTGTTGGCCACCGATCCGAAGTCGACAATCTCGGTGTCAAGCAGGCCCATAGCGACGCCAAGGCGGCCTTTCGAGTTGGGCCGGTAGGCCAAATCGACCTCCAGACCCCGCGTCTTCGCCTTGGCGATGTTGAGGTAGATGCCGTCGTTTGGCCCGGCCGGACCGGTGCCGCCAATTTGCAGGTCCTTGAGCTGGGTGAAGAAGACGTTGGCGTTGGCAGTCAGCTTGCGGTCCAACCACTGCGTGCGCGCCACCAGTTCCAGCGTTTTGGCCTGTTCTTTGCGGTACTGGTAGGGCGTGAAGGTGACAAAGCTCACGCCACCGCCGCTGGGGTTGTAGCCCTTGTAGGCGACGACGCTGAAGGCCGCGTCGGCGCTGGCGTTGTAGGTGGCGCCCAGCTTCGGCAGGAAGACGCGGTTTCGCTCGTCGAAGGCATAGGCCAAGGCACCGCCGAAAGCCGAGAAATTGCGCTGCTGCCGGTCGTCAACAAAGCGTCCCGCAGCCAGCAGATCCCAGTGAGGGCTCAACTGGAGCGTGGTGTCGGCAAACAGTGCTTTGCTGCTGGCTTCGTCGTCGGCGGTGAGTGCAAAGGCTGAGCCAGGTTTGCCCAGGTCGCTTCTTTCGCGCTGCTTGATGAATGCGCCAAAAACCGCACTGCTGCGGCCCTGTCGAGCCTTGTAGACGAGTTTGGGCTCGAGGGCTGTCTCGGTGGACTCGAAAGTGAAGTCGAGGTAGGCCGATGGATCGGGGTTTCCGACGACAGGAGGTCCGAACTTGGTTTTCGCCTTCTGCTGGGACAGCATGGCATCGAACGTCCACTCGCGACTGATTTCGTAGTTGCCGTTGATGGCTGCCACGCGGGTGTCCGAATCGAAGGAGCCCGTGCTGTCGCCGGTGACATTGCGCCCTCCGGAGTTCGATGCGAGATCCTGCGTGTAGGCGTTGCGGCGGCGTTCCTGCTCGAGTGTCAGTTTCAGGATCAGTGCGTCGGACGCTGCGAGCAGCGCCTTGAAGCGATAGCGGCCGTAACGCAGGCGACCAAGTTCGTCGCGGTCATCCGCATTGAGGCCCGTACCCTGGTAGCCCGAGTAGTCGATGGGCGTCTTGCCATCAATGGCCTCGCCGGTGAATCGGATCGCCAGCGAGTCGGTGACAGCCTTGTTGACCATGAAGGCGCCGTTCAAGGTCGTACGTTCGGACCGAGCCCCGAGCTGCGCTGCGTATTCGTCCTTGAACACTGGGTCTTTCGTCGTCTGCACGATGGCACCGGCCAGCGAGTTCTGCCCCAGCAAGGTTGACTGCGCGCCGCGATACACCTCGACCTGGGCCATGTCCCAGAAGCTGCCAGCGCCGTCGGGCGTCGCGCCGTAGGTGCGGGCTACGCCGTCCACGTAGTTGGACATGCGCGGGTTGGCGCCGGTGACGGCGCCGCCGCCGCCGGTGGCCACGCCGTTGCCATCCAGCCCGCGGATCGTCGGAAGGAACCCGTCAGACTGCTGGGCGGTGTTGGGCAGGCGCACCACGGCTTCAAGTGCGGATTGCAGGCCGATGGTGTCGCGCGACGAAAGCACAGACACGCTCTGTGTCGCCTGCTGACGGCTCTGGGACTGCTTGGTTCCCTTCACGACCACCGCCTGCAGTTCGCTGACGGAACCCGGGCCTTGCCGCAGGGCGAAGCTGCCGTCTGGCCTGGAAATCGCTTCAAGGCCGACTTGCCCGAGCATCAGGCGCAGGGCCTGGTCTGCGGTGTACGGGCCGGCAATCGCGGGTACTTGGACCCCAGTGGTCAAGGCCGGATCTGCGTCGATTCGGACGCCGGTCTGCTGCGACAGCGCACGCAGGGCATTGGCCAGAGAGCCCGCCGGCAGATTCAGAACTTGGGCCACTGGGGCCCCCACAGCACCCGACTGGGCGACGCTGGTGAGCGGCAAGGCCGCACTGATGCTTGCAACAAGCACGGCAATGCTCATACGGCCGGCGGACTTCGAGCGATCTGTCTTTGGTTTCATGTTGAGGGCTGATCGATTGGATGGGATGGTTCACTGAGCAGGCTGGGTGCCGTTGAATGGGTGCGCTTTCAGCGGCCCTCGGGCTCGCTGATGAACCCGACCTTGCTCAGGCCCGCCTTCGAGGCGTCGGCCAAGGTCTCGGCCACGGCGCGATAGGCCACCGACTGGTCGGCACGCAGGTGCACCTCGGGCTGCTGGGTCTTCTTGCCCTCGACCACAAAGCGCCGCGCGGCCTCGTCGCGCGCCACCGGCTCACCGTTCCAGAAGCGCTGGCCGGCGCCATCAATGGCGAACTCGATCTTCTCGGGCTTGAGCTGGTTAGCCTGCGAGCTGACCTTGGGCAGGTCCAGCTTCACGGAATGCGTGAGCAGCGGTGCGGTGACGATGAAGATCACCAGCAGCACCAGCATCACGTCGATCAGCGGCACCATGTTGATTTCTGAGACGGGCGCGTTGCTGCCCCGGTTGTCGAAACTGGCGAAGGCCATGGTCTGCTACCCCGATCAGGCCTGGGCAGCGGCGGTGCCCGCCGCGCCATTGGCGCCGACGACGCGCGGCCTACGCGGTGCTGATGCCTTTGCGGGAGGCGCATCGCGCAGGCGCTGCCCCATCTGCAGGAAGTTCATCAGCTCGAAGGCGAAGTTGTCGAGCTTGGCCAGCAGCACCCGGTTGCTGCGCGTGAGCCAGTTGTAGGCCATCACGGCGGGGATGGCGACGGCCAGGCCGACGCCCGTCATGATCAGCGCCTCACCCACCGGGCCGGCCACCTTGTCCAGCGTGCCGGCGCCGCTCATGCCGATGGCGACCAGCGCGTGGTAAACGCCCCAGACGGTACCGAACAGGCCAACGAAAGGCGCGGTGGCGCCGATGGTGGCCAACGCGGTGAGGCCGTTCTCCATGCGCGTGGTTTCCTCGTCGAGCACGCTCTTGATAGTGCGGGTGAGAAACTCCTCCTCGCTGCCAGCCTTGCTCAACTCATCGGTGCCGTAGCGGGCGTGGTGGCCGCGTGCGTGCATGGCGTGGGCGGTGAGGTTGGCGAAGGGATCGCGCACACCCTGCGTGCTGATTTCGGCCTGCACTTCTTCCAGCGTGTGGGCCTTCCAGAACTGGGCCAGGAACTTCTGCGAACGGCCGCGGCGCTGCCATTGCGCCAGGCCCTTGGCCGCAATCAGCAGCCAGGAGATGACGGACATCAGCAGCAGGATGACCAGCAGCGTCTTGCCGACGGCGTCGCTCTGCGACAGGAAGTGGGCGATGCCCAGCGAGGTAGGTTCGGTCATGGTCAGCTGTTCTCCAGTTCAAAGACGATGGGCACCGTGGTCCAGACGATCAGCGGCTCGCCGTTTTCGGTGTAGGGCTTGAAGCGTGCGGCCTTGACGGCATCCATCGCGGCTTGGTCCAGGCGGCTGGAGCCGGACGAGCGGATCAGCTGTATCTGCCGCGCGCGGCCGACGGTGTCGATCTCAACGCGGATCAGCACCCGGCCGCTTTCGCCCAGGCGCTTCGATGCCGAGGGGTACGTGGGGGCGGGTGGATCGAGGTACTGAACGGCGGTGGCAGGGATGGTTTTGGGCGTCGGGGGCGGGGCAGGAGGAGCCGGCGGCGCTGGCGGCGGCGGCGGTGCCACGGCCACCATGGGGGGCGGCGGCTCGGCGGGCGGTGGTGGTGCCACGAAGGCGGGCGGCGCCGGCGAGGGCGACGGCGCCGCCGCGACGATGGGCGGCGGCGGCAGTTGCTTGACCACCTTGGGTGGAGGCGGCGGTGAGGGTGGGGCGGGCGGTGGCGGCGGTGCTGGCGGAGAGATCAGGTCCACCATCAGCGGCGCCACCTCGCCGATGGCCTGGCGGACGGATTCCACCTGCAGCAAACCCCAAGCGCCCAGCACATGGGCACCCAGTACCCCGGCCACCAGGGCGCGTCGCGCCATCGGTGAGCCACGTTCGTAGTCGCCATTCGGTGGCAAGAAGGAGGCAGCGTCGGGTTGAATCATGTGAAAAAGCGGGCTCGTTGTTCTCAGAGCACAGGGCGGCGGGCCGCCACTGGCAGTTCAATCGGTGATTGGCCGCTCAAGGATTGCTACCAGCTTTTCCGCTGCCTTTCCCATCATCAGATCGGGCGTCAATATCTGGACCAGGCGCCAACCAGCCAGACCTTCTCTGTTGAGTATTGCCTTGAGGTCGGGCAGAGGCGCGGCCCTTACGCCAGCCAGAAAACCTTGCTTCCATTCAATGTCAATGGTCTTGTATTCGTGAATTTGCATAGCGGGAATTTCCACGCGTTCAAGGTCTCTGACAGCCACTCCGAATGCCGAGGCCAGCGCCTTCTTCGATTGCAGCGAAGCCGTCGCCTCACTCTCGATTCGCTGCACCGTTCGCAGGTTCAGTCCTGATGCAATGGCCAGTTCTTCCTGTGACCAAGACTTTTCTGACCTGAGTTGCTTGACCAACTCGGAGTTGATTTTCATCGCTGCGCTATCCCTGAGCCTTGTGTGTTGGAGGCCTCTGCATGATCTGTTGAAGCGCAGGAATTCAATACGAATTGCTTGCGGCGATACCTCGGCAAACCCACGACAGTCTTGCGACAGTCGCTCGAATTTCTGCGTTCCGCCTTCGGGACGGCGGGCGCGCTGCGCTTGCCGATGTGGGCTTCGAGCGTGTGAACGTCTGCGGTGGGGTTGGTCATGGTCGACTGGGTCTTGGTCAGTGCCTTCGGCGCAGCGCATGCCAGGCGCCTACTGCGGCAGCACCGCCCAGCGTGAGCCACGACAGGGCGTCGGCCCAGCCGTCGGCCAGCAGCGCTGATACCAAGCCGATGCCGCTGGCCAGCGCAATCACGGCCGGCGCGCGAAAGATCTGAACGATGCTGCGGCTCATGATCGCTGGGCCTCGGGCTGCGGGCCGTCCGTGCTCACAACCGGCGTCGGGACGACGACGCGCCGACGCACCCACCACAGGTACAGGCCACTGCCCAGCACGATGATGGTGATCACGTCCAGCACCGTCCAGATGATCTTCAGCGGCAGGCCGCCGTAGTCACCGAAGTGCAGTGGTTGCGAGACCAGCAGCGCCGTCAGGTACCAGGGTAGGGCGGGTGCGGCCGTGACCGTGGCTGTCTTCGCATCCACCAGCACCGGTTGCAGCAGCTTGGCGGTGAGCGGCGAGTTGCCACGCAGGAAGAAGGTAACGTGGTGCGGGCTGGAGAAGGCCGTACCCGGAAAGGCGATGAAGGCGACCTGCTTCTCAGGGTACCCCGCCAGCGCCGCCTCCATGCCTTGCTGCAGCGGCGCGCGTTCGGCAGCGCTGACCAGGGGCTGCCCCTGGTAGGGCGCCAGCAAGCTGCTGAGCTGGCTGTACTGCCAATACTTGACGAGCAGATCGGCCCAGGTGTTGATCACCCCGGTCGCCCCCACCACCAGCGCCCATACCAGGGTGACGATGCCCAGCAGGTTGTGCAGGTCCAGCCAGCGCACGCGCGTCGAGCGCTTGTGGCGCACCTCGCCGAAGGCGAGCTTTCGCATGAAGGGGGCGTACAGCACCACGCCCGTGACGATGGCCACCAGCAGCAGCAGACCCATCAGCCCAAGAAACAACTTGCCCGGCAGCCCGGCGAACAGGTCGATGTGCAGCCGCGTCATCCAGTGCATGAAGCCCTCGTCGAAGCGCGGCTCTGCCAGCACCTGGGCCGTGCGGCCATCGACGGCGATGGGCCGAAAGTCGGTAGTCGGCTCCAGCGATGGCGTGAGCGTGACGTACCACAGGCGCGGATCCTCCTCGTCGGGCGAGGCGAACTGCACCACGCGCTGCGGCAGCCGCGCGTGGCCTGCGGCCACCACGGCGTCCAGGCTGGCATGGGCATGGGCACGGGCGGGCGCGGCGTCGGCTGGCAGTTCCACCGCCTTGCCCGTCAGGTGGGCGATCTCGTGGGCAAAGATCAGCGGGAGGCCCGTGAGACACAGCAGCAGCATGAACACGGTGCAGACCAGGCTGGACCACTTGTGGGCCCAACTCCAGGCGCGCAGGGTACGGGGTGTCATGGCGCCTACGCGTTGCAGCAGTCTCGTTCGGTGCCCACGTCAGAGCTTGTATTCGAGCGACACCGAGCCGTTGCGCGGTGCGCCGTAGATCGCACCGTAGGACAGGCCGCCGATGTACTTCTTGTCGAACAGGTTGTTGACGTTCAGGCGCAGCGTTGCCGCCTTGTTGATCTCGTAGGCGGCAAAGGCGTTGGCCACCAGGTAGGCGCCTTGGGTGGCGCTGCCGATCTTGCTCGTCTCGGACTGCCAGCGCCCGCCCAGCCCCAGGCGCAGGGCCGGCAGCATCGGTACTCGGCTGTCGACACGGAAGTTCAGGGTCTTGCGCGGCACCCATTCGCTGATGTCGTTGCCGTCCGGGCCGGTCAGCTTGATCTGGGTGTAGCCCACTGTCACCTTGGCGTCCTTGCCGATCCGGCCCGTGGCCTCGAGCTCGAAACCCTTGGAGTTCACGTCCTTGGGCTCGTACCAGTACTGGCCGTTTCGGGGTCCACCGTCGTTGATCTGGCCGGCGTAGAAGGCCTGGCCCTGCTGCTTTGCAGTGAACACGGCAAAGGTGGTCAGCAATGACCGGTTCAACCACTCGGCCTTCACGCCAGCTTCGGTGTTGACGCCCTTCACCGGCGCCAGATACTCGCCCGAGAAGTCCGTCTGGTCCTGGTTCTGGAATATGTCCGAGTAGGACACGTAGCCCATCACGGAGGGCGAGATGTCGTAGGTGAGGCCCAGGTAGGGGCTGACTTCCTTGGTGTCGGGGTAGAGCGTGGCACTGGTGGCGGTGCCGTAGATCGCCGCACCACTGCGCTCCAGGCGCACGGCGTTCACGCCGACGATGGCCTTCAGCGCATCGGTCACGGCCCAGCGCGATGCGCCATACAGGCGCGTCAGCGTCTGCTCGCCGCGGGTTGCGGGCGCGCGCGGATCCCAGACCGGTTCGGCATAGACGTTGCCGCCATAGGGAAAGGCCGGAAACGGCAGATAGTTGGTTTGCGGGTTGTAGGTGTCCACGGCCGTCTCCTGCTTGGCCTGGCTCAGGCCGACCAGCAGGCTGTGCTTGCGACCGAAGGCCGAGAACTCGCCGCTGAGGTTGGCATCGAAGATTCGGTCTTTGGTATCGCCCACGCTGCGGTAGGCCCAGCCTTGCAAGCCTGTGTTGTCGTTGTTCAGCACTCCCCCCGCGGTATAGGCGTAGAGGATCTTGGTCGCCTCGTCGCTCTGCCTGTGGCTGTAGGTGACTTTGGCTTCCCAGTCCTGGCCCAGGCGGTGGGCGTACTCGACGAAGGCATTGGTGTATTTGTTGTTCCAGTAGGTCCAGTCCTGCGACGTGGATGAGCCCACGGGGAAGTCGGCCTGTGTCCCGTCTGCGCGGCGCAGGGTCAGTGAGCCCCACATCGGCGAGTCCTGCTTGGCATCGACATTGGTGATGCCCAGCGTCAGCGTACCGTTGCTGCCGATCTGGCCGTCAATGACGCCATAAATGCTGCTGCGCTTGTTGTGAAGGGCACGCAGGAATGAGTCTGAGTCTTCATGCGCGACCACCAGGCGGCCGGCCCAGCTGCCGTCCTCGGCGAGGACCTTGTTGTAGTCCAGCGCCACGCGCTTGAGGCCGTAGGAGCCGAGCCTCACGTTGGCCTCGCCTCCGTCGGTGTTCTTGGGGCGCTTGCGCACGTAGTTGACCGTGCCTGACGCGTTGCCCACGCCGGTGAGCAGGCCATTGGCGCCGCGGATGATCTCGACTTTGTCGAACAGGAAGGTGTCCTCACGACCGAGGGCAACGCCGAAGGAGTTGCTCATGCCCAGGCCGTCCATCTGCGTCAGCTGGATCTCGAAGCCGCGGGAATTGAAGCTGGCGCGGTTGGTCTCCCACAGGTCAACGTTGATGCCGGTGGCCATGCCCAGCGCCTCGTTGCTGCTGGTGAGGCCGAAGTCGGCCATCTCTTCCTTGTCGAGTGTGCTGATGGACTGCGGCGTGTCCTTGATCTCCATCGGCAGACCGGTGGCGCCCTTGGAGACGCGGTTGGCGCGTTTGCCCGTCACGACGATCTTCTCGAGCGTGGCTTCCTTCTTCTCGCCCGAGGCCTCTTGCGCGTGCGCGGGGCCCAAGGCTGCACAGGCCGCGATCGCGCAAGCCTTCATCACGAACTTCTGCTTTTTCATTGTTGTCACCAATCGAGTGTTAGTTTGAAAAGAGGGCGGAGAAACTGGGAGCACAGGTCGTCAAACGGCGCTCCGGGGCAACCGAGCTTGTGTGCGATGTCAATGCAATGCAGCCGAAACGCTGCAAGCTCGGTCACCAAGACCTTCGGTGGCCGAAGGCTGTGCCAGCGCCACCCACCGCTGGTGTGCATTGGCCATCACCTGCCGCAGCGCCGGGCTGGCGCAGGGGTGGTTCTGCAGGAAGAACAGGTTGGAGACGACCTTGCGCGCCAGCAGCGAGCGCTGGGCTGCCGCGTCGATGCGGGCTCCTGGGCATGGCGATGCCCAGGTGGTCATCAGCGCCACCGTGCCTGCGACCAGCGCTTCGAGGCTGGGCAATGGCAGGGTGTCGTCGTTCTCGTCGGCAACTGGCATCGGTTCATCTCCACATGGCAGGGCGCGTGCGACGCGCTGCGGATTGATCACGATGGCTTGCGGTTGCTGGCTTCGTGGCTTGCCCGGCAAGCAGAGGTCATCTGGTCGGCGTGGAGCAAGCGTTGCCGCATTGTAATGCGAATGATTCGCACTAACATGCTGCGATCACCTGAATGCCTTTGTCAAGTTCTGGTCGGAGGAATCCCCAGCAGCTCGGGCGCACGAGCGCCCGCCCGCCTTGCCACCCGCCTGCGCCACCACAGCCACACGCCGGTGCCGCTGAGCATCACGACCACCAGGCCGATGGCAGCCACCAGCACTTGCAAGGGCCAGCCGCTGGCCCAGCTACCCGCCCAACCGCCCAGGTCCGCCAGATGCAGCGACACGAACCAGCTGGTCGCCGTGTCACCTGCGGCAGCACCCGTGGGCAGGTAGCGCGACACCAGCTCGCCGCTGGTGGCATCAAAGCTCAGCATCGTCGCGGCGCGGCGCAGGCGCAGTTCGCGGTTGCTCTGCACGCGGTACTGGTACAGGCCGCGGCGTGTATCCAGCGACAGGCGGTGTTCGCGTTGCACATGGAAGCCAGCCTCGGTGGCGTAGTCGGCCATCAACCGCCGGCCGGTGGCCAACGCTTGCGGCCAGGGCATGGCTGGTGCGTCGCTGCGGGTCTTTCGTTCAACCGGCGATGGCAAGTCCTGCGACGGCAGCACCGCCTTCATCACGGGCTCGTAGACCTCGCCCAGGTTGAAGGCCACGCTGGACCAGGCAAACACGAACAGCAGCGCCCACGGCCACAGGCCGCCGGCGCGGTGCAGGTCGAAGACCAGGCGGATGGCACTGCCTCCGGGCCGCAGGACCCAGGCGCGCCACCAACGTGCCCACCAGCCGCGCGGCGCCTGCGCCTCGGGATCAGCTGGCTGTGCCCCCAGGGTTGGTGTTGCACGCCGGCGCTTGGGCAAGGTGAGCCAGGCGCCAATGAAGCAGTCCAGCGTCCACGCCAGCGCGACGATGCCGAACAGGTGCTGGCCGAACGGGCCCAGGCCCAGGTCCATGTGCAGGCGATACACCATCGGCATCACATGGCGCCAGCCGGCGTCGAAGGCGCCCCAGTGCCGGTGACCGAGCCAGCGGCCGGTGTAGGGGTCGATGAAGACCTCGTCCTGCGGCAGCGGCAGTGCTGCACCGGTGGCCGCATCGCGCATCGGGCGCAGCCAGAACACGGCCGACTCGCCCGGCAGGTGCTGCAGCGGCGCCTGGTGCACCAGCGCCTGCGGGTACTGCGCCTGCACCCGCTCGCGCAGCAGCAGCGGGTCCAGCGGCTGTGCGCCCGGCGCGGGCGGCGCCACACGCAGCAGTGCGGGGTTCAACGCCGCGTCGAAGGCGTGGTAGCCGGCCAGCAGCGCGCCGGTGAGGCCAGCCACCACCAGAAAGCCGGCCATGGCGAGGCCGGCCACACGATGCAGCCAGCGCAAGACGCCGCGTGTGTTCAAGGGCGACCGGGCTTCAGAAGCGCAGCGACACCGTCAGGCGCAGTTCGCGGCCGGGCTCGCGCGAGCCGACCACGCCTTCAAAGTCGGGGATGTGCTGGAAGTCTTCGTTGCTGCCGTGGTCGAGGTAGTCCTTGTTGAACAGATTCTTCACCACCAGCGACAAGGTGAGGCCGCGCAGCGTGCCGGGCCGCCAGTTGGCGTAGACGTCGTGCACCCCGTAGCCGGGCTTGGCCACGGTGCCTTCGCCGGTCTGCAGCGCACCGATGCGCTTGACGAAGCGGCCGGCCCAGCCCAGCTCGACGGCGCTGCTGGCGCGCCAGTCCACGCTGGTGGTGAGTGTGTCGCCCTGGCTGATGCCCAGGCCGTTGTGCTCGTAGCCGTTCAGGCGCTGGCCGTTCAGGGTGGCCTTGTTGTGGTGCAGCCCCGCCGCCGCGCGCAGCGCCTGGCCTTTCCAGGCTGCATGCAGCAGCACCCCGCGTGACTTGACGGTACCGACGTTCTCGAACTGCGCGGGCCGGCCGATGGGGTCGGCAATCGCGTCGCGCACCTCGGTGGCATAGGCCTTGGCGTTGAAGCGCCAGGCGCCGGGCGCGAACTCGAAGCCTGCCTCGGAGGTTTCAGCCTTCTCGGGTCGGATGCCGGGCACGCTGGCCAGGCCTTCCTGTTTGAAGGCTTCACGCACCTTGGGGCCGCGCAACGCACGGGCATGGCCCGCCAGCAGCGTGACATCGGGCAGCACCGTCCAGCGCAGGCTGGCGTTGGGGCTCGTGCCGTCGGCGCGCAGCACCAGGCCGTTCACGTCGGTCAGGCGGTAGCGGTCGTGGCGCAGGCCGGCGTCGAGCTGCAGGCTGGGGGTGACGGTGACGCGATCCTGAACGAACAGACCGGTGATGGTTCCGCTTTCCTTGAACTCACCAGGCGTGGGGCCGTAGCCGGAGCGGATGTCGTCGCGGCGGTGGTCCACGCCATAGGTCAGGCGGTGGTCACCGAGCCGGCTGGTGTTGCGCAGTTCGGCCCCGCGTGATGCCACCCGGCCGGTGAACAGGCCCCAGCGGCCAATGACATCCTGCGCCAGGTCTTGCCGGGTGTCGAAGGCGCTGGTGCGCAGGTCGATGACGTCACCGCCGGGCTGCCAGTCCCAGCCCACGGTGAAGGTGCGGCGCTCGGTCTGCAGCGGATAGGCGCGGTTGAAACTGCTGGGCACCCATTGCGGGCGCTGCGTGCGTTGGCCTTCGTCGCGGTTGGTATCCAGGCCCAGGCGCAGTGCGTGGCCGCCGTCGAAGTAGCCCACCAGCTTGCCGAATGCCAGCTGCTGGCGTGCGCCGGTGGCGGCCACGGTTCGGCCGGCGCCGTCTTCGTAGTCGTTCTGGTCCTGATGGGTGTAGGACAGCAGGGCGGCCCAGTTCGAACCCAGGCGCGCGAAGCCTGTGGCGTGGCCCTTGCCGCCCTCGCCGTTGCTTGAGTAGCCGCCCTTGATCATCGCGCCGGCCTGTTCTCCGGGGCGCAGCAGGTCCTGCGGGTCCTTGGTGACGAAGCGCAGCGAGCCGCCCAAGGCGCCTGGCCCGGCGGTGGCGTCGCCGGTGCCGGCCAGCACCTCTACGCGCTTGATCAGCTCGGGCTCGATCTGCACGCTGCCGGCGTGGTGGTAGGCGCGACCACCCAGTGCGGCGCCGTCGATGCTGACGGCGAGCAACTGGTCTTCGATGCCGCGCATGTAGATGCGCTGCGCCACCGCATGGCCACCGCCGACCACCACCTCGGGCTGGCCGGCGAACACGTCTTCAAGGTCACGCGCCGCGTAGCGGTCAAGCGCCGCGGCGGTCACCACGCCCGGCTCGACGGGTGCCGGCGCGCCTCGGCGGGCAAAGCGGCCCGGTACTTCGGGTGCGTCGGGTGCTGCGCTGACGCGCACCGCCGGCAACACCGACTCGACGATGGGCGCTGGTCGGGTGGCGGCGGGCTGCTCCGCTGCACGCGCCGGCGCAGGGCTGGGTGGCAACCGGCGCAGCGTGAAGCTGCCGACGTCGGTGTCCACCAGTTCGAAGCCGCTGCCCGTCAGTGCTTGCACCAGCGCCTGACGCGCGGTGAACCTGCCTTGCACGCGGACGGCCTCCGCCGAACCGACGGTGCCGGCGTCGAAGCTGAGCGCGAGGCCTGCCTCGCGGGCAATGCGATTGAGGGTCGCAGCCAGCGGCCCGGCGGGTAGGGCGTAGTCACGTACGGCAGCCGCAGCCTGGCTTGCGGGCGCGGTGGGTGCCTGCGCTTGGGCCTGGGCCATCAACGCGGTGGCGAGCACGCTGGCGACCGCCACGGGTGCGAGTCGGGTGAGGGGTTGGAGTGCGCTCGGGCGGCGAGGCGACAAGGGGCGGCGGGGCATGCAGATCCTTCGACGGAGTGGGACTACCCCTTTGCCGGACAAGCGCCGCAAAGTGATAGGGCTGCATGCAGATTCTTTTCAGGCGCCGGGTTCGATGTCGACCCACCAGGGTGTGAAACGCCGCAGCCGCAAGGGCGCGGCGGGTGAACTCAGGCCAAGCAGCAGGGCTTGCAGCGCATGGTCGGGGTCGGCCAGCGGGAAGGTGCCGCTGACCCGCCGGTCTGCGAGCGAAGGGTGCACCCCGAGGTGGCCTGTGCGGTGCCGCGCGAACTCGGCCACGACGTCGGCCAGCCTGGCGTTGTTGAACACCAGAACGCCATCGCGCCATGCATCGGCGTCGGGCGACGCGGGGATCGGCGCCTGCACCTGGTCAGCTTGCAGCAGGGCGGTCTGTCCCTGGCGGACCACGCGCTGCTCGGCGCAGCCGGGCCCCGTGGCGCTGGCGGGCTGCGCTGGCGAGCCGCAAGTGGCGGGGCGCGCGGCCACGGCGTCCTGCAGCACGGTGAGCTGCGCGCCGTGCGCTTCAAGTCGCACCAGGAAGCGTGTGCCCAGTGCCTGCAGCTCGCCGTGGGGCGTCAGCACCACGAAGGGACGGGCGTCCTTGGCCTGGCCGATGGCGGGCTGCGCGGTGTCGATGGCGACCTCGCCAGCCCGCAGCCGCAGCGTGCGCCGTTGCGGGTCGAACTGCACATCGACGGCGCTGCGGGTGTTGAGCTGCAGGCGGCTGCCATCTGCCAGGGTGAGGCTGCGGCGCTCGCCGACGCCGGTGCCGTGATCTGCCAACAGGTGCTGCCAGGGGCCCAGCTCATGGGTGGCGACGCCCATGCCGATGACCAGCGCGAGCGCCGCCAGGGTGCCCGCAGCTCGCCGTGCAGCGCGCCCGGGTGCTGCTTGGACGATGGCCCGCCGTGCAGGCTCCGGGGCCGCCGGGTCCAGCGCCTGGTCCAATGCCTGAAGGCGCTGCCACACCAGCGCCCGTTCCGGCCGGTTGTCGAGCCACCGATTGAACTCGGCATGGTCGGCCGGGCCGGCATCGCCGGAGCCCAGGCGAAGCTGCCAGGCGATGGCATCGTCCAGGGTATCGGCGGAGCTCGATAGGGCCATCGTGTCAGGCGCCATAGCGCAGTTCATAGCAGCGCCGCGCCGCGGTGGACAGATACTGGCGCACGCGCGGCACCGACACGCCCAGGCGCTGCGCGATCTCGGCGTGGGGCATGCCGTCCAGCCGGCTCCACAGGTAGGCGGCGCGGGCCTTGGGGGACAAGCCGTCGAGCAGGTGGTCCACCTGACGCAGCGCCTCCAGCGTCATGGCGTGGTCTTCGGCCGACGGGTGGTGGGATGCGGGCAGCGCCGCCAGGGCCTGCAGGTAGGCCCGCTCGAGATCGACCCGGCGCAGGAAGTCCACCAGCAGGCCGTGCGCAATGGTGCTGAGCCAGGCCCGGGGTTCTTGCAAGGTGTCAGGCAGAGCAGCCCGGTCCAGCACGCGAACGAAGGTGTCATGTGCAAGGTCTGCGGCGTGGTGGGGGCAGCCAAGCTTGCGACGCAGCCGCTGCAGCAGCCAGGCGTGGTGCTCGCGGTAGAGCCGCAGCGCAGTGTGCGCGGTGGGCAAAGGGGCGATGGCTGACATGGCGTGCTGCCCCGGCGTGGTGTCAGGCCTGCGGCATCGTGGGCACGATTGCGGGCCCAGCGACAAGCACGCAGGCCGCGGCGTTTACCACCGCTGCGATGCGGCCGATGTCGCGCAATTGCTGCGTACTCAAACCCTCCTGCCGAAGCAGCGCATGGTGCGAGCGCACGCAGTAGTGGCACTTGCCGACGATGGACGCAGCCAGCGCGCTAACCTCGAACTGGCGCTTGGGCACGCCACCATGCGTGGCGTAGGCGTTCATGCGCAGTTCGGGCCGCAAGGTCTTCAGGTCTTCGTCGCCGGCCATCTCGACGAAGGGGTACCAGACGTTGTTCATGCCCATCAAGGCCGCGGCGGTGAGCGCGGCTTCGGCGTCATTCGCGTCGAGGCGTTCGCGTAGCGCGGCCAGCAACGCTGGGCAACGGGCAGCGAAGGCTGCAGCCACGGCGCAGCTCAAGGCCTCCACCGGCGGCAGGCTCGAGCGCTCGATCACGGCATCCAGGTTCAGGCGGATGTCCTTCGCCCAGTCGGGCAAGGCGTCGCGCAGCGTCTGAAGATTCATGCCTCTCGCTCCCAACGCCCGTCTATCCGTGATTGCGCTGCGGCCAGCACGTCATGGGTGCTCTGCACCGCGCAGTCCAGCGCGTGGCAGGCGATGGGGTCGTGGTGCTTCATCAGCGCACGCAGCCGGGCCAGCGGCAGCGTCGTGTACTCCAGGCAGACGCTGCGCCAGTACCAGGGCAGGGCCTCGTCATGCGCAGTCTGAAGCAGCACCGTGAGCATGCGGCGGTGCACCAGCAACTCGGGCAGCGCGCCGCTCGCCGCCACCTTGAGACCGGCCCCCAAGTAGTGCCGCAAGGCACAGGGACACGACGGGTTGTAGGCGCAGCGGATGCCAATGCCGATGCGGTCCCAGCGTCGCAGCAAGGCAGCGGCTTGTGTCTGTGCCGGCGTCACAACGTGCTGCCGCCGACGCCGCGGTTGCAGGGGCACAGTTCGTCGGTCTGCAGCCCGTCCAGGATGCGAAGCACTTCTTCTGGGCTGCGCCCGACGTTGAGGTTGTTCACGCTCACGTGCTGGATGGTGTTGTCCGGGTCGACGATGAAAGTGGCGCGCAGCGCGACGCCGGCTTCCTTGTCGCGTACGCCGAGCTGATCGACCAGCGAACCGGTTACGTCGGCGAAGCTCCAGTGGCCGAGCTTGTTCAGATCCTTGTGCTCGCGCCGCCAGCCGAGCTTGCTGAATTCGTTGTCGGTGCTGCCGCCCAACAGCACGGCGTCGCGCTCCTCGAACTGCTTGGCGAGCTTGTCGAAACCGGTGATCTCGGTCGGGCAGACGAAGGTGAAGTCCTTGGGCCAGAAGTAGATGACCTTCCACTTGCCGGCAAAGCTCTTCTCGTTGATGGCTTCGAAGGCCGAGACGCCGCCTTCTTCGTGCTGGTTGAAGCCGGGTTTGACGCCAGTGATGGAGAAGGCTTCGAGCTTGTCGCCGATGGTTTTCATGGTGCTTCCTTTCAGGGTTGAGGGTGGTTGCAGGTGGGGTTCAGGACTTGGATGCCGCAGCGTCGGCCGGGGCGGGCACCAGGGTCAGCAGCGCGCGCTTGATGCCTGCGTTGCTGGGGGTTTCGACGAAGACGCAGCGTTTGCCGGTGCGCTTGCAGTGGTCTTTCACGCGCCAGTAGGCGTTGTGGCTCACGCAGCCGGTCTGGCAGATCACCAGGTCAGCGGCGGCCAGCGTGGCGTCGAGCTTGGCCTCGCTGTCTTCTTCTCCGCCGTCGTGGTGCAGGAAGCGGCCGCCGGTGTCTTCGATCAACTGGCGGTAGACGGGCACGCTGGACTGCCGGCCGCCCACGCAGAGAACGGCCTGGTTGTCCAGGTGCACGACGGTGGCGTCGGGCGAGCCGGGCGCAGCTGCTTCCAGCGCCAAGGCATCGCGCTGTTGAAGCTCGGCGGCCAGTTCGTCGGCACGGCGGCGTTGGCGCTCGGCCTCCTGCTGGGCCTGCAACAGCGCTCGCTGCTGATCGTGGCGCTGGCCCACCAGGCGTTCGACCTCGCGCGCCAGATCGACGCGCGACTTCAGGCCCGGCACGGCGCCCTCCAGCGTCTGCAGGTCGCTTTGCAGCGCGGCAATGCTGGTGTCGCGCACCATCAACTGCGCGCGCATCTGCATCACCAGGCTTTGCAGCACGTCGGTGCGACGCGCGTGTTCCTCGGTCTGGCGCGTGCAGCGCTGCTGGGCGCCGGCGAGTTCTCGGGTGAGCACGGCGTTTTCGTCGAGCAGGGCTTCGAACCGATCAAAGTCCATGCGGACGGCCATGCCCACCTGGTGTTGCAGCATGTGCACTTGTCCTTCTACCAAGTGGGCCAGTTCCGGCGTGCAGCGAGGGTGGGTCAGCGTGGCCCAGAACGGGCCGGCGATGTCCTGGCAGCGCAGGGCCACGTCCCACCAGGCGGCCAGCGCTTCGGTGGTCTTAGCCTTGGCTGCTTGCCGCACCGCCAGCGCGTAGCGTTGATCCAGGTCGCGTTGCACGGCTTCGGCGACGGCGCCGCGGTACTTGCAGTCCGCCACGGCGCCGCAATGCAGTTCGTAGTCATTGGCAACGGCCTGCGCGCACAGGGCCTTGTTGACCAGTTTTCGCAGCACGGGCATCGGCAGACAGACGCCCACAACCGGGCAGTGGGCGTGACCGTCCAGTTCCCAGATGCGGCGCCGACGCGAGCCCGTCGAGGCCGCCGGAGCGGTTTGCGCTGTCGGCGCGAGATCGATGCCGCTGACGATGGTGTCCGTGCCGGCTACGGCTTGGCGCACGAGAGTTTCGAGCTGGGTGGGGTCGGGCTTGCACATGGCTTGTTCCTCCGAGCGGTCACTGCATGTTCGGGATGTCGTCGCGCACATCGGCTGGGACCGGCGAGGCCGTCTCGTTGGCAGCGCCGTGGTCGAGCCGGCGCTGCGCTGCGGCGAGCAGGCCTTGCAGCTCGCGGAAGGCACCGGGCTCGAAGCGTAGGCTGAGGTACTGCAGCGTGAGGGTGATGACGCCGCAAGAGCACACGCTCACGCTGCCGACGTCGCTACGCGCCAGCGGCAGGCTGGGTCCGTGGTCCTCGGCGTCGTTGGCATCGGCGTGGTTCATGGGCGGCCTGTTCGATGGGTTCAGCGCTCGCCTGCGGTCGCGGCCGAGTCGAGCTTGTGGGTGGACAGCACCAGGTCGCGGCGCAGCCGCTCGATGGTGGCCGGTGGGATGACGCGGTGGAATGCGTACTGCTCGTGTGCGCAGCCGAGCGAGGCGGTTGCGCCGCTCAGCAGCGTGGCGCGCAATGACTCCGGGAACTGGAAGCGCAGGAAGTGCACCGCCGAAGGCCGGTTGCGATGGCCATCGGGCAAGTCCTCGTTGGCCAGCGCAAACACACGAGGATGCCGGGCCACTTCGACATAGACGCGGTGCGCCGCATGGTTGAGCTCCGGCAGTTCGCGCCGCCGCTCGGTCGCGTCGGGCAGTTCGATCTGCAGCGTCGCCTTCCAGTTGCTGCCATCGGGCACCAGGTGTGCATAGGTGTCGATCTGCTGCTGCGCGGAGTCCGGTGCGTCGGGGTGTTCCGCATGCAGCATTTCCTGGATCTGGTAGCGGATGGTCAGCTCGTCTTCGAACTGCAAACGCATGCAGGGGCCCAGCGTCAGGCAGCGCTCGCGCCGGTGGCGGATCATCTGCTGCTTGTGCTGGCGCCGGGACAGGCTGTAGGACTGCAGGGTCATCAGGCTGGCTGCTGTGATGTTCATGCCGTCATCGCGGTGGCTTGGCGGACAGGCAACACGGCGATGGCGCCGCCATCGCCTTCGACGCAACGCAGGCCGATGCCGTATAGCGTTTCCAGCGGCCCTACGGCCGCCCGGCCGCTGGGCAGATCGGCGTGCAAGCGGCCCTCGCGCAGCAGCCACAGGCGGTCAAACGATGACAAGGCCTGGTTGATGTCGTGCAGCACCGCAGCCAGCGCGTGGCCACGCTCGCGGCAGAAGGTCTGCATCGCATCCATCAGTTCGAACTGCAAACCAGGATCCAGGGCAGCCAGCGGTTCGTCGACCAGCAGCAGCGCATCGCGTTCGTCCCAGAGTTGGGCGAACACCCGGGCCAGCTGCACACGCGCCTGTTCACCGCCGGACAGCGTGTCGAAGCGCCGCCCGACCAGATGTGCGGCTTGCGCCGACTGCAGCGCGGCAGCGACGATGGTGGCCTGTTCGCGATCGGGTTCGCGGGCCACCCGGCCCAGCGCCACCACCAGTTCCACCGGCAGGCCAAAGGCCACGGCGTGCGATTGCGGCAGCACGGCGCGCCGCCGCGCCAAAGCGGGCAATGACCAGTTGCCCAGCGTGCGGCCCGCGAGGGCTAACGTGCCTTCTCGCGCCGGGTGCTCGCCGGCCACCAGGCGCAGCAGCGTGGACTTGCCCGCGCCGCTGGGCCCCAGGATGGCGATGCGCTCGCCGCCTTCGACGCGCAGGTCGAAGGGGCCGATGCGCCTGCCGCCTGGCAACAGCACGGATGCGCCGTCGATCCGGAGCAGGGGCGAGGCGCGCAGGGGCGCCATGGGTGAGGCCATGACCTCCGTGTCTTCGTCCATGGGTGTCAACTCCGACAGGAACATCTCGGGCGGCAGGTGCTCCGCCAAGGGCCGCGTCATACCGAACCGCCTCGATGACGCGCCGCGCTGCGCAACATCGCCAGGAACACCGGCGCACCGATCAGCGCGGTGAAGATGCCCACGGGCACCTCTGCCGGGATCACCACGGTGCGTGCCACGGTGTCTGCACCCAGCAGCAGCAAGGCGCCCGTGCCCATGGCCAGCGGCAGTACACGCCGCTGGTCGGGGCCGACGGCGACGCGCACCAGGTGGGGCGCCATCAGGCCGATGAAGCCGATCACGCCGCACCAGGCCACGGCCAGGGCCGACAGCAGGGCCACCGCCACCACGACCTGCTGGCGCAGCCGGGCGACGTCGATGCCGACGTGGCCGGCCGCGGCCTCGCCCAGCGCCAGCGCGTTGAGTGCACGCGCCAGGCTGCCGATGCGCGACGCCACCAGCCCCAGCGCGGCCACCATCACGCCAACCACCGCCCAACTGGCCCCGCTGAGCGAGCCCAGGGTCCAGAAGGTGAGGCTTCGCAGTTGTTCGTCGGTGGCCACAAAGGTGCACAGGCCGACGATGGCCATGGTGATGGCCTGCAGCGCCAGGCCGGTCAGCAGCAAGCCGGCCACCGAGCCCGGCGTCAGCCAACGGGCCAGGCGGTCCAGGCCCCAGCACACCGCCAGGGCGCCTCCGAACGCCACTGCAGGCAGCACCCACAAGCGCCAGGCCTGCGGCACGCTCATGTGCAAGCCCGCAAACACGGTCAAGACGAGCGCGGCGGCGCAGGCCGCGCCGCTGGTCACGCCCAGCAGCGTGGGGTCGGCCATCGGGTTGCGGAACAGACCCTGTGCCAGCGCGCCGGCCAGGCCCAGCGACGCGCCCACGGCCAACGCCAGCAGCGCACGCGGCAGCCGCAGTTGCCACAGCACATAGCTGCCGGCGGAGGGCGGGGTGCCTGCATCGCCGAACGGCGCCCACCAGTCCCGCCAGGCCACGGCCACGGCGCCGAGTTGCACCGACAGCGCCAGGGCCAACAGCAGGGCGGCCAGCAGCCACAGCCCGGGCTGGCGCAGCCGTGCCGGTGCAACGCGGGTTGCGGCAGGCATCGGCATCGCAGACGTGCGCCGAAGAGCGGGGCTGGACGCAACCGGTTCCATCTTGGGGCTCACCGGGTGAGTGCCGGGGGCGAAGGCGTGTACAGCGCCTCGGCCAGCGTCGTCACGGCCAGCGGCAGGCGTGGTCCGAAGCCAAGCGCCAGGAGGATCTCGATGCTGACCACGCGCTGTGCCCGGCCAGCCGGCGTCTGGGCCAGGCCGGGTGCACGCAGCAGGCCGGCGGCACCGCCGGCCATGGCCAGGCCGTGGTCGGTGGTCACGATGATGTCCGGTGCGGCAGCGACAGCCGCCTCCGGCGACAGCGGTTTGTAGCCTTCGGCGGCGAAGGCATTGCGCGCGCCGGCGTAGGCGATCAAGGCGTCGGCCCCGGTGCCGTTGCCGGCTGCGCGCATCTGGTTCTGCGCCTGCACCATCAGGAACAGCACGCGCGGCGATTGGGTGGCGTCCTTGGGCGCCAGCGCCGCCACGCGGGCACGCGCGGCCTGCCACTCGCCGCGCAGGCGCTCGTTCAACGCGCTGCCGGCGGCGCTGCGGCCGGCCAGGTCAGCCAGGCGCTGCGTGCGGGAGAGCAGGCCTTCGAAGCTGTGCCCCGCGTCGAGCACATGCACCGGGATGCGTGCGGCCTCGATCTGGCGCAGCACGGCCGGCGGGCCGACGTCCTCGGTGGCCACCAGCAACGTGGGTGCCAGCGACAGCACGCCCTCGGCCGACAGCGTGCGCTGGTAGCCGACGCTGGGCAGCTTCTTCGCGGCTTCGGGGTAGAGGGACGTGGTGTCGACGCCGACAAGGTCCGCCTGCGCGCCGAGCGCGAACAGGGTCTCGGTCAAAGCGCCACCGACGCTGACGATGCGCTGACCGGCGGCACGCGCATCGCCGCCCAATCCGATGGACAAGGAGGCCAGCGCTGCGGCACCCCCCAACAGCTGCCGGCGTTGATGGTCGAACGGCGGCACGTTCAGCTTGCGCATGCCTCGACCTCCGGGCTCAACGAGGCCAGCAGGTTGCGCCAATCGCATCGTTCGGCCTGGCCCGGCTTGCGCTCGCCGAAGAACATGGCGATGGTCTCGCCCTTCGGGTCGAAGACCTCGACCGAGTGCACCAGGCCGTCGCTCGTGGGCTTCTGCACCAGCCAGGCTTGTGCGATGTGGTCTTCGCGCAGGTGCAGGTTGAAGCCCTCGTCCAGCACGTTGACCCACGGGCCCATGACCTCGACCCGGCGCACCGGGCCGCTGTGAATCTGGATCATGCCGGGGTTGCCGACGAAGACCATGATCGAGGTGCCGTCCTGCGCGGCGCGTGTCAGCACCTCGTGCGCGCTGGCGGCTGGCACGCGCTGGGCATAGTCGGGCGGCGCCAGGCGCAGAGCCTGGGTGCGCGAGAGGCCGAACTTCTTCAGGATGCCGAAGAACTCGTGCGTGTCGCGCATCGAGGTCCAGGCAGCGTGGAAGCCTGCTGTGTCGATCTCGGCATCCTGCCGATCCTCGGCCTTTGGCGCCGGTGCAGAGGCCGTGAGACCGGCAGAGATGCGTGATGCGCCGTACGTTTCGATCAGGCTGTAGAAGGCCGCTACGGCGCTGGCCGGCTTGAGGAAGACCTTGTGGATGGCGTGACCCTGCGCGTCGAAGAACTGCAGGCTGCGTTGCAACGCGCCATCGGCCAGGCGTTCTTCGACGGCAAAGCCGTGAGCCCACTGGCTGTAGAACACGCGCAGGTCGATCGCGCCGCCGAGCACCAAGCCCACATGTCCGTTGACGCTGGCATGGGAATAGGTGCCCACCTTCTCGTGGACGCAGGACTCGTTGCGCGTCAAGGCCATCACCTCGCCGAGCGCTTCCAGGCCGGCGACGATCTGCGGCCAATCGCCGCGCAGCCGGCGTGCTTTCAGCGGCGACTCGGCGGGCTCGAACGGCCCGCAGTGCGCCGCCACGAGTTCGCCTTCGCTGATGCCCAAGGCCTGGGCGATGTCGCGATGGCGGGCCCGCGGCGTCTGGCGTGCCTGGCGAAAACCGGTGCGGATGGCGTGGTGCTGGAGGTCCATGGGTGTTCTCTCGCGGTGGGCGCTGGTTGGCGATACAGAGGGCGGTTCAGAAGTCGTAACGTGCCGAGACCTGCACGTTGCGACCGGGTGCGCTGTAGGCGTCGAGCACGGTGCTGCTGGCGAGCTGGCCGCGCACGTCGGACCAGTTCCAGTACTTCTTGTCGAAGACGTTGTTGACGTTGGCGTGGAGCGTCAGGTTCGCGATCGGCCTCCAGCTCGCACCCAGGTTGATCACCGTGGCGGCCGGTGTCGCGAAATAGTCATCGGTCGTGCTGGCCGTGCTGGACGTGGAGATGCGGCTGGCCTGCTTGTGCTGCGTGTGCAGCGCGTCGGCACGCAGCTCCCATGGCCCGGCGTCGTAACGCACGCCGAGCACGGTGCGCAGCGGTTCAACGGTGTCGAGCGGTGTTTTCACGCTACTGGCTTCGCTGTGGCCGCGCGAGAGGGCGGTGCCTGCCTTGACGGCCCAGGCCTTGCCGAGCTGCCACTCGGCACGCGCTTCGATGCCTCTGATGCGTGCCTTGCTGTGGTTCACGTACTGGTAGACCAGCGGGTCCACGCCGGGAACGCCCGTGCCGCTGATCACCTGTTGGCTGATGAAGTCCGTGTATCGGTTGTCGTAGCCCAGCAGCTGGTAGCGCAAGCCGCCCCAGGCGCCATCCACGCGCCCCCTGAAGCCCGCTTCGATGCTGTCGGCCTTCTCGGGCTTCAGGTTCGGATTGCCGACGCTGCGATAGCCGGCAGCGGTGTTCTCGAAGCCGTTGTTGACCTGGCTGGGTGTGGGTGCGCGGAAGCCCTTGGCCCAGTGCACGTAGGGAGAAAACGTGTCGGCGAGCTTCCAGATGGCGCCCAGGCGCGGCGTCACGGCGGAGTCCGACAAGGAGACGACGGTGCCGGTGTAGCCGGTGGGGTCGGCCGACAGCTTGAAGCGGTCGTAGCGCAGGCCGGGGATGATGCTGACCGCGCCCCATTCGATCTCGTCCTGCACAAAGGCGCCGGCCAGCGTGTACTGTGTGTCGGGGAACAGCTTGCCCGAGGCGACGACGCCAGGGAAGGTGGCGGACTCGTCGGTGCGGTTCACGTCGCCGCCGTAGCTGAGCTTGTGCTTGGCGCCCACCGTGGCGAAGTTGCTCTCGAACTGCGTGGAGACGCCCTGCAGCTTCTGGCTGTGGTCGTAGTCCCGGGTCAGCGGAGAGGCTGTGCCGGCCACCGTGCGGCTGGTCAGCGTGAGTTGCTGGGTGGTCGAGTCCTGCGCGTACAGGTGCGTGTGGACGCGCTGGAACCACGCACCCGCATCGTCTTCGTAGCGATGTTCGAGAGAGACGCGATTGCGCTCGAGCTTGTCGTGCGCGTCCATGTCGTTGATCGTCGTGGTGACGCCGCGCGAAGTGGTGGTGCCGCGTCCGCTGTAGACCTCGGTGTCGGTCTTGCGCCGCTGGGCTTCGAGCGTCAGGCCGAGTTCGTGCGCCGGGCTCAAGCTGTAGAACACCTTGCCCAGCACGGCGGGGGCCGAGGTGTCGGCCGGGTTGGGTGTGGTGCGCGTTGCGTTCTGAGCATCCACGGTGCCATGGTTGTCCAGTTCATGGCCCTGGCGCTGCGAGGCCAGCAGCAGAGCCCGCCAGTCGCCGCTGCGCATGGCACCGCCGACGGTGGCGGCAAAGGACTTGTCTGCCGATGAATAGCCCAGACGAGCGAAGCCGCCGAAGGTCTGACCCTTCTTCAGCAGGTCCACCGGGTCGGGCGTGCGCAGGCTCACCACGCCGGCCAGGCCGTCGCTGCCGTACTGGGTGGAGGCCGGGCCGCGCAGCACCTCGATGCTTTGCGCGCCGTCGATGTTCAGGAAGTCACCTCGGCTGGTGCCGATGGGGCCGAAGCTGAAACTGGACGGAACGCGGATCCCGTCCACCAGCATCAGCACCTGGTTGCCTTCGAGGCCGCGGATGTTGATGCCCTCGTTGCCGGCGCGCGCCGCGCCGCCGGACTGGTTGTAGCGGTTGGCCTGTTGGCGCACGGTGACGTCCAACTCGTCGCGGAAGACGTCCTTGATGTCCCGAGCGCCGGACTTCTCGACCTCGCGCGCGCTCTTCACCGTGACGGTGTTGGGCACCTCATCCACGCGACGCTCGGTGCGCGTGGAGGTGACGGTGATCGCCGGCAAGGCCGGTGCTTCAGAGGCTGCGGTCTGGGCCTGGCTGGGGAGGTGGGCGGCGGCTGCCGCGACCACGGCGAGCGCGATCGGTGTCTTGGCGAAGTGCATCGTTCAGTCGTGTTCTCTTGTGGAGCACGGCTGGCGACGCGGCTGGCGTGTGCGGCTTTCGGCGGAGGGCGCTTGAGTGGGCTTCGGGTCGGCCTACTTGGTGAGGATCAGCTTGCCCAGGGAAGTGAGGCGCAGGCGGTAAACGGCGTCGCCGTGCTCGATCTCGATTTCGGTGTTGCCTGCGAGCAGGGTCTCGCTGGTCACGCGCCGGGGAGAGGAGTGGCGCATGGGCTCGCGACGCGCTTCTTCGGCGGCCGCGCGAGTCGCGGTCATTTGAGGATGTCGGGTTGGAGAGTGCATGTCAGCGGGCGACTTGCAGCTGAACGGTGCGCATCGGTCTGGCCAGGCTGAAACCCGAAGGCTCAGAAGCTTGCCGCGCTGCTGCGTACACCTCGCGAGCGCAATCCATGCAGGCGCCGCACGCGGTGGCAACCCGCAACGAGTCCTGCAGCGCCTCAAAGCTGGCACAACCCGCGTTAGCTTCTCGTTCAATGGCGTGATCGGACACGCGATGGCAGAGGCAGACGATCATGGGCGTGCGCCCGAACAGGGCGGGTTGGCAGATCGATCGTGTATGGAACACAGCATTCGAGCATCGTAATGCGAATGGTTCCTGTTTGCAATAAGTTCTGGCGCGAGTTTGCGCGGTCGACACCTTGGCTGCGTCGGCGCCCTCGCGTCAGATCCAATCGGCGTGGTTGTCCCACTGCAACGCGTGCTCGTCGCCGGAGGGCGTCGGCCGCCAGCCGTCGCTGAAATGTCGATAGCGCCTCACCGCCGTACTGCCCGCACTGATCAGCACCTCATCCCCGTCCGGGCTGAAACACACCCCGCAGACATCCGCCATCTGCTGGGGCCTGTGCAGCCGGTTGCGCTGCAGGTCCCAGAACACCAGCGCGTTGCCGCGCGGCGACGTCGCGACGGCCCAATCGCCGTCGGGGCTGGAGCGCACGCTGCCCACGTAGCCACCCAGGGCGGCCCAAGTGCTGGCATCGGCAGCGGGCACTTCCAGGCCAGCACCTCGGCGCAGCGCCAGGGTCGGCAGCGTGGCACGCAATGACGCCGCGCCTTCGAACTGCATCGCCGCGGCCACATCGCCACGCGGCGTGACGTCGATGTGGCGAATGCTCAGTTGGTGATGCACGGGCTGGTCCATGCTGATCAGCCGTTGGCGGCCCCAATCGAGCCGCACGAGATTGGGCGCCATGGTGTCGGGGTTCAGGTTCTCGCGCTGCTGGCTGGGGTGGGTGTGGATGCCACCGTTGGCGATGACGAGGGTGTCGGTGCCCGGACCGAAACGCAGCTCGTGCGGCCCGATGCCGTGGCTCGACACCTCGCCCAGCCATTGCCCCGTGGAGGCATCGCGCACGCCGATGACGCCCACGCCGCGTTCGTAGTCGTTCTCGGTCGTGAGCAGATGCTTCCCATCCGGGCTGAACACGGCGTGGCCGAAGTAGTGCCGGCCGGTCTGCGCAGGCAGGCTGAGCACGATACGACCCTCAGCCAGATCGACCATCCAGGCCAGCGTACCGGGCCTGCGGGCGACGGCCACGGCCAGATGCGGGTCCGGGCCATGCACGGCCAGGCCGTGCGCGCGCACCGGCAGCGGCAGTTGCCACACCACTCGGCCCGCAAGGTCCAACCGCGCCAGCAGGTGCGTGCCCTGGCGGGTGGCGGCGCTGACGATGCCTGACGCCGCATTCGGGCGCCAGTGCCGCCAGGCCAGCAGGCCGGCTCCGCTGGCAGCGGCCGCCCCGGCAGCACAGGCACCTGCCCGCAAAGCGTCGCGGCGAGAGGCGAGGGGGTTCATTGCCGCCGCCCCGTCAATCACCATCGTTGAAGTTGAAGGTCACGGTGATGTCGAGCGCCGGCAGCACCTGGTTCTGGGTGTAGGTTTCCAGCGTCCGCACAGCGGCGAACAGCGCGCTGAACTGGGCCGTGGTCGCGGTGTCGGCGTTGGCCGACGACAACTCCTTGCCCGCTGTCAACAAAGCCTGAGCCTGCGCGAGCGCATCGTCGGCGCGGGCGCGAAAGCCGCTGCGCAGGCTGCCCTTGCCGGTCTGTTCCAGCACCCGTGCGAAGCCGGCGTTGCCGCTGGTCGCGGACCCGCCGTCGAAGAGCCGGATCGCGGCCTGCAACTGACTCACGACCTGCGCCAGCGAGGTGTCGCTGCGGATGGCCTCTGCGGCCGCAGCGTTCGGGTTGACCGCCGCTGCGCTGGTGTCCAGGCCGATGGCCGGGCCGAGCGCACCGTCCTTCAGGCGCACCAGTTGACCCAGCAGCAGGTTGCCGAGCAGGTTGTAGGCCTCGGCAGGTGTCGCCGTGCTGCTGCCGGTCAGGGCCTGGGCCGCACCCTGCTGCTGCCAGGCCGTGTTCAACGTGCCGCTCATCGTGGCCATGTTGGCGGCGACAGCCGTCAGCAGCGCGCAGCGCCGGTCGCCGGTCCCGTTGGCGGGAAAGTCGGCGGCGCTGCGGCCTTGAAAGAGCAGGTACTCCAGTGCCTGCATCCCTTGCGCCTGCACGGGCTGGCCGGCGATGGCGGCTTCGTCCAGTGCAGCGGTGCCGGCCAGCAATTGGTCCATCCGTGCGGCGGTCGCCGCGGAAAAAGCGCTGGGCCAGGCCTCGATGCGCAAAGCCAGGCTGTCCTGCGCGGCCGGGCCGCTGGTGATGGCGTTGACTCCCTGCCAAGCAGCCATGCCGGCGCGCCACCCGGTCTGCATGGTGGCGAATCGGATGCTGGTGCGGTCGGCGCAGAACTCGGTCGCCGCTCCGCGCAGGGCCGCCAGCGCCGACTGCGTCGTGGCGTAGCCGGGCCGGATCGTGCCGACCACGCTGCCGTCCAGCGCTTCCTGCTTCAACTGTGCGCTCACCGCGGATGTGCCGCCGCCGTCGGTACCCCCGCTGCTGCCGCCACCACCGCCACAACTGACCAGGGCCGCGGCGGTGCCAATGGCGCAGGCCATCAGGATCAATGCACTTCTCGAAGGGGCGTTGCGGTTCATGATCATCCTGTGCGTGTCGAGGTTGGCGGGGCCGTCGTGTGGGTAGGCCGGCGTGCAAAGTTCAGGTCAAAGGGTCGAAAGGAAGGCCAGCAGTGCCGACCGGTCGGTACTGCTCATGCGGCTGAAAGCCTGTCGCGCCGCGCGTGCTTCGCCGTCGTGCCACATCACCGCCTCCTCCAGGCTGCGTGCGCGGCCGTCGTGCAGGTAGTTCTCGATCCGGGCGAGCCGGCTGCGCAGTCGCAGCCCCGCCAGGGGCGCGGTGCGCCACTCGCGCCCGCTGGCACTGTGCTCGCGGCGGCTGTCGGCCAGGCCGGCGCCCATGTCGTGCAGCAGCAGATCGCTGTACAGACCCTTGTAGGCGGCACTGTCGGCATGACAAGCGGCGCAGCGTGCGGAGGCGAAGACCTGGCGGCCCCTTTCGATGCGTTCCCCGTCGGGATGCTGCGCAGCCTGTGGCGGACGTTCCGGCACGCTGAGGTGGCGCATGAAGTGCACCATGTCGTCGAGCAAGGCGTCGTCGATCTCGAAAGGGCTGGAGGGGCCAGCACCACTGCGCGCGCGGCGGCAGGCAGCCTGTCGTTCGGCACAGTCCTCTACGGGATAGGCGGAACTGGTGATGCCGATGTCGTGGTGCAGGGCCGCCGCCGTCTGTTGCCGCAGCCCCGGCTGTGCGGCCTTGTGGCCGTAGCGGCCCACGGCGGTTTGCGGCGAACCCGGCCCGTTGGTGGGCACGCGATTGACGCGGCCGGAGACGCCGTCGCGGTCCCGGTCGCCGGGGTCGGCCCGCGAAAGGATGGTCACGTCGGCCACCTGCTCGATTAGCGCGCTGTGATCCAGGCTGGGTGCGATGCGAGCCGATACCGACGTTGGCCGTTGCAACGGGCCGTCTGCCAGGCCCACTACGCGATAGCCCGGCTCATGCAATGCGTAGGCTTGGCCGTCCGCGTGGCGCCGGTGCAGGGCGCGGTAGAGCACCTGCAACTCACCCTCGCCGATGCCCTGGCCCACCCGCCCATCCGATGGTGCTCCCGTGCGCCGGCGCGGGCCGTTGACGCTGCGGGTCTGCAACTGTTCGCCGTAGCGTGGATCGGGCCGGCCTGCAACCGCACCCAGTTTGGCGACCAGCCCGCTCGTCACCTGCCAGTCGCTCGAGCGCTCGGGCACCGGGCTGCTGCGCCCGCCGCCCGGGTGGCAGCCGGTGCAGGAGCGGGCATTGAACAACGGCCCGAGGCCGTCGCGCAGGGTGGTGGCCGCGCCGGCTTCGACCCAGGGGTCGGCGAAGAACGAGCGGCCGGTCACGGTGCGCAGCGCATCGTCTACCGCCATGCCGGGCGGGGTTTTCGTCAGGTCGAGCGGCGGGCGTGGGGCTGGTCCCGCCGAAGAGGCCGCGTCGGGCGCAGCCTGTGCCCACAGCGCCATGACCAGGAGGCCAGTCGCGCCGACGCCCACAGTGGCCCTGGTCGTGATGCGGCGAGGCACGGGCATCTCACAGCGAGCCCAGAAACGCCAGCAACTGCGCACGCGCAGTTGCGCTGAGTGCGACGAAGCGCTCCCAGGCGCCGCGAGCTTCGCTGTTTGCTGCTTGCCCATGCCACAGCACGGCCTCTTCGATCGTGCGGGCGCGGCCGTCGTGCAGGTAGCCTGCCAGCGGGTTGACGGTTTTGGTTAGGCCCAGGCCCCACAGCGGAGGCGTGCGCCACTCGCGGCCGTTGGCCAGGAACTCCGACGTGCCGTCCGCCAGCCCGTCGCAGCGCTGCACCCAGCGACACCCGGCGCCGCCGGTACATGCCGCGCCGGCATCGGTCTCGCGCGTGACGGTGCAACTACCGCCCATGTCGTGCAGCAGCAGATCGGTGTAGGGCCAAATCTTCTGGCGCGACAGCTGTGCTAGTTCCGCGGCTGGTTTGGACAGCTCGGTGAGGTTCTTGATGTCGCCCAGCGCGCTGCCGGCAGCGCTGCCGGTGGTGTGGCTCGGCACGTGGCAGGCAACGCACTTGAGACTGTCGAACAGGCGCCGACCCGCGCCGATGTCTGCCTGCCACGCGCTGGTGGCGCTGTCCCAGCCACGTGGCCGGGGCACCGCCAGGGTGCGGGTGTAGAACTCGACCTGGGCCAGTTCGAGGTCGGTCAGGTCGGTGCCGGTTGGCTCGCGGTAGGCGGCCTGTTCATTGTCCGCGGCGGTGACGCAGGCCGTCTGTGCCGCCGTGCATGACTCGCCCGGCGCCAGGGAGCTGGTCAACCCCATGTCGCCCCTGAAGGCGCCCGCGGTCTGGTCCAGCACGGTAGCTTTGCCGGCTTTGAGGCCGAAGCGGCCCAGCGCCGTGGCGCCCGCCTGCGCACTCCAGACCTGGTTGGCACGGCCGGAGACGCCGTCGCCATTGCGATCATTTTCATCTTCGCGGGCCAGGATGTCGGCGTCGACGATGGCACCAAGCAGGCCGCTGCCGAAGACCGGCGGCGCCACCCGTGGCGAGAAGCGGATAGCCGCTGAGAAGCTGCCATAGGAGGGCGCGCTGACGCGAAGCACCGGCTTCACCAGCGTGTAAGCCGTGCCGTCGGGGTAGCTGCCCTGGATCGTTTCGTAGCGCACGTGAACCTGCGCCTCGCCCAGCGCCGGGCCGCCGTTCAGAGACGCATCGAAGCGTGCCAGGCCGTCGGCATCGACCCCATCGCCCCAGGCACTGCGGGTCTGCAACTGGCCGCCGTACACCGGGTCGGGCACCACGCCGGATGTGCTGTCATAGCCGGCCAGGGGGTTGGCTGCGTCCTGGGCATTCAGGCGCAGCAGCATCGACACCAGCGGGCCGGCATAGTTGCCCGGGTTCAGCGTGTCCAGCGGCGGGCTGCCGCGCCCGTCCAGCACATGACAGCCCTGGCAGCTCTGCGCGTTGAACAGCGGACCGGTGCCCTTGAAGCCGCTGCGCGGCGTGCGGAAGATGTGGTTGCCGGCCTCGAACAGGCTGTCGCCGATGAAGTCGAGGTTGGCGGCCGGCTGGCCGAAGGCGTCCACGTCGGTACGTGCCACCGTCGTGGCACCGCCGGCCGCCAGCGCCGCGCTGTCGGTGATTTCGGTGGGCGTCGGAGCGGACGGCGTGTCTGCGCTGCCGCCGCCCCCACCACCGCAGCCCGCAAAGAGAGCCGCAACCAGGGCGACGGCCAAGCGCAGGGGCGTGGACTCCCGCCCTGGCGGGCCAGGCGCCACCTTTTCGTCTGCTGTCATCACGGGGTGCCGCTCGTTCAGCGCGTGCAGGTCCCGATGTTTTCGGTGGTGTCCTGGCACAGATCGCCTGTGGTCAGGCTCAGCGCCTTGATGACTTCGCCGATCTTGTTGGTCTGCGCCACCAGCGCGGCGATGGCCGCCTTGATCGTCGGGTCGTTGATGCCGCCCTGCTGCACCTGCCGGTCGAACGGCATGCCGGCCTTGGCCTTGGTGTCGATGGCCACCGTGGCGGTGGCGGTGGTGGTCAGCGCCGTCTTCAACTGGTCGGCCAGCGTGACCTGTGACTTGAAGCGCACGTAGGACTCGAGGCTGGTGCCGGTGAGCGTGCTGCCATCGACTCGCTTGTAGCTGCCCAGGTAGCTGTTCTGGATGCCGAGCGCGTTGAGCACGATGTCGCGGTGCGTGTTGTCGCTGAAGCACGAGTGCTCGTCTTCCTGCGAGTCTTGCGTCAGCGCGATGTTGATGCGCTCGCCTGCCAGTTCGCCAAAACCCAAGCGGCCCATCGATTCGAAGATCTTGGCCAACGAGGTGTTGCCGCCGGCCACGAAACTGGCGTAGTGGTTGCCCGCGGTGTTCGGGTTCCAGGCCGCGACCACGGTCTCCAGGTCTTCGATCAGCAGGTTCACTGCGGCTTGCAGATACTGGCCGCGTCGCTGGCAGATGGCTTGCGGCTGCGCGTTGCTCGTACCACTGGTGCAACTGGCGTTGACGAAATAGTCAGACAGCGGGCGCTGACCGGGTGTGGCGTCGCGCGGCGCGCTGCCGTCCCAGGTGGTGGTGCCCTGGTTCAGGTCTTGGCCCCAGAGCAGGAACTCGATGGCGTGATAGCCGGTGGCGACGTTGCGCTCGTCGCCGCCGTCCTCGTTCAGCGCCAGCAGCGAGGCCCGGTTGATCGTCGCCACATTGGCGGTGTCGGCAATGATGTTCGGCGTCACCGAGGGCGCGGTGGCTTCGGGGCCGGAGTCGCCATCAACGTTGGCGGCCACGTAGTCGATCAATGCCTCGCCCAGCGGCCAGGCGTTGATGCGGCCTTCGGGGCCGTTCTCGTTGACCCCGTCGGTGGAGTCGATGGGGCCGAGGCGAAAGCGGTAGACCTCGGTCTGGCCATAGGGCTCGCGCGCGGCCTTCCAGGCGCTCTTGGCCGCAGCGAAGTTGGCCTCCGTCGGGGCGGCGACGAGGGCGTCGACGGCGGTCTTCAGCGCGCGTGCCGTGCTCAGCGAGTCGCTGTAGGCCGCATAGGCGATGTCGGCGTTGGTCTTGACGACGCTGGAGACGGTCACCTCGGGCTCGGAGTCGCTGCCGCCGCAGGCTGCGACCAGAAGCACTGCTCCCAGTGCCGATGCGATGAGTGCCGCTTTGAGTGGTTTGCCGGTGAATGTCATGCTGGATCCTCCTGCTGTCGGTCGACTTGATGGGTGACAGTTAACAAGAATGATTATCACTCAAGTCTTTGCATTGCTCGATCGCAGGACGTTCGTCCATCACCACTCAGGTTGCGCAGGGCAGGGGCGGTTGTTCGATGCATTGATCTGCAAGCGCGATCAAATGGGGCGCATGGGCGGGCGCTTGAATCGCCTCACCATGATCCACGTCTCAACTCAGGGTGCGGAGTTCGGCTTGGCGAACGTCACCACATGGTCCACATCCGGGCGGATTCCGATCCACTCGCCAACGGCGTGGTCATGGTGCGATGGGACATGGGCCAGCAACGGTTCGCCGCTGGCGAGCCTCAGCGTGTAGAGGAATTCCGCGCCCCGGAACGCCTTGCGCTCGATGCGCGCCCTGACCGGGCTGGCGTCGTCGTGAAGCACATCGTCGGCCCTCAGCAGCACTTCGCACTCGTTGCCCGAGAAGACCGGCGGCTCAGAGCTGTCGGTCACGTCCTTGAGCAGGCCGAGCGCGGTCTCCACCTTGTAGCCGTGGCCGTTCGGCACGATGTGGGCTGGGGCGAAGACCCCGTGGCCAATGAACTGCGCAACAAAGCGGCTCGCCGGACGGTGGTACAGCGTGTAAGCATCGGCCCATTGCTCGAGCCGGCCTTGCTGCATGACGCCGATGAGGTCGCCCAGCGCGAAGGCTTCGAGCTGATCGTGGGTGACCACCAGCGCGGTCGTGCCGTGCTGCTTCAGGATGCCGCGCACATCGTGGGCCAGGCGTTCGCGCAGGTCGACGTCCAGGCTCGAAAACGGTTCATCGAGCAGCAGCAACCGTGGCGACGGCGCCAGGGCGCGAGCCAGCGCGATGCGCTGCTGCTGCCCACCCGACAACTGGTGCGGCATGCGATCGCCGGCATGGGGCAGGTCCACCAGATCGAGCATCTGCTGCACGCGCGAGCGCCGTGCTGCGCGTGCCTGGCCGTGCAGCCCGTAGGCGATGTTGTCGGCCACGCTCAGGTGCGGGAAGAGCGCGTAGTCCTGGAACACCATGCCGACCTGGCGCTGTTCTGGCGGCACGTGGGTGCCGCTGGTCGCGTCCGCGATCACCCGGCCATCGATGCTGATGCGGCCGCCCGCAGCGTGTTCGAGCCCGCAGACGGCACGCAGCAGGGATGTCTTGCCGCATCCCGATGGACCGATCAACACGCCGATCTGCCCCGGCGCCATGGCCAGCGATACCGAGTCGACAGCTGGATGTGCGGCGGGGTCGCGGGCATATCGCACGGTCGCGCTGTCGAGATGAAGAGACATCCACCTATGATATCGGCGATGACCTTAACCAGACTCGTTCGCATTGCGATGCTCCAAGCCAGATCGGCATGCGCAGGCTGCTGACGCTGCTGTGCCTGCTGCTCGCGCTGCCGGTGCTTGCGGTGCTGGGGTCGTGGCTGAGTTTCGACGCGGGCGCGTTGGCGGTGCTGCGGCATCAGGCGCAGACGGTCTTGGTGGGCTATGCATGGCAATCGTTGGCGCTGACGGGCGGGGTGGCGGTGGGTGTCGTCGCCCTTGGCGTAGCGTGTGCAGTGGCCGTGAGCCTGTTCAGTTTTCCGGGGCGTGCGGTGTTCGAGTGGGCCCTGCTGCTGCCGCTGGCCATGCCGGGTTACGTGCTGGCCTATGCCTACACCGACGCGTTGCAGTACAGCGGGCCCGTGCAGTCGGTGCTGCGTAGCGCGCTGGGCCTGCAAGGCGCGCTGTGGCCCGACGTTCGCAGCTTGTGGGGCGCGGTGCTGCTGTTCGTGCTGAGCCTCTACCCCTACGTCTACCTGCTCACCAGGGCCGCCCTGGGTGAAGGTGCGGCGCAGCCGCTCGAAGCGGCGCGTCTGCTGGGTGCGGGGCTGGCGCGCCGCGTCGTCACCGTGGCCTTGCCCTTGGCGCGCCCAGCCGTCGTTGCCGGCACCGCCTTGGCGCTCATGGAGACCCTGGCCGATTACGGCGTGGGTTCGTACTTCGGGCTGTCGACTTTCACCACCGGTATCTACCGGGCCTGGCTGTCGATGAACGACGCCACCGCAGCCGCACAGTTGGCGTCGATCCTGTTGTTCGCAGTGGCGCTGCTGCTGGCCATCGAGCGGCGTGCCCAGTCGCGCATGCGCTTTGTGGGCAGTCGCAGCGGCCTGGCGCAGACGGCGGAGGTGCGGGCCCTGCCACTGTCGCAAGCCACGGGCTGGCTGGTCACCGTGGCCTGCATGCTGCCGGTCTTGTTGGGTTTCGTCGTGCCGGCTGCGTGGCTGGCCGTGATGTTGGGCCGCGAGGCGATGGGCAACCTGACCGGCCTGCCGCTGGAGCGCTTTGTTCAGTGGGCCTGGTCGAGCTTCAAGCTGGCCGCCATGGCGGCGGCGGCTGCCACGCTGCTGGCCCTGGCGGTGGGCTTTGCGATTCGGCAACACCAGCGTGGCGCTCGCGACGGGCTGTTTCGCTTCGGCGTGCGAGTGCTGTCGCTGGGCTACGCGGTCCCCGGCGCCGTGGTGGCGCTTGGCATCATGCTGCCGGTGGCCTGGGTGCAGGCCCGCTGGCCCGCCGCAGGTGCTGCGGCGCTGTTCACTGGCACCGTTGCTGGCCTGCTGTTCGCGTGTCTGGTCCGCTTTTCGGCGGTGGCCTTGCAGAGTGTGGAGGCCGGCTACACACGGGTGCCCTTGTCGGTGGACGAGACCTCGCGCGTTCTGGGGGCTGGCCGGGTGAAGCTCTTCTTTCGCATCCACCTGCCGCTGCTGGGGCGCTCAGCCTGGGCCGCAGGGCTGCTGGTGTTTGTCGACACGATGAAGGAACTGCCGGCCACCTTGCTGTTGCGGCCCTTCGGCAGCGATACGCTGGCCGTGGTGGCCTACAACCTGGCGCGCGACGAGCGGCTCGCCGAGGCTGCATTACCGTCGCTGGCCATTGTGATCGTGGGGCTGCTGCCGGTGATCCTGTTGGCGCGCACCATCGGCCGGCCGCAATGCGCGACGGTGCTGCCCGCCGGGTAGTGCCGGCCTACTTGTAGCCCACGCGGTCCAGCATCTGCTGCACACGCGCCTGGTTGGCCCCGACGGCGGCAATGGGCACCGCTTCTTGCTTGAAGCTGCCGAGCGTGTCCAGCGCCGGGTTGGCGAGCTTGACGCTGCGCACCGCGGGCCATTCGTTGTTGCCGTTGGCGAAGTAGGCTTGCGCCTCATCACCGGCCAGATACTCCAGGAACTGAATCGCTGCCGCCCGGTTCTTGGCATGCGTGGCAACGGCGCCGCCGGCCACGTTCACATGCGTGCCCGCGCCTTGCTGGTCGGGAAACACGACGCCCACTTGCGAAACCACGGTGCGGTCCTCGGCTTTGTCCGAGCGCATCAGGCGCGCAAGGTAGTAGCTGTTGGTCAAGGCGACCTGGCACTCGCCGGCGGCCACGGCCTTGATCTGGTCGGTGTCACCGCCCTTGGGCGCACGGGCCATGTTGGTCACCATGCCTTGCAGCCAGGCCTCGGTCTTTTCCGGGCCGTTGCGCTCAAGCAGCGAACCGAAGAGCGACAGGTTGTAGGGGTGCGACCCCGAGCGGGTGCAGACGCGGCCCTTGTTCTTCGGGTCGGCGAGCTCGGCGTAGGTATCCACGTCCTCGGCCTTGACGGTTGCCTTGTTGTAGACCACCACGCGGGCCCGCGTGGAGAAGCCGAACCAGGCCGATCCCTGGCCACTGTCCTTGCCGCGCAGCGTGGCCGGGATGCGAGCTTCGAGTACGGCCGACTTCACGGGCGCGAAGAGGCCTTCGGATTCCGCCTTCCACAGCCGCGCAGCGTCCACCAGCAGCACGACGTCGGCGGGGCTGGCTGTGCCTTCGTTCTTCAGGCGCGTTAGCACGCCGGCATCATCACCGTCGATGCGGTTGATGCGGATGCCGGTGGCCTTGGTGAAGTTGGCGTACAGCGCCTCGTCGGTCTGGTAATGCCGGGCACTGTAGAGGTTGAGCACCTTGTCTTGGGCTTGTGCCGTAGCGGCACCGGCCAACAGCATGATGGCCGCAGCGGTGGGCAGCAGCTTCCTGACAATGGACATGTCGAGTCTCCAAGGAATGAGTGGATGGGTTCGGGACGTATCATAATGAGAAGCATTCCTGATTGCGTGTTCATCATGCCCACCCTTGCTCAGATCCTCAGCCGTATCACCGCCAGCCTGTTGGGTGGGTGGGCCTTTGTCTGGGGCTTCGTCACCTTGGCCATCACGGCCCAGGTAGCGCTGGGGCAGCCCTACGGTGAGGCCCACACCGCAGCGATGCTGTTGGCCTTTCTGGTCTTCCTCGGCGTGTTTTGCTGGTCGTTCGCTTCGGCCAGCCTGGCGCGGGTGTGGGCGGTGCTGGTGGGCGGCGCTTTGTTGATGACTGCCGCCGGCTGGCTGCTGCAATCGTCCTTGACCTGACCTGACCTGACCTGACCGATCCGGGGAGTCTTGCACCATGTTTTCCAGCTTCCGTCTTTCAATGACCTGGTTGCACACCTGGTTCGGCCTGGTGCTGGGCTATGTGCTGATGGTCTGCTTCTTCTTCGGCTCGCTGTCGGTGTTCGACCGTGAGATCGACCGCTGGGCGATTCCCGAATCGCGCTTCCAACCGCAGCCCATGCCCTCGTTCGACCAGGTGTTGAAGCCGATCTTTGCCGGCCTGCAGCCCGATGCCGACCGGTATGCCGACGAGATGACGCGGCTGATGGACCCGGCAGCGCTGGCCAAGGCAGGGATGCCGCCGCGCGCGAGCCTGAAGGCCGAGCAGTACTGGGCCTACACCACCCACCGCGACCCGGTGCTGCGCATGGGGGCGGACTTCGGTGTGCCCAGCCCCAAGGATCCGGAGGCCCACAACCACATCGGGGGTGATGTCACCATCGATCCACGCAGTGGCCGGCAGCTATCGGGCAACCCGCTGAAGGTGGGCAGCGAGTTTTTCTACCCGATGCACTACAGCCTGCACCTGCATTGGAAGGACCTGGGCTATTGGATCGTCGGATTGGCCGCGTTGGTGATGCTGGCCGCGCTGGTGAGCGGCGTGGTGATGCACCGCAAGATCTTTCGCGAGTTCTTCACGTTCCGGCCGAAGAAGCACACCCAGCGTAGCGCTCTGGACCTGCACAACCTGACCGGCGTGGTGGCGCTGCCTTTCCACTTCTTCTTCGCCTTCACCGGCCTGGTCATCTTTGCCGGCATCTATCTCCCGGTCAGCAGCACGATGCTGCGACCGCTGGCCCAGGCGCATGAGGTGGCCGAGGCCGCGCGCACGGGCTTGCCCCACAAGGCTGCAGGCGTGGCGGCGCCGATGGCGTCGGTGGACGCGATGGTGCTCGAAGCCAAGCGCCGTTGGGCGGCGCGTGGCATGCCCGGCGAGGTCGGCTTCCTGTTCATGGAGCATGTGGGCGACGCCAACGGCTACGTCAGCGTGTTCCGTGCCGGCAGTGACCGTGTTGCGCTGGTGGGGCAGGGTGTGCACTTCCGGGCTGCCACAGGCGAGGTGCTGCGTGAAGACCCGTCGCCGACCGCGGTGGCCGGCATCAACGAGTTCCTGACCGGCTTGCATCTGCAGCACTTCGAGCATTGGCTGCTGCGCTGGTTCTATGTGCTGGGAGGGCTGGCAGGTTGCGTGTGCATCGCCACCGGCTTCATCTTCTTCGTCGAGAAGCGCAAGAAGCAGCATGCCCGTGACGCCGTCGGCGGCAGTCGGGTTGTCGATGCGCTGGCGGTGACCACGGTGACCGGCATGCTGCTGGCCACGCTGGCGATCCTGATCCTCAACCGCGTGCTGCCGCCAGACATGGCGCAGCGCAACGATTGGCAGGAGTACGGCTTCTGGGCGGCCTGGCTGCTGGTCATGGGCCATGCCTTCTGGCGCACGGCGCCGGTGCGGCAGGCACGCATTGCGCCGGCCTGGCGCGAGCAATGCTGGGCGGTGGCCGCACTGGCCGTGTTGGCGGTGCTGTTGAACTGGGCGACCACGGGCGACCACTTGCTGAAGACCTTGGGCCAGGGCTATTGGCCGGTGGCCGGTCTGGACCTGACGCTGCTGGCCAGTGCGGCCGTGGCGCTGCTAGCGGCGCGCAAGCTGCAGCGACGGGAGCAAGGATTGGATGCAGGCCGCAAGCGGCCGGCCGCACCACCGTTGAACGACGTAACGGCGTCACCAGGGGCAGCCGTGGCCGCGAAAGTCAGTCATGGTTGAAGCGCAGGGGATGAAGGCACTGTGGTTGCTGCTGGCCTACGCCGGCTGTGTGGCGGGCTTCGGCTGGCTGGCTCTGGCTATGGAGGGGCATTGGCAGCAGGTGCATGGTGGGCAGCCGCCCGCAGCGCCGCGCTTGCTGCGCGGCCTGGGCGTGCTTGCTTTGGTACTGTCGCTGCTGGCCTGTCTGCGCGCAGACCACGCCACCATGGCTGCCCTGGTCTGGGTGATGACGCTGGCCGCGGCTGCGTTGACGGTGACGTTCACCCTCAGCTGGCGGCCCCGGCTGCTGTTGCCCTTGGCCTTCTGGGTTCCCGCCGTGGTTCGCAAACCGGCCCTGACATCCAACTCGATCTCAGATTCATGACGCCTGCATCTTCCTTTCTTTCCCCGGCGCGCCGAGGCGCCCTGAGTGCCATCGCCGTTGCTGTGCTGGCGCCTTGGCTACCGCTGGCCGCCCGAGCGCAATCGGCTGCGACACCGGCGGCCGTGGCGACGCACTACGCGACGCTGGTGCACGCGACCTACGAAGGCACCTTGCAGGCGGCGCGCGCGCTGCAGCAGGCCGTCACAGCGTTCACCGCCATGCCTTCGGTGGCGACACAGGCTGCGGCGCGCAAAGCGTGGCTGGCGGCGCGTGAGTTCTACGGCCAGACCGAGGCCTTCCGCTTCTATGGCGGCCCCATCGACGATGACAAAGGCCCCGAGGGCCGTCTCAACGCCTGGCCGATGGATGAGTCCTACGTGGACTACGTCGAGGGCAAGCCGGGCAGCGGCCTGATCAACAACCGCAAGCAGGCCATCAACAAGAAGTCCCTGTCGGCACTGAACGAGCACGGCGGCGAGGAGAACATCGCCACCGGCTGGCATGCGATCGAGTTCATGCTCTGGGGCCAGGACCGCAGCGAAACCGGCCCAGGCGAGCGCAGTGTCGAAGACTTTGTCGACGGCAAGCGGGCTAACGCCGACCGGCGGCGGCAGTACCTGAACGTTGTTTCCGAACTGTTGATCGACGATTTGCAGGGCTTGCTGCGCGCCTGGGCGCCTGGCGTGAAGAACAACTACCGTGCACGGTTCGAGAAGGGCGGCAAGGAGTCCTTGCGCCGCATGCTGGTGGGCCTGGGCTCCTTGTCGCGTGGCGAGTTGGCCGGCGAGCGGCTCGAGGTGGCGCTGGCCAGCCAGGACCAGGAAGACGAGCACTCCTGCTTCAGCGACAACACCCACCGCGACGCGGTGAACAACGCGCTGGGCATCGAGAACGTCTGGCTGGGCCGCTTCAAGCGGGCCGACGGCAGCGTGCTTCAAGGCCCGGCCCTGCGCGATCTGGTGGCGGCAAGCAATCCGGCGCTGGCCGAGCGGGCGACAAAGCAGATCCGCGCCTCGGTGCTGGCCGCCGAGGCCATCCAGACGCCGTTCGACCGCGAGATCGTGGGCGGCGGCGACGCGCCGGGGCGACAGCGTGTGCGTCAGGCGATCAACAGCCTGACCCAGCAGAGCAAGGACATCGTCGAGGCTGCCGCCGCCATCGGCATCACCAAGCTGACCCTTGTTCAACCGTGACGCGGGCGTGGAACCTTTCGTCGCTGGCTCTCCTGCTGGTGGCTGCGGGCGGCTTGGCGCTGGCTGCTGCTGACGCCGTGCCCGATCCCTTGGGTGAGCGCAGCGGTGGCGACACCACGGTGTGGGCAACAGGCAAGAACGCGTTCTCGTTTCCGGCCGCGAACCTGAATGATGCAGAGCGGGCGCGCTTTGCGATCGGCAATTCGTTCTTCAAGCGCAACTGGGTCGAGGCGCCTGCCTCCACCACCGCGCGCGACGGACTGGGGCCACACTTCATCGCCCGCTCTTGTGGCGCCTGCCATGCCCTGGACGGGCGCGGCGCGCCGCCGGATTTCCGCAAGGGGCTGAACCACGAGCAGCCCTTGGCGCTGCTGTTGAGGCTGTCGGTACCTGGGCGGGACGCGCACGGCGGTCCGTTGCCAGAGCCGACGTATGGCGGGCAGTTCAACAATGCCGCAGTGCAGGGCGTCCGCCCCGAGGGCGAGGTGGCGATGCGCTGGCAGCCTGTGCGCGGCCGCTTTGCCGACGGCACGCCCTACACGCTGCAACGGCCGCTGTATGGTTTTCGGCGCCTGGGCTATGGCGCGATGACGCCAGGCGTGGAAGTCTCGCCGCGCATCGCGCCGCAACTCATCGGCGTGGGCTTGCTGGAGGCAATTCCCCAATCTGAAGTGCTTCGCAACGCTCAAGAGCAGGCCGCACGGCCCGATGCCATCAAGGGCCAGCCGAATCGCGTCTGGGACGCCTTCGCGCAGCGTGAACTGCTGGGCCGCTTCGGTTGGAAGGCCAATGTGGCCACGCTGGCACACCAAACGGCTGGCGCTTTTCTGGGCGACATCGGCATCACTTCGGCACAGTTCCCGCACGAGGATTGCACCGCAGCTCAACGCGACTGCCTCGCGGCGCCCAGCGGTGGCAAGGCCGCTGCGCAGAATGCCAGTGGCAAGGCCACTGCGCAGAATGCCAGTGGCAAGGCCACCGCCTCAGTTGTCAGTGGCACGGTTTCCGCCCCCGAGATCGATGACAAGACCCTGGGCGACGTGGTTTTCTACCAGGCCGTGTTGGCACCCCCGGCCCGACGCCATCCGGCCGATGCGCAAGTGCTGCGTGGTCAGGCCCTGTTCGCCCAAGCGCAATGCGCAGCCTGCCACCGGCCCAGCTATGTCACAGCCGACAATCCCTTTCCCGGCTTGGCCAGCCCGGCGCTGAAGGGCCAGCGCATCTGGCCTTACACCGACCTGCTGCTGCACGACATGGGTGAGGCGTTGGCCGACGGACGGCCCGATGCCCAGGCCAACGGCCGGCAATGGAAGACGCCGCCGCTGTGGGGCATCGGCCTGTTCAAGGACGTCAACGGCCACACCCGGTTGCTGCACGATGGCCGCGCCGACGGCGTGCTGGAGGCCGTGCTCTGGCATGGCGGCGAGGCCGAGGCCAGCCGGCAGCAGGTGCTGAAAATGAACCGGGCCGAGCGTGCGGCGCTGGTGAAATTCGTGGAGTCGCTGTGAGGGTGCGAATCTGGCCGAGTCTGATGGGCTCGTTACTGCTGATGCTGGCGGTTTCGCCCGCAGCGGCTCAGCAGGATCATGCACGTGTCGCGGTTCCGTTGTACCGCCCGGCGGATGTGATGAAGGGTTTGTATCGCAGCCTGCTGCTGCCGCGCGCCGAGCACTTTGCTCAAGAGACTCAGTCGCTGGTGCCGGCGCTGCAGACGCTGTGCGTGGCACCCGCCGGCACCGGCAAGGAAGCACTCGAAGCTGCACGAACCCAGTGGACCCGCGCACTGGCAGCCTGGGAGGTCTTGGCTGCGCTGCCTGTCGGGCCCTTGATCGAGCGGCGCGCATTGCGCCAGATCGACTTTCAGCCCACGCGGCCGGAGCTGATCGAAAAGGCCATCGCGCGCCAGCCGGCCAGCGCGGCGGACATGGAGCGCATTGGCACCCCGGCCAAGGGCTTGCCCGCGCTGGAGTGGCTGCTCTGGACGCGTTCGGCAGGCCCGGCCACACCAGCCTGCAGCTACACGCAGCAGGTGGGCGCCGAACTGCAGCGCGAAGCGCAGGCACTGCGACAAGCCGTCCAGGCGGCGGCCGAACAGGAGTGGGACGAGGCCGCGGGTGACGCCGCCTTCGCCGAGTTCATCAACCAATGGGTGGGTGCGGCCGAACGCCTGCGCTGGGCGCAGATCGACAAACCGCGGCGCGAGGCCGCCGGCAAGGGCCGGCGCGCGCCCGTCTTTGCACGGCAGGCGAGCGGGCAGACGGCTTCGAGCTGGGCCCGCCAGTGGCGCGTGCTGCAGGAGCTGGCCGTGTTCGAGGGCGGCGAGGTGCCGCAGCCGGGTCAGGGGGCGGTGCCGCTGGAGACCTATCTGCGCGGCCAGGGGCTGAACCCGCTGGCCGACCGCTGGCGCGCGCAGGTCCAGCGCACCCAGGCAGCGATGCAGGGCCTGGGGCCTGGCGATACAAGACGCCTGGACACTGCGGTGCGCAGCCTGGCCGGCAGCAAGGCGCTGGCAGAAGGCGAGGTGGCCTCGGCGCTGAAGGTCAGCATCGGGTTCTCGGATGCCGATGGCGACTGAAGCGCGCGGCAGGCTGCGCCGCCGTAGCTGGCTGCAGCACTGCGCAGGCTTGCCGCTGCTGCTGGCGGCGCCCGCATTTGGCGCGGTGGCTGGCGAAGCCTTGTCTGCCCTGTTTGCAACTTGGCAGGAGGGCGAACGTCATTTCGCCGGTCTGCTGCGCTTCGACGCCGGCAAGCGACCGACGACTACCGCGCGCATTGAATTGCCCACACGGGCCCACGGCCTGGTCGCCGAGTCCGGTGGCAGTGTGCTGGTGCTGGCGCGACGACCTGGGGACTGGATGCTGCGCTGGCATCCGCGAAGCGGACGATCCCGTTGGCAGTGGAGCGATGGCCGGGACGTGCTGAATGGCCACGCCTTGCAAGCGCCGCAGGGCGGCCCGCTGTTCTCCACGGCGACCGAGCTGGACAGTGGCAGCGGCATCATCCAGGCGCGCGACCCGCTGTCGCTGCGCGTGCTTGCGCGCTGGCCCAGTGGCGGTCTCGATCCGCACGCGTTGCTGTGGCACAGCGGCCGGCTGTGGGTCGCCAACGGCGGCATCAGTACCCAGCCGGAGACCGGCCGAGTCAAGCGAGATCTGGAGCGTATGGATTCATCGCTGGCGGCTCTTGATCCCGCGACGGGTCGACTGCTGGACCACTGGCGCGTCGACGATCCGCGGCTGAGCCTGCGACATCTGGCCGCCAACGGCGCGCTGATCGGCGTGGCCATGCAGGCCGAGCACGACGACGCCGGGCAGCGCGAGCGGGCACCCCTGCTTGCCGTGTTCGACGGCGAGCGGCTGCGCACGGTGCCGGGCGCGGCCACCAGCGACAGCGAGATCAGCGGTGGCTATGGCGGAGACATTGCGGCTGAGGGCCGAGGATTCGTCGTCAGTGCCACGCGTGCGCATCACCTGCTGCACTGGCTGCCGGAGGCCGGCTGGCAGCCAAGTACGCCGCTGGTTGACGCCGGGGCGTTGGCGGTGCGTGGCAACGCCATCGTGGCCGCCGGGCGCGGTCGCCTGCTGTGGCTGGGGCCGCGGGACCGGCAGGCGGCGAGTGCCTTGCAGCAGTGGGACAACCATTGGGTGTTCACCTGATCACTGGACTCGAACCGCGAGCACAGCGGCTCAGGTGATTGATCCTTCAGCGGCAGGGGCGCGTCCATCCGACAATCGCTGTTCCATGCAGGCTGCAGCCGTTGGTTCGACCCACCCTACGCTGCTGTGCTGCCTTCAACGAGAGGAGTCTGATGCCGGCCCGATTCGAACAGCTGGACGTCGCTGTGGGCGTCTTCGTTTTCCCGGATGAACCGTTCGACGGGCTTACTGCCGAGTTGGACGGCCTTCTCGATGATCGCGAACGTCGCGCGATCAGCGACAAGGCTTACGCGACCGGATTGGAACGGCTGATCCAGGAGGAGCCGGACTTCATCGATGCGCACGCGCATCTGGCCTACGCCTGGATCGAGCAGGGCAAACCGAAGAAGGCGCTGGAGACCAGCCTGGCCGGCTTGGCGCGCGCCCATCGGCTCATCCCGGAAGGCTTTGCCGGTCGCATCGAGTAGGGGCACCTGGAGAACCGCCCCTATCTGCGCGCGATGCATGGCGCCGTGCTCGGCTACTTGCGGCTGCGCCGCCACAAGGAAGCAGCCGCCGTCATCGAGCGGATGTTGGCGCTCAACCCTAACGACAACCAGGGCGTGCGCTACCTGCTCGGGTCGGAGCTTATCCGAGCTGGAGGGTCGGAGCGGGCCAAGGCGGTGATCGAAGCGGAACGTAGCAACTACCCGCCGTACCAGTACGAGATGGCGCTGCTGCACCTGCAGGCAGGGGATTGGGTTGCGGCGGCAACTACGTTGCGACAGGGGTTCTGCGCCAACCCCTATATCGCCGAGGTGCTGGGTGGCGTCGCCGACCCTGCGCCCTTGGCGATCTGGCACGGCAGCAATCTGGCTGAACCGGAGGCGGCGCGCGACTACGTTGCCAGCTACGGTGCCTTGTGGCTGCGCCGGCCGGACTTCGTCGCGTTCGTGCGGTGGTTGGTCCAGCACTCACGCGTGCTGGCAGAGCGCGCTGCGGTGTTGGCCTGCCGGGAAGAGCTTCTGTGGGAGCGGGATTTCAACGCGCGCGGCGTCGTGGTCGATCGGCTGGAGCGCCTGGAGGCTGCTGTGAATGACTCGCTTTCAAAGGAAGTGGTGGTGCAGCGGGCCGACCGGAAGGGGCAGTCCATCTGGCCCTGGATGGCCCACCTGCTGCCGTAGGCGTTGGCCAACGACAGGCGGATGCGGGCACGCCACCGACGCCGGATATCGCCGCACATGGCAGTTTCCATAATTGACTATAATTTCCTCTAATTCACAGACTGCCGAGGGCGAGTCATGGATGTGTTCCATCGCGAAGCGCTGGCCGCCGACCTGGCCAGTAAGGTCATGTTCGTCGCGCCGACCTCGGCGTCGGGCTCCGGGTTGTTTCTCGCGGCACCCAGGCGCACGGGCAAATCCACCTTCCTGCGCGAAGACCTTCGCCCGCAGCTTGAGCAGCAGGGCGCGCTGGTCGTTTATGTCGATCTGTGGGAAGACCGACGCGCCGACCCCGGCGATGTGATCGTTCATGCGGTGCGGGCCGAGCTGTCTCGCCATGACGGCGTGGTCAAGCGCCTGGCGCGCTCGGCCGGCATGGAGAAGGTGACCGTGGGCGGCGTAGCGTTCTCGCTCGACCGTGTTGGCCTGGGTGAGGGGGTTTCGCTCTCGGCGGCACTGGCGGCGCTGTCAGACGAGACCGGGCAGGTCATTGTGCTGATCGTCGACGAAGCCCAGCACGCGATCACCAGCGAGCGCGGCAACGACGCCTTGTTTGCGCTCAAGGCCGCGCGCGATGAGTTGAACAGCAGCCGCCACAAGGGCTTGCGCGTGGTCGCCACGGGCTCCAACCGTGACAAGCTGGCGATGCTGCGTAACAGCCGCGACCAGGCTTTCTACGGCGCGCCGCTGGTCAACTTCCCGCCGTTGGGGCCGGACTACGTGGCGTGGTTTTGCCAGCGCGTGGGCCTGGCGGCGCCGCTGGACCCGGCGATGGTGGAGGGCTTGTTCTCGCGTGCGGCCTACCGGCCTGAGTTGCTGGGCGCCGCCGCAGACACGCTGCGTTTCGAATTCGGCCTGGCGCCTCGGGACGTGCCGGCGCGCTTCGAGGCCGCCGTGCAGGAACAGATCGATGCCAGCGACAGCGAGATGCTGCGCGTCGTGCACAGCCTGACGCCGCTGCAGGCGGCGGTTCTGAAAGTGTTGGCGCGGCGCGGTTCCGGCTACGCCCCGTTCGAAGCCGCCACCTTGCAGGCCTACCAGGCCGTGCTGCAGGCAGCGAACCCGGCAGGCGATGCGAAGGCCGACGTACCGGCGGTGCAGCAGGCACTCATCGCCTTGCAGGAGAAGGCCCTGGTATGGCGGGCGGCGCGCGGCGTCTACGCGTTGGAAGAAGCGACGCTGGCTGAGCTGATGGCTCAGCAGGGGCTGCTGGCCGACGTGCCCTGACCTCTGGATCGTGGATCGGGATGCTGAGGCGGGCGCATCGCGTTGAGCCCTGGGCCAGGGCAGCGGCGCTGCGCTCCTCCGGAACGAGTTTTCACGCCGTAACCGAGGTCGATCTGGTCCTGACCCGCATCGTCGCGTCCCGCCGATCGACTTCGACGCTCCTCCACCGCCAGCGTGGACTTGCACACATAAGTTCGTGCGTGAGCATGTATTGACCATCCTCCTGGAGTCGATCCATGCCATCCCCCGTCACCCTTTACGACAGCGCGAGCCCGCCCACGGTTCTGGGCCAGACGCCCTCGCGCATCCCCGTCGGCGGCAAGATCCGCGCGGGCATCAAGGTGCTGACCGGCAAGGCCGCGGCGCAACCCCGAGCTAAGGCGCTGTACGAACAAGGTGTGCTCGCTGGCCAGTCCTTCGACCAGATCGAACGCGCCATCGCCGAGGCGCTGCCGCAACTCAAGAACCCGCTGGTGCCGCGCAACGTGGCCTGGTTCACCGTGCGCCCGCAGGACTTTCCGAATCCGGAGATCGCCCAGCAAATCCTCGACGCCTACGCCGAGGACCGTGGCGAAGGCCGGCGCCTGTACCGATTTCCGGTCGTGTTCCCATCCGACCACTGGCAGACCGTGATGCCGCATGAGCTGGCGGCCTGGGGCACGCATGAGAAGCGCTTCTGGTCGGCCTACTCGGCTGACGGCCGCCAGCGCCACTGCATGACCCATGCACCGGTGCCGCTCGACAACACCGGCCGGCGCACGGTCCGCATCTTCGGCGGGCGTAAGGCCATGGAGCGCGAAACCAACGCCGGCCTGTGCGATCCGGAGCAGTGCGCCGAGTACCAGCAGCGCCAGTGCAACCTGAGCGGGCGGTTCCTGTTCTTCATCCCGGGCATCCGCTCTATCAGCGCGTTCGAGCTGCACACCAACAGCTTCTACGCGATGAACGCAGCGATCCAGAAGTTCGAGACCGTTGGGTTCCTGCGCGGCGGGCGCATCTCGGGTTTTCTGGATCGGCAACGCACCACCTTCTTCCTGACCAAGAGGCTGATGGAGGTGGCGCACATCGACGAGTTCGGCAATGCCATTCGCGTGCCGCAGTGGATCATCGAACTAGAGGCGCCGGTGGACGTAACGGCGCTGCTGCGCGAGCGCGATGACGATGACGCCGCCATCGTGCAGGCGCAACTGGCCACCCAGGTACTCGAAGGCGCGGTGCAGCGGCCGGTCGAATCCGTGGAGGGCCGTGGTGACCGAGCCGCTGCGCAAGACGGCGAACCCACGTTCGAACGTCTGCTTGAACAAGCCCAGGCCCGAGGCATCGATCCCGCTCGCTACCAGGCCTACGCCGACCGGCGCTGGGGCAGTGGTTGGAAGCTCAACCCGCACGGCCGCCGCCGGGCCTGGGATGAACTGGTGGAGCGCTACCGCAACGACCCGCAGGGCTATCGCGACAAGATCGACAGCGAACTGGCGCTGGCCGAAGGAGGCCGGCCATGATCCGCATCGCCCACTTCTCCGACCTGCACTACAGCTACAAGAACCTCATCGAAGCAGACCGCTGCTTCGGCGCAGCGATCGATGAGGCCATCGTGGCTGGCGCACAAGTGGCCGTGTTGTCCGGAGATGCTACCGACCACGCGCTGGACCTGCATGCGCCGGCGGCGCTGCGCCTGCTGTCACAGGTGCGCCGGCTGGCCGACCACTGCCCGGTGCTGATGCTGCAGGGCACGTTCTCGCACGAACCGCCGGGCACCTTGTCGGTGTTCCGGCTGCTCGGCGCGCGGCATCCGATCCACGTCGCCGACCGCATCGAACAGGTGGCGCTGACGCACCATTTGCAGTGGTTGTCGTCGGAGGGATGGCGATTCGACGCGCTGCCACGCGATCTGTTGGCACTGTTCAGCTGCGTTCCGACTGTCAACAAGGCGGTGGTCGCGGCGACGGCCGGCGCGGCCGCCGCGACCACCACCGTATGCGAGCATCTGGCCGCACTGCTGGCGGGCTTTGCGCCCGGGCATCGGGCAACCCGCGCGCGGGGTGTCCCGACGATTGGTGTGTCACACGGCACGGTCTTCGGTTGCGTCAGCGAGCATGGCGTGCCGATGGCCGGCTTCGACCACGAGTTCAGCACCGGTGCGCTGTTCGCGGCCGAAGCGCGGGCGTTCATGCTGGGGCACATCCACACGCACCAGGCCTGGATGCGACCAGACGACGCCGGCGGTCAGTGCATCGCCTATCCCGGCTCGATCGGACGCTTCCACTACGGCGAGTTGGGCGACAAGGGGTTTCTGCTGTGGGAGGTGACGGCGGATGAATCTCGCTTCACGCTGAAGGCCACGCCTGCGCGGCGCACCATCGATGTCGTGTTCGAGGGCCAGCCAGGCATCGCTGCCTTGCGCGCCACGCTCGCCAATCAGGACGTGGCCGGGGCCTTCGTTCGGGTGCGGTGGACGGTGGCCGAGGAGGATCGCCATGAGGTTGATCGCGCGGCCATCCGGAGGGAGTTGGCCGGTGCCGTCGAAGTGAAGCTGGAGGGGCGCATCATCCCTGTCTTGCGCACGCGGGCCGAAGGCATCTCGCGCATGGCCAACCTGGCGGACAAGGTGAGGGTGTGGGCTGAGTCAACCCTGGCCAAACCGGAGCCCTTGCTGGACTGCCTGGCTCGCATCCAAACGGATGAGCCGGCAGAGATTGCGCGCGGCGCCCTGTCAGAGGCACTACCCGGCTGCGCGGAACGCCATGGCGCCATCACCTTTGACGACGCGTCGCCGCTGGCGCTGAGGGCCGCAGCCATTGGTTACGCTGACGCGGTGGCATAGCCAAGAAACTCCGCATGGGGCGTCCGCAATTCGTCCCAGCGGCGGGCGCCCTCGGGACGGTCTCTGCGCCTGGCCACGGTCAGCCAGAGCCGCCGCTTGGCCCGAGAAATGCCGACGAAGTAGGCCGAACGTTCGGCGGCGGCGTCGCCCCAGAAGGTTTGACGTTCGACGCCCAGCATGACCACGGTGTCGAACTCCAGGCCCTTGCTCTTGTGGATGGTCATGATCCGCACCGCGCTGTCCTCGGAGAATCGTGACAGCGCTCGCGCTGGGTCGGCGTCGAGTCGAAGCAGTTCATCTATGCGCTCGAACGTCAGCGCGATGACTTCCTCGAGGCGACCTCCGCGTTCGTAGTCTGCCGACAGTGCCGCCATCGCTTCGCGCCCCAGCAGTGCGAGGAAAACGTTCGCGGTCTTTCGCAGGGTGGCCGCGTCGAGTCCGCCTTGTCGCGTCTGCTCGCGCGAGGCGTCGATGAATCGGTGCCAGCGAGCGCGCAACTCGTAGGCCGCGTCCTCGTCGAGCCCCGTGGCCAGCAGCACCGCCATCAGGCGCCCATACGCATCGGGTTCGCGATCGCCCGCCACGACCGCGAGATAGTCGACGATCAGCCGTGCCGCAGGTTCGGCGGACAGGTCCTGCAGGCTTTGTTCGTTGCGGAAGGGGATGCCTCGTTCGGCCAACTCGGCCATCAGCCGGTCCACATAGAGCTCGGGCTGCCTGGACAGCAAGACAGCGATCTCCGAGGCGCCGACACCCTCATCGTCGACCCACACCTGGATCATGTCCGCGATGCCCTCGGCCTCCTGCTGGCTGTCGTCGAACTCGATGACCTCCACGGCCCCGCTGTTTCCGGCCAGATCCCGGTCCGACATCGCCGCCTTCGGGTCCATCACCTTCACCATGGCGTTCTGCATGCGGCGCAGGCGCGGCAGCGAGCGGAAGTTCTGGTACAGGTTGAGGGGGAGGGCGTTGAAGTCGTGGGCGAAGGTCTGGAACACACCCTCCAGCGCGCCGGCCCAGCCCATGATGCGTTGCTTGGTGTCACCAACCGCGGTGAGCGGAATACCGGTGCCGTGGAAGGCGATCCGGATGAGCTGGTACTGCAGGCCTGTGCAGTCCTGGAACTCGTCCAGGAACACATGGCTGTAGGTCTGCCGCACTGCATTGCGGGCCACGTCGCTGCTCGCCAGGATCTGGACGGCCAGCGGGATCAGGTCGTCGAACTCGATCTGGCGTCGCGAGACCTTGGTCTTGCCGATGGTGTAGTCCGCATCCAACGCATCCTTGCCTGTCAGGACAGGGCGGAAGCGGTCGATCAAGCGTTTGGCGAACGCATGAAAGGTGTGGCTGTCCAGCCGCGCGGCGAGCTCAGAGCCACAGCGCTTCCGCACGCGATCCTTGAGGTTGCGGCTGGCGTCCACCTTGAACGAGATGGCCAGGATGCGCTGCGGGTAGCGGCACGCGCCGGTGCGCAGCAGGAAGTCCGCGCGTTGCGCCAGCATCTCGGTCTTGCCGGCCCCAGGGCCGGCAGTCAACGCCAGACTGCGCAGGGTTTCCCGGGCAGCGACCAGCGCATTGGGCTCCAGCGTCAGCCCGTCGGAGGGGTGCCAAGCCGTAGCCTTGATCACTCGGGCAGTCCTTTGAGTCGCTTCTCGACCGCCTCGATCAGGCGCGCGATGCGCTGAGGCATCTGGCCGATCAGCGCTTCGTCGTCCAGCTCGGCCAAAGCAGCCAGGTGCGCTGCCGGCTTGCTGCCCAGCTTGAACCGCTTGTGGTAGGCGCCAAAGTGCTTCTGGTGTTCCTCGTTGTACTGTTCGACACCGTGCCGCTTCTTGCCCAGCACCGCGGTGAGCGTGGACGGCTCGGGCGCTGCGAGCTCAGCCTCCGCCAAACCGTAGGCCTCGCCATAGCGGCGCAGCATTGCGAAGTCGAGATCGAGGGGCGACGAGAAGAAGACCGAGTGCGTTTCAAGCCAGGCCAACCACTTCTTCCCGAATTCGGACTTCAGCAACTCGTCCGTGCCATTCCAGGCGGGCAGCGCCTCGATGCTCTCAGCCGTGAGGCCTTGGATGGGGTGGCCCAGGGCAAGTATTTGCTTGGCAGCGTAGCGAACGCGCCCCCAGCCGCCCTGGTAGCGGCCCAGGTCGAGGTCCAGCAGCGTGATATGGGGAATGTCCAGGCCGTTCAGCAGTCGCCAGAAGTGGTTCACGTGCCGGCCGCCCAGCGGTGCAACGACGATGGACATGTCATCCTCCGCCAGGCCCTTGGCCTGCATCAGGCGCGGCAACACGATCTCTTCGCTGTCACCTTCGCCCAGGATGACGAGCCGGGAGAAATACAGCTCGGGGAAGGCCTGTACCGCCTCGCGCACGAACTTGTGGGCGTCGTCGGCGGCATCGGGCAGGACGATGGATTTGACGGTCGTCTCGCGGTTCGCATCGAGTCGCAGGTAGCGAATGTTTTCTGGTGGTACCCGTTTGAGCAGAGACGGCGCATGCGTGGCGATGATGGCCTGCGCATCGTGGTGCCCGGCGAAGGTGGTCAATGCCTTGATGACGCGGCCCAGGTAGTGCGGCGACAGGCTGTTCTCGGGTTCCTCTGCCGCCACGAGCGTGAAGATCGCCGGGCGCAGCTTGTCGACGTCGAACGCGTCCAGCTCGCCCGCCAGCACCTGGCGCCCGATGGCTTGTACGGAGAGCACCAACGAGATGTAGAGCAGGGACTGCTGGCCGTCGCTCAGCCGCGAGAAGTCGACGACCTGATGGTCGTGCCCCGGGCTAAAGCCGATCGTCAGATGCCGAAGCAGGTTGTCGATCTCGCTGCGTTCGAACGAGATGCTGGGGTTCGCGTAGTAGACGCCCTTGTGCAGCGCCGCCCAATGGGCTGTCAACTGCTCGCCCAAGCCTTCTACGGCGGCGTTGCCGGCGAGCGCCGTGCCGATGTCCTGGGTCAGCCCGGCGATTTCGGCGCGCTCGGACTGCCAATCGGCCGCGCGCAAGGCCCGGCCCAGCAACGAGTTGGCGGCGTAGGAAATGTGATCTGTGGGGTCCCTGCGGGCCGGGAGGTAGTGCACCTGGATGGCATTGCGATCATGTTTAGACACGATGATCGTCTTGACGGGCCCATCGTCCTCGTCGGTCTGCACGACGTAGTGCATCGTCTCCTCGATGTCGCCGTCCTCATCGAGTTGTGCCGTCAGCCGGAAACGCACGCGCGGGATGCCATCGGCCGATGCCAGTTGCATGTGCGCAAAGTGGCTGGGGATGGTGGCGTGTTTGCCCCTCGGCTTCTTCAACTCAGGGAACTCGAACTCAGCTTCGATCCACAGCGTCAGGGGCTCGATGTCCCTTTTGGCCAGATCTTCTGGGGTAATGTGGAAGTCCGTGCGCCGCACGCGGCGCAGCGTTGGGTCAAAGCCGAACAGCCGGGCCAGCGCCTGCAGCACGGCCGTCTTGCCGGCACCATTGGGGCCGAGCAAGAACGTCGTGGCCTCGAAGCCGATGACAGTGGCCTGTTGCCCAAAGGACTGAAAGTTGCTGATCCGCAACCGGGTGAGTTTCATCCTGCCCCCTGACTTCTTCTTGGTGGGCCGATCAAACCCTCATGGCGAGGTGACCGACGGCCGGACGCAATGCGCCCGCTGGCAGTTTATCGAGGCTCGCAGGCGCGCCAAGTGCTGGCAGGGCGCCGGGCACCCGAGGGCACGCCACGGACTGGATCAGGCCGCGCTGTCGTCTGCCGGTCCAGTCGCCGGTACGACGGTCGGGCCGGGGAAAGGGTACTTGTGCGGCGGGATGGTGGACAGCGCTGCTTCGGTGGCTGGCGTCACCGTGGCGATCAAGCCTACCCGCTGACGGTCTCGGCGGAGAATGGATGGCTCGATCAACCGGAAGCCTCGGTCATCTTTCGACTGGTAGTAGCGGAAGATCCAGTACGCGATCAGGTCGGCCATCTGGATGAGACGCGACGCCTTCGAGTCCAGAAAGAGCGGAACCTCCGCGAAGTTCCGCAGGCGGCCCAGCGCATGGCCCTGGTGCTTGAACAATGACGAAAGCGCCTGCAGCTTCTGCTCGTATGCAGCCTTGTCGCACACGACCAGCCCACGTTGCGGGTCGCGGCGCCGGGCCCACATGTCTGCCAAGTACTGGTCGAACTGGTGCGCGACGGCTTCGAACGAGCGCTCGAGGATCTGATCCTGCGGCATCGTGGACTTCTCAATGATCGAGGCAAAGACCCGAAGCTGGAGTTGCGGGTTGCCGAGCAAGGACAGGATATCGACCAGGGCCTGAACACGGTCCGCGGGCGCGACACCCGCCCAGTCGTCCTTGGCCGAGTACATCGGCGAACCGTGGAACTCGATGGCGGATGGCTCCTGCGGGCTGAACCGTGCAGCGACCGGGTTGATCCTGGACTCCAGCCAGTGCGTCGACCGTTCGAACACGGCAAAACCCGCCAGGACGAAGAACTGGGTGCCAGGGTCGTGCGGATGGCCCGACTCGTCGAGGTACAGGAGATGCACCGACTGCCTCGCAAAAAGAAACAGGCCGCGATGCCGCGACCCGTCGGGATTTGGTAAGCCGAGTGGAACAATCGTCCAACGCACCGTGATCGACAGCGCTCCCGACTCCAGATGGATTGTACTTCGGCCCCACTGATGGTGCAAACGCCGCAAATGCCGGGCACCCACGCAGCGGATGGCGAAACCAAGGAAGTTTCAACGGTGCTGCCCCGGCCAGGGCTGTGGCGTGCACTTGACGCCCCGATCCTTCATGAGAGGCTGGATGTAGTAGCACTCTGGAGCGCGCTCGATGCAACCTCTCAAACTCACCCTCAAAGGCTTCCGCGGCATCCGCGATGGCCTGGGTCTCGACGAAATCACGCTCGACCTCGAACGCCTGGCCGACGGCGCACAGCTCGTCGCCATCGCGGGCGCCAATGGCCGTGGCAAAACCACCCTCCTGGACTCGATGCAGCCGTTCGCCACGCTGCCCAGCAGGGCCGCGGTGGCCGGCCCCGGCGGCTTCTCGTTCTACGACCATGTCTACCTGCCGGAGAACGTGAAGGATCTGACCTGGGCCCACGAGGGACGCAGCTACCGGTCGCAACTGGTGATCCGGCTCAACGGCCGCCGTCGCACCGAGGCCTATCTGCATGTGCTCGATGACAGCGGCTGCTGGTCGCCGGTGCGGCTCGATGACGGCACCGTCTCGGACGGCAAGGTGGAGACCTACACGCGCTGCATCGAGAGCATCTGCGGTAGCGCGGACACCTTCTTCACGTCGGTGTTTTCGGCGCAGGGCAAGCGCCAGCTCAGCACCTACCGCAACGCGGAGATCAAGACCTTGCTGGCCGACTTGCTCGGGCAAGAGGAGATTCGAGCGCTCGGCAAGAAGGCCACCGAAACGGCACGGCTTCTCAAGGTCGCGCTGATGTCGATCCGGCAGGAACAGGTCGGGTTGGACGACGAAGTGCTGCGCCTCGCCAACGAGCGGCTGTTGCTCAACGGTGCCGCCGCAAAGGTCGGCACGGCACAGCAGGCCAAGCAAGCTGCGCAGTCGACGCTGGAGGCCGCGCAGGCGAGGCAGGTCCGGCTGGCTGCCGAACGTGACCAGTCCAAGGTGACCGAGGCGCGGCGCGCTGAACTGGCGGCCGAGCGCAAGGCGGTGGTGGATGCCGACGAACAGGCCGTTCGTGCGCTGCGCGCTCAGGACCTGGCGGAGCAACAGCGGCTCGAACGGCTCGATCAGCGCGTGGGCAGCCGGCTTCAGCGTGAGCGCAGCCGACGCCAGACCTTGTTGCAGGAACGGCAGCGCTGCCAAGCAACGCTCGCGGAAACAGACACCGTCGAGCGCGCCGCCCGGCGACTGCCACTGGCGCAGCGCCTTCTGACCTTGCGGGCCGAGCGCACGCGCGTTGGCCGTGAATGCGTCCAGGCCCTGACACAGTGCCAAGGTGTCGGACGCTTGGCTGAACAGAAACTCGCCGTCATCGAGCGTGACGCGGGCAAGGCGGCACTGCGAGCCGAAGAGCTGGCCAGGCGCTTCGGGTTGACGGCGGAGGTTCCGTGTGCGGGAACGGACCTGCAGGGCCGATGCAAGCTGCTGGGAGATGCGCGCGAAGCGCAGGCCCTGGTGCCGAGTGCCAATGCCCAGATCGCGCAACTGGCGACCGACAAGGCGCAAGCCATGCGCGAGCTGCAGGCGGCGCGCCGTCGCCGCGAGGCCCTGGCGACGGCCCCGAGGGACCTGACCTGGGCCGAACACCGCGAATCGTGTGCACGCGAGCGGGCGAACCGGCTAAACACGCAGGCGGCCAAAGCACCTGCGTGCAAGCAAGCCAGGGCGACGCTGGATACCTTGGAACAGGAACTGGCCGCGCTGGGGCCTGATGTCGCCGATCGTCGGATCGAGACGGCAGAGGAAAATGCAGAGCGAACCCAGATTGCCGCGTCGCGGCTGGCCGTCGCGCAGCAACTGGCACGGCAGGTCAACCAGACGGGCGCAGCGACGAATCGCCTGGACGCAGCCGTGGCCGCGCTGCCGGCACGCTACGACGAAGCCCCGCTGACGGCTGCCACCGCCGCGCTGAACAGCGCCCGGGACGCCGTGGCCGCCGCAGAGCGAGCGCTGCTTGCGGCCGTGCGAACCGCCCAGGCCCTCTACGACAACACGAGACGGCGAGAGGCACTCGCCGTGCGCCTACAAAACGTGGTGGCGCGCCGCTCCCGCGTCGAGGACGAACTGGGCAACTGGAACCTGTTCGCACGCTGCTTCAGCAACGATGGTTTGATCGCACTGGCCATCGACGATGCAGGCCCCGCCTTGTCGGGCCTGGCCAACGACCTGCTGCTGGCGTGCCACGGGCCGCGCTTCACGGTGTCGATCCACACGCTGCTGGAAACCGGCAAGGGCGAGCAGAAGGAAGGCTTCGACATCGTCGTGCACGACGGCGAGACCGGTGACAGCAAGAGCGTCGGCCTGATGAGCGGCGGCGAGCGGGTGGCGATCAACGAAGCGATGGTGCGGGCTGTCGCGCTGTACCTGGCGCAAAACACCGGCCGGCGCTACACGACCTTGTTCTCCGACGAGGTGGACGGCGCGCTGGATCCGGATCGAAAGCGCTTGTTCATGGCGATGAAACGCGAGGTGCTGCGCCTGGGCGGTTACGAGCGCGAGTTCTTCATCTCACAGACGCCGGAGCTGACGGCGATGGCCGATGCGGTGATCGACCTCGACGCGCTCACCGCAAACAGAACTGCGCCCGCAGAGTTGGCACAGGCAGTGACGGCGGCAACGCAGTCCGTCGAACAGAGGCCCTGACCACGAGGGTGTTCCCTCGAAGTCAGGGGCCTGTCGCTTCAACGGAAGATTCGTGGCTCCACCGACTCACCGCGCATGAATGCCAGGTAGGCACCGGCCTTGCCGATGTCGCTGAATCGTGCGACCTCCTTGTCGCGGTGCAAGACCGCCCAGGGACGGTCCGCGTCGCTGCTGGGCTTGATGCCCAGTTCCGGGGTCTGGTAGGCGGAATGGCGGAACCAGACTCTGCCGCTGCGCCAGTCGATGATGCACAGCACGCAGGCCGTGAGGATCGCACCGCCGCCGTTTTCACCGTCCTCGACCAGCAACGGCACCTTGAGCGTGCCTGTCGAGCGGCCGATGATGCCGACGACGTCGTACTCGTCGAGCCAGGACTCGCCGGTGCTCGGATCGCCCAGGACCAGGCGGACCTTGTTGCCGGCGTTGCGGCAGGACTCCAGTACCCGTGCGACCTCGGGCGGCGTGCCGGGGTCGAAGTAGGTCTGCCGGCTCAGCGTGGACCACCCCCAGGCGCGAATCGCCTGCTGGTACTTGGCGTAGCCGTCGAGCGTGGCGTGGTCCGATGCCGAGAAGGCCAGGTCGGCCTGGCCGAGCCGCTCGGCAATCTGGTTGGCGTGGGCACGTGCGTTGTCGAAACCCAGGCAGCTGACGCCACCGTCGAAGGCGATGACGTACAGCCGCTGTCCGGGATTGAGCGTCACCGTGCTCATCGGGTGATCTCCATCAAGTGGGGCATGTCGAAAGCTCCATGAAATGAAACAGGGCGTCGACCTTGTGGCGCGACGCCCTGTTGGGGGACTCGGAGCCACCAGACGGTGGCCATGGGCTCAGCGGGTGCTGAGGGTGAAACGGCGCATCAGCCGTCGCCGGCTTGGTCGAAGACCGGCAGGCCATCGACGATGGCCGCGTCGCTGTCGAACTTGAGCCAGACGATGCCGGCGTTGACGGCCACCTCGAAGATGGCGGCCAGGTCGGGCTCGGTCGGCAGGCGATACGCTGGTTCGCCGACGTAGACCAGGCCGCCGTAGTCGCTGGGGTAGGCATTGACCGACAGGTCGTCGGCCGCGAGCTTCTGGCGGGTGGAGGCGGTCAGATGGGTGATCGACAGTGCAACCAAGGGCTCGGCCAGTTGCTGCAGTGTGGCCACAGTGGTCTCATCCAAGGCAGGCTCCTTCTCGTTGTGGTGAGGGTGTTGGTGCCGCGCGTGCCGGGGCAGGACGGTTGAAGTCCATTCCGCAGTCGCGGCAGCGGTACCAGCGCAGCCGGCCCAGCGATCCCAACGGGACGCCCTTGCCGGGGCAGATCGGGCAGTGCGGTGCGTTGCTCGTCATGGCTTTCCTTCTCGGTTGGAAGGGCCCCTGTGCCCATCGGGGCAGGAGCCCCATGGGGTTGAAGCAAGCGGGGTGCCGTGCAGAGGGCCTCACGTCCGGCGCGATGGTCTTGTCGTCGCCGCTTTCCGGTCGCTTCGCGCAGGGTTGATGCACTGATCGCGCCGACATGTGGAAGATCGTCCGTGGTGTGATTGCCATCATATGGCGACCATGCCTGCATGCCCATTTCGTCGCCCCGGCACGCGAACGACCCAGTGCTTGTTGCACTGGGCGCTGCCATTCGGCGGTGCAGGCTGGTGAAGGGCGTCTCGCAGGAGGAATTGGCGCATCGCAGCGCGATCGACCGCTCCTACATGAGCAGCATCGAGCGCGGCGGCCAGAACCCGGGGATCGTGTCCATCGTGCGCATCGCGCGGGCCATGGACCTGACCATGACCGAGCTGATGGCCGAAGCCGAGCTGTGAGTCTCGGCCCTTCTGGGGTGGCGCAGGCGCACGGCACATGAGGCTACAGAAGGCCCTTCTCGGCAAAGCTGAGGACCGTCTCGCCTGAGACGATGAAGTGGTCGATCAGGCGCACATCGACCAGTGACAGCGCCTGGCGCAGCGACTGTGTCAAATGCTCATCGGCGCGGCTGGGTTCGGCGCTGCCACTGGTGGGGTGGTTGTGGGCAATGGCCAGCGCGCCGCAATTGCGAGCCAGCGCGCCTTTGACCACTTCTCTTGGGTACACCGAGGTCTGCGTCAGCGTGCCGCGGAAGAGCTGCTCGGCCTCGATCAGCGCATGCGACGAGCTCAGATACAGCACCAGGAAGACTTCGTGTTCCAGCCCGGCGCAGTGCAGGCGCAGCCAGTCCTTGAGGACCTGCGGCGAGTCCATGATCGGGCCCCGGTGCATCTGCGCCTGCAGATCGCGCATCAGCAACTCGCGCGCGACGCCGAGCTTGTGTGCCAACGCCGCGTCATGGACCGGCGTGCCGCCATAGGGCAATTGATGATCGCCAACGCGGGTGGCGGGCAGCGGCTCGGCCGCCAGCAACTGGGCGACGAGTTCGGCGCGGCTGAGGGTGGTGGGGGTCAAGGCGTTCTCCTTCGGTGGAAAGCAGGAACGCCGCTCCCTGTCGGGGACGATGTCCCCGCGAGGTGGATGAGGCAGGTAACGACTGCGACGCCGGCATCGGCCGGATGCGTTCATGAAAGCAACGCGGTGAAAACGCTCGAAGTGTGGTCGGCCGAACAGCGGCGTGCAATTCGGCCGGTCCCTATGCCACCCGCAACCGCCGGCATCGGCGAGCGCTTTTGGGTGGCGGCGCGTCGGAGACCGTGACCGGCGTGCGGCGATGACCGTCGCGCAGACCTGACAACGTGTCGCTCGCATCGGCCAACGCGCAGGCTGGATGTCGATGCAATGACAGTCAAGTCACGCCACAGAAATCTTTGCGGTGATCGGGCCCACCGATATGCACAAGCCCTTGAAACCCGGCCAACATGGCGGCCGGAACCGCTTGGACATCGCCCTCATGATCCGCCTTGGACATCAGATCCGACTCACCCGCAAGGAGGTCGAACGCTTCACCAAGATCACCACGATCGAGCCGGTGGGGGTTCGCACGTTCGCGGATCTGGAGGCCTATGTGGTCCGCTGCAAGGCGCATTTCTGGGGCACGTCGCGGGAAACCCGCTTCCTGCACTGGCTCATCGACCGCGAGGCCGATGCCTGTCGTCGCGTCGCTTGAGCGCTGGCTCTGGGCATGGCGCCCACTGAGGGTTGGCCGCCATGCGGTCAGGCTCTGTCGGGCGGTCCGCAGCTGGTCAGGCCGCGGCCAGCATGTGGCCGAAGAGTTGCGAAATCTCCGCCGAGTCACCGGCACGCAGCGCCTCACACGCCTGCAGCACAGCGGGCGCAGCGGCAGCAACGCAGCCGGCGGCGGCCTGCACGCGGGCCAGCACCATGCCACGCGGCGTGGTGATCGTCAGTTCGCCGTGGTGGCGTACCCAGGAGGCGCTCACCACGTAGTCGCCTTCGGGTGCCAGGCGCTGGCGAACGAGTTGCACGCCATCGGCGAACTGGGCGACGGTCAGCACGTCTTCGAGGTCGCCGTACTCGGCGGCATAGAGCTCCACCCGCTAGGCGTCGGGCTCGGCAGTTTCGAGCGTCGGCAAGCTCAGCGTCGGCATCAGGAACGCTGGCGCCGAATCGGCTGATGACGCAGTGCTCAGCTGCGCCTGTTCGAGGTGATCCAGCTTGAGCAGCAGCGCGTCAGCATGCGCCCGGTCCTCGAGGCCCGCATGCAGGCGCAGAGCAAGAACCTCCTGCACCATCAGGCGCAGTTCCGTGACGAGGGCACGATCGGCGCGCACCTCGATGGCGCGCAGGACATCGGCAGCAGTGGCCATGGGAATCCTTTCGAATGAGAGGGAGGATCTGCCGGCGGCAGATCGTTGGAATGGGTGGTTCGCGACCTGGTCAAGGCGCAGGCGAAGCAGTTGAGGGCGTGCCGACTTGGTGGCAGCCTCGCGGCGAGAAGGGAAGGGGCCGGGCGCCACGCGCCACCGGGTGGTGGGCGTGAGCGCTCGGCGGCTCGGGCTGCACAGCGGGCGCTGTGCAGCATCCGGGGCGTGGCTGCGAAGCCAGCTGCCCCGATTCAGGCGGCCTTGGGGGCTGCCTGGGCTCGCGATGGTTGCGTTGCCGCAACCTCGGAACTTGGCGTCGCCGGTTGATCGAAGCCCGATGCCGCTCGCGCGAACTCGGGCTCGCGCGTCAGCGTGCGCACATGTCGAGTGGCTGGTTCGCGGGGTGCGTCCGGCAGACACTCAACGACCAGCTCACCGCCTTGGCGACCGGCGCGACGTAACGCGTGCAGCGGCCGAACGAACAGTCCGTGGCAGAACCAGCGGACGAACTGCCCGATTCGCTTGTTGCGCGCCAGCCGGGCCTTGTGCAGACGCAAGGACTCCTTGCAGCACAGGTACAGCGCCAGGTGGGCGCGCTTCATCTCGGGATCGGCTTCGAGCTGGGCCAGCACTTCGGTGGCGATGGCCGCGTCGCGGCCGACACGGCGGTAGAAGGTGACCCAGGCACGTTCTTCCTCTGAAGCGACGTTGGAGCGTCGGCTTTTCGAGGATGGTTTCTCAGGGGGCATGGTGTCGGCTCCGAAGACAGAGGGGACACCCATCCCGGTTGGGGAGGCGTGGACTCCCCGAAGGTTGAATGGAGGTGCGAGGCTGGTACGCTGACCATTCGCACACGAAAGACCCACACGATGCTTCGCGCAGGCCAGTCACTACGGTTCACACCCCAGGAAGTCGAGGAATTCCGATCGCTCGGGCTCGACTTCGAGGGGGCGCAAACACCGGACGATGTTGAACAGGCGCTGGCCGAGTGGGCGCAGACGCTTGATCGTGACCGTCCGGCTCTGCTGGAGAAGATCGTCTCGGAGATGGCCAGCGCGAAGGGCGTCAAGCTGCCCGCACGGCTGACCGTGGTGGGCGCTGCGATTCCTTCGTCCGGTTCTCTTCGGCGATCTTGATCCAGCGGTCGGCGATCTGGTCCAGGTAGACCAGGTCGTCGGGCTCGATCTCGCCCGACTGGCGCAGCCGGGCGATCACTTCCTTGACCATCAACGGGTCATCCTTGGCGAGTTGAACCGCCAGGTGGGCAATGCGCTTGCGGTACAGGCTGGTCAGCATGGGCTGACCTCCAAAGCGCGCGGCTCGGCGCGGCCGGCCAGCTCTCGCGAGCCGATCGGCAGTGGCTTCAACAACGCAGCCAGCGGACGCGGCTGCAGGGGCAGATGCCGGGCAAGCCCGGAACCACCCAACAGCACGCCGACGGCGTGCACTTCTCGTGTCGCGGGGACAGTGAACATGGTGTTCTCCTTCGCAAGAAGGGGAACACCCAGCCCTGGCGGGGAACTTGGGGTTCCCCGTTCGGGATGCTCCGCTGCAAGCAGCGAAGCGGCTCGGTGACGGCCGAGGGCCATCGGTTCGATCGGACCGAGGTCCGATCTCTACAAGGCAGGTAACGACTGCAACGCCAGCAAGCTGGACTTCAGGAACGCCGAGGCGTCCAGTGAAGGCTGAGCAGACGCGATGTCCGCAGGTAGCGGGGCGAGCGTCTCACGAATGGGCCGGCGCTTTTGCGGTCGCCGAGGCGCGACGCGTCAGCACCAGCGTCAATCGCTGGCGTTGCTGGCCGATTTGCAGTGGCGCCACAAGCCAGATCCCAGCCGTTCACGGTGCTTGCCGGCTGCCGCGCTGCTGGGTGCTACATCATCTGTGTGATCGGTGGCGCACGCGGTTTTGTCGCCGACCGACGTGGATCGGCGTTGCGGCGTGGCTACCGCATCGCGGCGAGGTTCGCCGTGTAGCGACGTGTGCAGCGCGTGTTTACAGGCGGCCTGGGTTTTACGAGTGAGCATCCGCAAGGGGCATGACGCGACCCTGAGCGCCATACAATGTGCTTGATCAGGCTCGGGCTTGAAGCTGCTCGCTTGATCTGTTTCGAAATTCATGATTGCCACTCCGATCAACGACCTGTTCCCTGTTGGCGCTCGAGGCGCCTGGGATGCGTCGTTGTCTCCGTTGGAGGAGTCGCGACCATGACGCGATCATTCCTGCGAACCGTGGCCCGTGGCCTTGTCGGTGTGCTGCTCATGGCCCAAATGGCCATTGCTGCCTATGCATGCCCGGCCCTGGCGTCGGGGGCGACCGGGAACATGGAGATGCCTGCGCCGAATGCCTCGCCAGTCGAGCGTGGCCAGGCGGATGTCGGTATGTCGATGGCACCTTTGAGCAATTGCGACGACATGGTTGGTGCGATGGATGCCGAATCGCCCAACCTCTGTGCCGAACATTGCAAATATGGCCAACAGAGCGACAAGGCGCCGACGCTGAACGCACCTCCGGCCATGCTGACCGCCTTGTATGCCACGCCCCTGGTGCCTGAGTTGGCACTGCCACCGCGCCCCGCGGCGGCCACGCTGAGCGCCTTGGTTGCGGCCTCCCCGCCGCACGCCATCCTGCACTGCGTCTTCCGAATCTGATCCTCCAGACGACGCTGCGCCGACGACCGTGATGGTCGCCTGAGCGCATCGGTCGTGCTCGTTCCCATACGCGAGCCATGCTCGCATCGGCGAATCGAGCTCGACACGAAGCCACCGGTTCGTTGTCTGGAGATCCCATGTTCACTGCTTCATCGCGCCACGCTGCACCTGCGTGGCGGTCGCCTCGCCGCTGGGCGCCGGCGCTGGCCTTGGCCTTGCTCAACGCGGCCGCCATCGGTCTGAATGCCCATGCCCAGCAGCCGCTGACCCTCGATGAGGCGCTGCGCCTCGCACAGGATCGATCACGCCAACTGCCGGCGCAGGAATCCGCCGCTGCCGCGGCGCGTGAAATGGCTCTTGCGGCCGGGCAGTTGCCCGACCCGACCCTGAAGGCTGGGATCACCAACCTGCCGATCAACGGGGCTGACCGGTTCAGCCTGACGCGCGACTTCATGACCATGCGCTCGGTGGGCGTGATGCAGGAGTTCACGCGCGACGAGAAGCGCAAAGCCCGCGCGGCGCGCTTCGACCGCGAGGCCGAAGCGGCCGAGGCCGGTCGCGCCGTCGCGCTGGCCAACCTGCAACGCGATACCGCCATGGCCTGGCTCGATCGCCACTACCAGGAGCGCATGCGCGAGCTGCTGGCCGTGCAGCGCGCCGAGACCGCGTTGCAGATCGAGGCCGCCGAGGCTGCCTATCGTGGCGGGCGAGGCGCGCAGGCCGACGTGTTCGCCGCACGTTCGGCTGTCGCGCAACTCGACGACCGCATCCGTCAGATCGAACTGCAGATCACGACGGCCAGAACTCGGCTCGCGCGGTGGCTCGGAACCGATGCCGAGCAGGCGCTCGCGCCGCCGCCGGGACTGGCTGCCGTGCGACTCTCACCTGGCATCCTGGAGACCCAGCTGGAACACCACCCGCAGATCGCGCTGATGCTCAGGCAAGAGGCGGTGGCGCGGGCCGAGGCCCACATTGCGCAGAGCAACAAGAAGTCGGATTGGAGCGTGGAGCTGATGTACAGCCAGCGCGGCTCGGCCTACTCCAACATGGTGTCGGTCAACGTTTCGATTCCGCTGCAGCTCGATCAGAAGAACCGGCAAGACCGCGAGGTCTCGGCCAAGCAGGCCATGGCCGAGCAGATGCGCGCCCAGCGTGAGGAAGCCACGCGCGAGCATGTCGCCGAGACCCGCAGCTGGCTCCAGCAGTGGCATAGCCTTCGTGACCGGTTGGTGCAATACGACGCCTCGCTGATCCCGCTCACCACCGAGCGCACGCGCGCGACGATCGCCGCCTATCGCGGCGGCACGGGGACGCTGCCCGTGGTGCTGGAAGCGCGGCGCATGGAGATCGAAACCCGCATGGAACGCCTGCGTTTGGAGATGGAGGCCGCTGGCCTGTGGGCCCGGCTCGAGTACCTGTTTCCGACGGAACACCCAACGGCCATGACGGACCGCCCTGTGGCAAGCAAGGAGCAATAACGATGAAACTCAAACCCCTCCTGATCGGCCTGGTCGCGGCCGGCGTCCTCGGCGCTACCGGCTATGCGCTGTACGCCACCGGCATGAACCGCGGCATGGGCATGGCCTCGGCGCCCGCGGCCGCCGCGCGTGGCGATGCGGCAACGACGGAGGCTCCAGCGGGGGGCCTGCCGCAAAACATCGCGCAGGGCGAAGACGCAACCCGCCGACACATCAAGGACGGACTCAAGGCCGGTGACGTCGATCCCTCCACCGGCAAGAAGGTCTTGTACTACCACGACCCGATGGTGCCGGGGAACAAGTTCGACAAGCCGGCCAAGTCACCGTTCATGGACATGATGCTGGTGCCCGTCTATGCCGACGGCGACAGCGATGGCAGCAAGGTCACGGTCAGCCCGCGCATCCAGCAGAACCTGGGCGTGCGCACCGCCCCGGTCACCGAAGGAACGCTGGCGCCGCAGGTCGCTGCGGTGGGCAGCATTGCCTTCAACGAGCGCGACCAAACCGTGGTGCAGGCGCGCGCCACGGGTTTCGTTGAACGGCTGCATGTGCGTGCCACGCACGACCGCGTGGCCAGAGGGCAGGCGCTGGCCGAGCTCTACGTGCCGGACTGGATCGCGGCGCAGGAAGAGTTCCTGTCGGTGCGGCGCATGCAGGGCACCGAACTCGCACCCCTCGTCGATGGCGCGCGCCAGCGCATGCGCCAAGTCGGCATGAGCGAAGCGCAGATCGCGCTCGTCGAGAACTCCGGCCGCACACAGCCGCGCATCACCCTCTTCGCGCCCATCGGCGGCGTCATCACCGAGCTGATGGCGCGCGAGGGCATGACGGTGATGGCGGGCGCGACGCTGTTCCGCATCAACGGCCTCACCACCGTCTGGGCCAACGCCGAGGTGCCCGAAAGCCAGTCGCCGCTGCTGCGGCCCGGCACCAAGGTGCAGGCGCGCAGTCCCGCTGCGCCGGGGGCCACCTTCGAAGGCAAGGTGCAGGCCATCGTGCCCGAGGTCAACCCGACCACGCGCACGCTCAAGGCTCGGCTCGAAATTGCGAATCCGCAGGGCACGCTGGTGCCCGGCATGTTCGTGCAGATGCAGTTCATGGACACGCGCGCCGGCAAGGCGCTACTGATCCCGACCGAGGCCGTGATCCAGACCGGCCGTCGCACCGTCGTAATGCTCGCCGAAGACAGCGGCCGCTTCCGTCCGGTCGAGGTCGAGATCGGCATCGAGACCGGCGGCCAGACCGAGATCAAGCGCGGCCTGCAGGCCGGACAGCGCGTCGTCGTGTCTTCGCAGTTCCTGATCGATTCGGAAGCCAGCCTGAAGGGCGTCGAGGCGCGCCTGAACGTCGAGCCCAAGCCCGACGCCGCCAACACCGCGCCGCGGCACCAGGGCGAGGCCAAGGTGGAGAGCCTCGGGCGCGATGCGCTGACGCTGTCGCACGGCCCGATCGCGTCGCTGAAGTGGGGGCCGATGACGATGGACTTCAAGCCGCCGCCGCGCGGCCTGCCGCGCGGCCTTGCCGCTGGCGACAAGGTGGGCTTTGAGTTCTACATGGATGCCGACAACCAGCCGCAGCTCAGCGCCGTGACGGTGCTGGCGCCGGAGCCCAAACCGGCCGCCGCAGCCTCCGGGAGCAAGCCGTGATCGCCGCGCTGATCCGCTGGTCGATCGTCAACCGCTTCCTGGTGCTGCTGGCCACCGTGATGCTCAGCGCCTGGGGCGTGTACTCGGTGCTCAGGACGCCGCTGGACGCGTTGCCCGACCTGTCGGATGTGCAGGTCATCATCCGCACCACCTACCCCGGCCAGGCGCCGCGCATCGTCGAGAACCAGATCACCTATCCGCTGACGACGACGATGCTGTCGGTGCCGGGTGCGAAGACGGTGCGCGGCTATTCGTTCTTCGGCGACAGCTTCGTCTACGTGCTGTTCGACGACGGCACCGACCTGTACTGGGCGCGCTCGCGGGTGCTCGAGTACCTGAACCAGGTGCAGTCGCGATTGCCGCCCGGGGCGACGGCCTCGCTCGGGCCGGACGCCACCGGTGTCGGCTGGATCTACCAGTACTCGCTGATCGATCGCAGCGGCCAGATGGATGCCGGCCAATTGCGTGCCTTGCAGGACTGGTTCCTCAAGTACGAGCTGAAGACCGTGGCCAATGTCGCCGAGGTCGCCTCGGTCGGCGGCATGGTGCGCCAGTACCAGATCCTGCTCGACCCGGACAAGCTGGCGGCTTACGGCATTGCACACACCAAGGTGGTCGATGCGATCCGCAAGTCCAACCAGGAAGCCGGCGGCTCGGTGCTCGAACTCGGCGAGGCCGAGTACGTGGTGCGCGCGTCCGGGTACCTGCAATCGCTCGACGACTTCCGCAAGGTACCGCTCGTCACCACCGACGCAGGGGTGTCCGTGCGCCTGGGCGACGTGGCGCGCATCCAGGTCGGCCCCGAGATGCGACGCGGCATCGGCGAACTCGACGGCGAGGGCGAAGCCACCGGCGGCGTGATCGTGATGCGCTCGGGCAAGAACGCGCTCGAGACGATTGCGGCGGTGAAGGCCAAGCTGGTGTCACTGCAAAGCAGCCTGCCCAAGGGCGTGGAGATCGTGCCGGTGTACGACCGCTCCAGCCTGATCGAGCGCGCGGTCGAGAACCTCGGCTTCAAGCTGCTCGAAGAGTTCATCGTCGTTGCAGTGGTGTGTTTCATCTTCCTGTTCCACCTGCGCTCGGCGTTCGTCGCGATCGTCTCGCTGCCGCTCGGCATCCTGATGGCCTTCATCGTGATGCACTACCAGGGCGTCAACGCCAACATCATGTCGCTCGGCGGTATCGCGATCGCGATCGGGGCGATGGTCGATGCGGCGGTGGTGATGATCGAGAACGCGCACAAACATCTGGAGCGCTGGGGGCATGAGCACCCCGATCAGAAGCTCGAAGGCGAAGCGCGCTGGAAGGTGATCGGCGACTCGGCTGCCGAGGTCGGCCCCGCGCTCTTCTTCTCGCTGCTGATCATCACGCTGTCGTTCATCCCGGTGTTCACGCTGGAAGCGCAGGAGGGGCGGCTGTTCTCGCCGCTGGCCTTCACCAAGACCTATGCGATGGCCGCTGCGGCGGGGTTGTCGGCGACGCTGATCCCGGTGCTGATGGGTTACCTGATCCGCGGGCGCATTCCGGATGAGAAGACCAACCCGCTCAACCGGCTGCTGATTGCGCTTTACAGACCATTGCTCAACGCGGTGCTGCGGGTACCGAAGCTCACGCTCGCGGTCGCGGCCGTTGTTTTGGTCGCGAGCCTGTGGCCCTTGCAGCACATCGGCGGCGAGTTCATGCCTCGGCTCGACGAGGGCGATCTGCTCTACATGCCGTCAGCGCTGCCGGGCTTGAGCGCCGGTAAGGCGGCCGAGCTGCTGCAGCAGACCGACCGCCTAATCAAGACCGTGCCCGAGGTACTCAGCGTGTATGGCAAGGCCGGCCGCGCAGAGACGGCCACCGACCCGGCGCCGCTGGAGATGTTCGAGACCACGATCCAGTTCAAGCCCAAGAGCCAATGGCGGCCCGGCATGACGCAGGACAAGCTGGTCGACGAGCTGGATCGCATCGTCAAGGTGCCGGGCCTGGCCAACATCTGGGTGCCACCGATCCGCAACCGCATCGACATGCTCGCCACCGGCATCAAGAGCCCGGTGGGCGTGAAGGTGGCGGGTGCCGACCTGGCGGTCATCGACCGCGTCACGGGTGAAATCGAGAAGGCGCTGAAGGACGTGCCCGGCGTGAGCAGCGCACTGGCCGAACGCCTGACCGGTGGCCGCTACGTGGACGTGACCATCAACCGCGACGCCGCCGCGCGCTTCGGCATGAACATCGCCGACGTGCAGTCGATCATCACCTCGGCGGTGGGCGGCGACAACATCGGCGAGACGGTCGA
>CAYREA010000002.1:0-113278 GCA_964423075.1 uncultured Rubrivivax sp. | reverse complement strand
TCGGCGCACAGGCCGCAGTGCAGGCACACGTCTTCGTCCTTCACCATCACGCGGCCGCTCTTCAGGTCCGTCGAGACATACAGCGCCTGCGCCAGGTTGCGCGCCGGCGCCTTCAGGCGCGTGCGCAGCTCGGCCTCTTCACCGCCTTCGGTGAAGGTGATGCAGTCCATCGGGCAGATGTCGACGCAGGCGTCACACTCGATGCAGGTGTCGCGGTTGAACACGGTCTGCACGTCGCAGTTCAGGCAGCGCTCGGCCTCCTTGTAGGCGGTGGCGGCGTCGAAGCCCAGCTCCACCTCGACGCGGATGCTGGCCAGCGCCTTCTCGGCGGCGGCCCATGGCACCTTGAAGCGCGTGTCGTTGGAGATGTCGTTGTCGTAGCTCCACTCGTGGATGCCCATCTTCTGCGACAGCAGGTTGCTCATGGGCGGCGGACGCTGGCGCACGTCCTCGCGGTGCAGCAGGCGGTCGATGGACACCGCCGCCTCGTGGCCGTGGGCCACCGCGGTGATGATGTTCTTGGGGCCGTAGGCGGCGTCGCCACCGAAGAACACGTGCGGCAGCGACGACTGGAACGTGCCTTCGGCCAGCACCGGCAGGCCCCATTGGTCGAAGCGGATGCCGCAGTCGGGCTCGATCCAGGGGAAGGCGTTCTCCTGGCCCACGGCCACGAGTACCGTGTCGCAGGGCACGCGCACGTCGGGCTCGCCGGTGGGCACCAGGTTGCGCCGGCCCTTGGCGTCGTACTCGGCGCGCACGAGCTCGAAGGTCATGGCGCACAGCTTGCCGTTGTCGTGCTCGAAGCTCTTGGGCACGTGGAAGTTGAGGATGGGAATGCCTTCGTGCGTGGCGTCTTCCTTCTCCCAGGGCGAGGCCTTCATCTCCTCGTAGCCGCTGCGCACGATCACGCTCACGTCCTTGCTGCCCAGGCGCCGCGCCGAGCGGCAGCAGTCCATGGCGGTGTTGCCGCCGCCGAGCACGATCACCCGCTTGCCGACGCTGGTGATGTGGCCGAAGGACACCGAGGCCAGCCAGTCGATGCCGATGTGGATGTGGGCGGCGGCTTCGGTGCGGCCCGGGATCTGCAGGTCGCGCCCGCGCGGCGCACCGCAGCCCACGAAGATGGCGTCGTAGCCCTGCTGCAGCAGCGCCTGCATCGAATCGATGCGGCGGCCACTCTCGAACGTCACGCCCAGGTCGAGGATGTAGCCGGTCTCTTCGTCGATCACCGACTCGGGCAGGCGGAAGCGCGGGATCTGCGACCGGATGAACCCGCCGGCCTTGGCCTCGCCGTCGAACACCGTCACGTCGTAGCCCAGCTGTGCCAGGTCGCGCGCCACCGTCAGCGAAGACGGGCCCGCGCCGACGCAGGCCACGCGCTTGCCGTTGCGCGGGGCCACCTGGGGCAGACGGGCGCGGATGTTGCCCTTGTGGTCGGCCGCCACCCGTTTCAGGCGGCAGATGGCCACCGGCTCTGGCGCCGTGCCATTGTTCTCTTCGACGCGCCCGCGCCGGCAGGCCGGTTCACAAGGCCGGTCGCAGGTGCGGCCCAGCACGCCCGGGAAGACGTTGGACACCCAGTTGATCATGTAGGCGTCGTCGTAACGCCCCTGGCCGATGAGCCGGATGTACTCGGGCACCGGCGTGTGCGCCGGACAGGCCCATTGGCAATCGACGACCTGGTGAAAGTAGGCCGGCCCTGCGGAGTTCGTCAGCTGCAATGTCGTCTCCTAGCCCTGCCTTGTCGGTCTGCGCCGGCAGGTGCGGACGAGTCTACGCACCGGGCGCCACCAGCGGGAGCGGGTCAGCCCGCCCCCGGGCCCCGCGGCCGCACGCTCCTTGATGGACATCAAGCGCGCGCCCCGGCGCAAGACCAAACTGAAGGCGAGCCCAGGTGGCCCGCTCGGGGCTGCCGGCCGTGCCATGAGAGGAGCCCAACATGTCCCCCCGCCCCGGTCTCTACATCGTCCCCACCGATCGCTGGTACATCGAGCGCAGCGTGTGGCTCGTCGCCGGCGTCGTCATCCTCGGCAGCACGGCGCTGGCCCACTGGGCCGACCCGCTGTGGGTGCTGGGCGTCATCGCCACGGCGGCGGTGTCCATCAACGTCGCACTCACCGGTTTCTGCCCGGTGGGCAACGTGCTGGCGAAGCTGGGCTTCCCGCCCGCGCTGGCGCGGCCGGGCTGGAAACCCGGTGACCTGTACTTCATGCAGACCGACAGCTGGTACCTGGAGCGCCGCATCTACGTGGCGGTGGGCATCAACCTGAGCATCGCCTCGCTGCTGTCGCTGCTGCACAGCCCCTACTGGCTGTTCTTCACCGCCTTCGTGGGCGGCGCCATGGTGTGGTTCGCCGCCACCGGCTTCTGCATCATGGCCAATGCGCTGTACCGCATGGGCGCAGAGCCGCGCCTGGCGCCGGGTGTGCGCCGCGAGCCGCGGCCGGCCGAAGCGGCCTCCTGAGCGTGCGCGGCGGCCGGCAACGGCCGCTGCCACCCCCGTGACGCGGGCCGGGCGCGGCGGGATTTCACGCACGGCCGCGCGCGGGGCCTGATGCAGAATGCCCCGAAGACCATGGCCTGCTGGCGGGCTGTCGCAGCCGTTGTACGCCAGCCGGGCCGCAGCCCATGATCGACACGCGCAGCGAACCCGTCGAGACAGAACCCGGCGCCCGGCGCGCGCTGCGGCGCGTGCGCCAACAGGGGTGGCTGGTGGGCGCGATGCTGCTGGCCGTGGGCCTGTTCGGCGCCTGGGACCTGGTCCGCGAGCGCCGCCAGTCCGAAGACGAGCAGCGTGCGCTGCTGGCCGCGCAGGCCGCAGGCGTCGACGCCAACCTGTCGCGCCAGCTGGTGGCCGCCGACGCCGCGCTGCGCGGACTGCGCGACGACCTGACCACCTGGCCGCCCGCCGAAGTGGTGGCGCGGGCGGCGCCGCGGCTGAAGGCCCTGGACGGCGCGATGCCGGGCGTGCGCACCCTGCTGCTGGCCGACCGCACGGGCCGGGTCAGCGCCAGCAACCGGCCCGAGATGGTGGGGCGCGACGTCAGCGCCCGCGCCTACTTCAGCGGCCCGCAGCGCGAGCCCGGTTTCAGCCGGCTCTGGCTGACGCCGCCCTTCAAGGGCCAGTCGGGCGCGCACCTGATGGCGCTGTCGCTGGTGGTGCCGGCACCGGATGGTGGCTTCGGCGGCGTGCTCACGCTGACGCTGGAGCCCGACTTCTTCAGCGTGCTGCTGCACTCGATGCTGTACGCGCCCGACATGTGGGCCGCGGTCGGCCACAGTGACGGCATCGCGCTGGCCTACGAGCCGCCGCGGCCCGAGCTGGCGGGCATCCGGCTCGACCGGCCGGGCAGCTTCTTCAGCCGCCACCGCGACAGCGGGCAGCCGGCCACCGTGATGACCGGCATCGTGGCCGCCACCGGCGAGTACCGCATGATGGCGCAGCACAACGTGCGGCCGCCCGGCCTGGCGCTGGACAAGCACCTGGTGGTGGCCATCAGCCGCAGCATGGAGGCCATTCACGCGCCCTGGTGGCGCCAGGCGCTGGTGTACAGCGTGCTCTACACGCTGCTGCTGGCCTCGTCGCTGGCGGCGCTGGCCGTCACGCAGCGGCGCCAGCGCGCCATCGACCGGCTCGAAGCCGAGCAGGCCCAGCTGCTGCAGCGCAGCGCGCGCCGCCTGGAGCTGGCGCTGCGCGGCGGCGACCTCGGGCTGTGGGACCTGGACGTGCGCAGCAACACGGCCATCGTCAACCCGCGCTGGAACTCGATGCTGGGGCTGCCGCACGAGGAGGCCGATGCCGGCTCGGCACGCTGGCGTTCGCGGGTGCATCCCGACGACCTGCCGCGGGTGCAGGCCGCCTCGCGCGCGCACCTCGAAGGCCGCAGCCCGCGCTTCGACGAGGTCTACCGCATGCGGCACGCCGACGGCCACTGGGTGTGGGTGCTCGACCGGGCGCAGGTGCTGGAGCGCGACGCGCAGGGCGCGCCGCTGCGCATGGTGGGCACGCACATGGACATGAGCGAGGCCATGCAGGCGCGGCTGGCGCTGGAGCGCAGCGAGCAGAACCTGGCCACCACGCTCGATTCCATCGGCGACGCCGTGATCGCCACCGACGCCGAAGGCCGCGTGGCGCGCATGAACCGCACCGCCGAACGCCTGACGGGCTGGGCCGCGGCCGAGGCCCTGGGCCAGCCGCTGGCCGAGGTGTTCCGCATCGTGCAGGGCGAAGGCCGCACGCCGGCACTGGACCCGGTGCGCCAGGTGATCGAGCAGGGCCGCACCATCGACCTGGCCAACGGCACGCTGCTGCTGGCGCGCGACGGCGCGCAATACCAGATCGCCGACAGCGCCGCCCCCATCCGCACGCCCGAGGGCACCGTCACCGGCGTGGTGCTGGTGTTCAGCGACGTCACCGAGCGCTACCGCGTGCAGGAGGCGCTGCGTGCCAACGAAGAGCGGCTGCGCGCGCTGCTGGCCAACCTGCCTGCCGGGGTGCTGATCCACGCGCCCGACGCGCGGGTGCTGGACGCCAACCCCGCGGCACTGCGCTTCCTCGGCCTGACGCTGGAGCAGCTGCGCACGGGCGGCGCCTTCGAAGCGGGCTGGTCCTTCATCGAGGAGGACGGCTCGCCGCTGGTGCCGGCGCGTTACCCGGTCAACGAGGTGCTGGCCCGGCAGGCGCCGCTGCACGACCGCGTGGTGGGCCTGCACCGGCCCGGCCGTGCGCGCCCGAGCTGGGCGCTGTGCAATGCCTTCCTGCTGCGCGACGGCGACGGCGCGCCGGCCCAGGTGGTGGTGACGGTGCTGGACATCACCGAACGCTGGCACGCCGAAGAGGAACTGCGCCTGCTGGCCGGTGCGGTGGCGCGCCTCAACGACGTGGTGCTGATCACCGAAGCCGAGCCGCTGCAGGATCCCGGCCCGCGCATCGTCTTCGTCAACCAGGCCTTCGAACGCCTGACCGGCTGGTGCCGCAGCGAGGCGCTGGGCCGCACGCCGCGCATCCTGCAAGGCGCAGGCACCGACCGCGCCGAACTCGCGCGCGTGGGCACGGCGCTGCAGCGCGGCGAGCCGGTGCACACCGAACTGCTGAACTACACGCGCCAGGGCCAGGCCTACTGGGTGGAGATCGACATCGTCGCGATGGCCGGGCCGCAGGGCCGGCCCGGGCACCTGGTGGCCATCGAGCGCGACATCAGCGGGCGCAAGGCCGCCGAACAGGCCGTGCGCGCCGCCCAGCAGGACCTGGCGGCGACGCTGGACGCCATTCCCGACCCGCTGTTCGAGATGAACCTGCAGGGGCGCTACCTCGGCTTCCACGCCGCGCGCCAGGACCTGCTGGCCGCGCCGCCGCCAGACCTGCTGGGCCGCACGGTGGACGAGGTGCTGGCGCCCGAAGCCGCCGCCGAGGTGCACGCGGCGCTGCGGGAAGCCCACGCCAGCGGCCATTCCGAAGGGCACACCATCACGCTGCAGCTGGCAGCGGGGCCGATGAGCTTCGAACTCTCGGTGGCGCGCAAGTCGGCGCCGGGTGATGCCGATGCGCGCTTCATGGTGCTGTCGCGCGACATCACGGCGCGGCGCCATGCCGAAGAGCGCCTGCGCCGCATCAACCGCACGCTGCGCGTGCTGAGCAGCGGCAACCTGACGCTGTTCCGCGCCCGCGACGAGCCCACGCTGCTGGCGCAGGTGTGCCACGACGTGGTCAAGGCCGGCGGCTTCGTGATGGCGTGGATCGGCTACGCCGAGCACGATGCGGGGCGCACGGTGCGCCCGGTGGCGCGTGCCGGCAGCGGCATCGACTACCTGGACGACATCAGCGTCTCGTGGGACGAGGCGCGCGCCACCGGCCAGGGCCCCACCGGCCGCACCATCCGCAGCGGCCAGCCGCAGGTGAACCAGAACTGGGCCACCAACCCCAACGTGCGGCCGTGGCGCGACGCGGCGCTGGCGCGTGGCTTCCGCGCCAGCGTGGCGCTGCCGCTCACCGGCCCCGAGCGCTGCTTCGGCGCCCTGATGGTCTATGCGGCGGAGTCCGACGCCTTCGACGCGCAGGAGGTGGCGCCGCTGGAGGAACTGGCGCGCAACGTGTCGATCGCCATCGAGGCCCTGCGCGCGCACCGGGAGCGCGACGCCGCCGAGGGCGCCAACCGCGCCAAGACGCTGTTCCTGGCCAACATCAGCCACGAGATCCGCACCCCGATGAACGCCATCATCGGCATGAACTACCTGATGCGGCAGTCGGGCGTGACGCCCGAACAGGCGCGGCGGCTGGACAAGATCGACAGCGCCGGCCGCCACCTGATGGCCATCATCAACGACATCCTGGACCTGTCGCGCATCGAGGCCGGCGGGCTGGACCTGCAGCACGCCGACTTCCACCTCTCGAGCATCCTGGACGGTGTGCACTCCATCATCTCCGACGCCGCCGCGGCCAAGGGCCTGGTGGTGACGGTGGACCCCGACTCGGTGCCCGCCTGGCTGCGCGGTGACCCGATGCGGCTGCGCCAGGCGCTGCTCAACTTCGCCAGCAACGCCGTCAAGTTCACCGATCAGGGCACCGTGGCCCTGGGCGCCGACCTGCTGGAAGAACAGGGCGACGCGCTGCGGGTGCGCTTCTGGGTCAAGGACACCGGCATCGGCATCGCGGCCGACGCCGTGCAGCGCATCTTCAAGCCTTTCGAGCAGGCCGAGCTCTCAACCGCCAGCCGCTACGGCGGCACCGGCCTGGGCCTGGCCATTGCCGAGCGGCTGGCGCGCCTGATGGGTGGCGAGGCCGGGGTGGACAGCACACCCGGCGCCGGCAGCACGTTCTGGTTCACGGCCCGGCTGCAGCGCGGCGAAGGGCCGGCGCCGCTGCCGCCCGAAGGCGCGCCGCCCGGCGCCGCCGAGGCGCTGCTGAAGCAGCGCCACGCCGGCGCGCGCGTGCTGCTGGCCGAAGACAACGAGGTGAACCGCGAGATCGCCCTGGCCATGCTGCAGGCCCTGGGCCTGGTGGTGGACGCGGCCGCCGACGGCGAACAGGCCGTGACGCTGGCCGCCGCGCGGCCCTACGCGCTGGTGCTGATGGACGTGCAGATGCCGGTGATGGACGGCCTGGCCGCCACCCGTGCGCTGCGCCGCCTGCCGGGCTGGGCGGCGGTGCCCATCCTCGCGCTGACGGCCAATGCCAACGAAGAAGACCGCCGCGCCTGCCGCGATGCCGGCATGAACGACTTCGTGCCCAAGCCGATGGACGTGCAGGAGCTGCACCGCGCGCTGCTGAAGTGGCTCTCGGGCGCGGCGCATTGAAGGGCCGCAGCCGCCCCCTGGCGGCGCTCAGTCGGCTTTCACGCCGGCGTCCTTCACCAGCCGGGCCCAGAAGCGGTTGTCTTCGTTGAGGAAGGCCGCGAAGTCCTCGGGCGACTTCGACATCGCCACCTCGGTGCCCTCGCGCGCCAGCGCGGCCTTCACCTCAGGCCGCTGCATCACCTGCTGGGTGGCTTCGTAGAGCTTCTTCGTCACGTCGGCCGGTGTGCCCACCGGCACGAAGAAGCCGTACCAGAACGACAGGCTGTAGGCCGGCAGCCCGCCTTCGGCGGTGCCAGGCACGTCGGGCACCAGGCTCGACCGGTCGGTGCTGGTCACCACCAGCGCCTTCAGTCGCCCGGCCTGCACCATGGGCAGCACCGAAGGCGGCGTGCCGAAGGTGAGCTGTGCATCACCGGCCACCACGGCCTGGATGGCCGGTGCGCCGCCCTTGTAGGGGATGTGCACCATCTCCACGCCCGCCACCTTGCTGAAATGGGCCGCGCCCAGGTGCGGCGCCGAGCCGTTGCCCGAGCTGGTGTAGTTCAGGAAACCCGGCTTGGCCTTCGCGACGGCGATCAGTTCCTGGAAGCTGTTGATGCCCGCGCCGGGATGCACCGCCACCACCAGCGGCGAGGTGGTGACGCGCGTCACCGGCAGCAGGTCTTTCGCGCTGTAGCTGAGCTTGGGGTTGAGTGCGGGGTTCACCGAGATGCTGCTGGGGCTGGCGATGAGCAGCGTGTAGCCGTCGGCCGGCGCCTTGGCCACGAAGTCGGCGGCCAGGCTGCTGCCGGCGCCGGCGCGGTTTTCCACCGTCACGGTCTGGCCCAGCACGCGGCCGAGCGGGTCGGCGATGGTGCGCGCCACGTAGTCGGCCGCACCGCCGGGCGCGAAGCCGATGACCAGGCGCAGGGGCTTGCTGGGCCAGGCCTGCGCATGCGCCCCGCCGGCCAGGACGAGCAGCGACAGCGCGGCGAACTTCAGGGTGTGGCGGTGCATGGTGGTCTCAGTCTCCGGCGATCTTCAGCACGATCTTGCCCAGGTGCTGGTTGTTTTCCATGTGGGCCTGGGCGGCCACCAGCTGCTCGAAGGGGAACACGCGGTCCACCAGCGGCCGGATGCGGCCGTCGGCGATGGCCGGCAGCAGCTCGCGCACGAAGGCCGGCACACCGGCGGCGCGCTGCTCGGCGCTGCGCATCTTGTTCGACACGCCGAACAGCGTGAGCCGCCTGACGTGCAGGGCCTGGATGTCGATCTGTGCGGTGAGCTGGTGGTCGACGTAGCCCACGGTGGCCAGCCGCCCTTCGAAGGCCATGTTGCGCACACATTCGGCGAAGACGCTGCCGCCGACGGTGTTGACCACGAGGTCGGCGCCGTGCTCGCCGGTGGCCTGCATCACCGCGGCCGCGAAGTCGGGCGCGCGGGTGTGGATCGCCACGTCCAGGCCCAGGGCCTGCAGCCGCGCCAGCTTCTCGACCGAACCGGATGTGCCGATGACCTTGGCACCCAGCGCCTTGGCCACCAGCAGCGAAGCCACGCCCACGCCCGATGACACGCCCGTCACCAGCAGCCACTCACCGGGTTTCAGCCGGCCCTGCAGCACGAGCATGTCGTGCACCACCAGGAAGTTCAGCGGCACCGCGGCCGCGGTTTCCAGGCTCAGGCCGGGTGGCACGGGCAGCGCTTCGCGCGCATCCATCACGGCGTACTCCGAGAAGGCGCCGGCGCAGCGGCCCATCACGCGCTGGCCCGTCTGCAGGCCGCTGACACCCTGGCCCAGCGCCACGATCTCGCCCGCGCCTTCGATGCCGGCCGGCTTGGAGGCACCACCCTTGATCAGCCCGCCGGGGATGAACTCGCCGCGGTTCAGGCCCGCGGCGGCCATCTTCAGCAGCACCTGGCCGGGGCCGGGCTCGGGCCGGGGCAGCTCACCCAGCTGCAGCACGGCCTGCGTGCCTTCCACGCGCAGTGAATAAGACTTCATCGTCAGCGGCCCAAGAACCGTGGTTTGCGTTTTTCCATGAAGGCACGGCGGCCCTCGGCGTAGTCTTCGCTTTCGAAGCAGGCCAGGATCAGCGCGCGGCAGCGTTCGGCGTCGAGCTCGGACGAAGGCTTGAGCATCTCACCGACGATTTGCTTGGCCGCGCTGATGGTGAGCGGCGCGTTCTCGGCGATGGCGCCGGTGTATTCGGCCAGCAGCGCCGGCAGCTGCTCGACCGCGGCCGTACGCGACACCAGGCCCAGGCGCAGCGCTTCGGCCGCGTCGATGCGGCGCGCCGTGTAGAACAGGTCTTTCGCCGCGCCCACGCCGATCAGGTCGACCAGGTTCTTCAGCGCCGAATAGCGGTAGCCCAGGCCCAGCCGCGCGGCAGGAATGGCAAACACCGCGTCGCTGGCGGCGATGCGGATGTCGCAGCTGATGGCCACGTTCACGCCGCCGCCGATGCACCAGCCGCGGATGTTGGCCAGCGTGGGCTTGGCCGAGTGGTAGATGGCCATCAGCGCCTCTTCGGCCAGCGCCTCGTAGTGTTTGACGGCCTCCTTGGCCGCACGCTGGTCTTCGAACTGCGAGATGTCGGCGCCCGAGACAAAGGCCTTCTCGCCGGCGCCGGAGAACACCACCAGGCGCACACGTTCGTCATCCGCCGCCTGCGCCAGCAGCGCCGGCACCGCGCCCCACATGTCCACGCTCAGCGCGTTGTGGCGCGCCAGGTTGTTGAAGACGATGTGCAGCGCGCTGCCTTCCAGGCGCACCTGCACCCGTTCGGTGGGCGAGACGTAGTCGGCCGCCATCAGAACACCCCCCGCGCCTTCATCTGCGCGATGTCGCCAGGCGCCAGGCCGAGCTCGCCCAGCACCTCTTCCGTGTGTTCACCGCGCCGCGGCGCCGCGCGCACCAGGCTGCTGGGTGTGCGCTGCAACGTCACCGGCTGGCCCACGTGGCGCTGCGGGCCCAGGCGCTGGCTCACCACGTTCTGCACCAGGCCCAGGTGCTGAACCTGCGCTTCGGCGAAGACCTCGTCCATGCGGTTGATGTGGCCGCAGGCCACGCCGTCCTGGTTGAAACGTTCGATCCAGTGGGCGCGGTCGTGGTGCGCCAGGCGTTCATTGATGGCGGCGTTGAGCACCTCGCGGTTGAGGCCGCGGCCGGCCTTGTCGTGGAAGCGCGGGTCGTGGATCCACTCGGGCGCGCCCAGCGTGGTGCAGAAGCGTTCCCAGATCTTGCTGCCGAAGACGGCGATGTTCATGTAGCCGTCGCGCGCCTTGTACACGCCGGTGGGGATGCTGGTGGGGTGGAAGTTGCCGGCCTGTTGCGGCACCTCGCCGTCCACCAGCCAGCGCGCGGTCTGGAAGTCCATCATGCTGACCATGGCCTGCAGCAGCGAGGTCTGCACCCACTGGCCCTGGCCCGAGACCTCGCGCTCCAGCAGCGCCACCAGGATGCCCTGAGCGGCGAAGATGCCGGCGCACAGGTCCGCAATCGGAATGCCCACACGCACCGGTCCCTGCCCTGGCAGCCCGGTCACCGACATCAAGCCGCCCATGCCTTGCGCGATCTGGTCGAAGCCCGGGCGCTCGGCCAGCGGCCCGTCCTGCCCGAAGCCGGAGATGCTGGCGTAGACCAGACGCGGGTGGTCCTGCGCCAGCGTCGCGTGGTCGATGCCCAGGCGGAACTTCACGTCGGGGCGGAAGTTCTCCACCACCACGTCGGCGGTCTTGATCAGTTCCTTCAGCGCCGCGATGCCTTTGGCTTCCTTCAGGTTGAGCGTGACGCTGCGCTTGTTGCGGTGCGTGTACTGGTAGTCGCTGCCGTCCTGGCCGCCCAGCGTGTCGTCGCCGCGCATGTGCTCGGGCATCTGCACCTGGATCACATCGGCGCCCCAGTCGGCCAGCTGGCGGCAGGCGGTGGGGCCGGCGCGCACCTGGGTGAGATCGATGACGCGGAAGCGCGCGAGCGCGCTGGATGCGGGGACATGCGGCATGGTCGGCAGTGTCGTGGCGGATCTCTCAAAGTGTCAACACTTTGGTGGCTATCGCAAACACTTAGGCCGGCCTGCATGCAGACCCTTGCGCTAGCATCCCGCCGCCATGGCGACCCGCTCCACCACCCCGAGGAAGAAGCCCGCGCCCGCGCGCCGCACGCTGCCCGAGCAGAGCCTGGCGCACGGCGTGGGCGAACAGCTGCAGCAGCTCATCTACAGCGGTGAAGTCGCGCCCGGCGAACGCCTGAACGAAGCCGCGCTGGCGCTGCGCATGGGCACCAGCCGCGGGCCCATCCGCGAGGCCATCCGCATGCTCACGGGCATAGGCCTGGTGGTGGCGGTGCGCAACCGCGGCGTCTTCGTGCGCCAGATCTCGGTGCGCGAGATGGCCGAGATCTACGAGCTGCGCGCCCTGCTGTTCGGCTTTGCCGCCGAGCAGGCGGCCGAGCACCTGAGCGAAGCAGACCGGCTCGAATTCGAGCAGCTGCTGGCTGGCATGGACGCTGCCTGCGAGGCCGGCGACAGCCCGCGCTACTACACGCTGAACCTGCGCTTCCACGCGCTCTTGATGGCGCAGTGCCGCAACCAGCGCGCGCAGCAGGCCTACGAAGACCACGTGAAGGAGCTGCACCTGTTCCGGCGCCGCTACTTCGACGCCAGCGTCAACATGCGCCGTTCCAATAACGAGCACCGGCGCATCTTCGAGGCCATCAGCAAGGGCGCGAAAGACCGCGCCAACAAGCTGGCGCAGGCCCATGTGCTGCAGGGCCGGCAGCGCCTGCTGGCCACGCTGGACGTGCCGACGGGCTGAGCCCTTTCAGAACACCGCGTGGTCGCCGCGTTCGGGCGCCTGTTCGCCGCGCACCAGCCGGGCGTAGAAATCGAACAGCGTCTCGTTGCCGGTGGACGGCGTGGCGGCGGCGTCGTAGCGGCCCGTCGCCGCGTCCCACACCAGCATCGATTCGGTGGCGTAGTAGCGGCCAATGCGCGCCAGCTCGGCCTTGCGCGCCGCCGCCGGCCACACCCGCCCTGCGGTGCCCAGCACGCCGATGACCATGTCCATCAGCGCCACCGGCACCTGCTTGAAACGCGGTGGCCGGCCCAGCAGCCTGAACAGCTCTTCGCCCTGCTGCCGCGGCGTGATGGCCTCACCCGGCCCGCCGATGGGCAGCACGCGGTGCTGGCGCGCCGGGTCGTCCAGGCAGCCCGCGATGTAGCGGCCCAGGTCGCCGTCGCTGATGGGCTTGCAGGCCGTGAGCCTGCCGTCGCCGAAGACGAGGAAAGGCTTGCCTTGCTTCACGCGTTCCACCTGGCCGGACAGCGATTTGAAGAAGGCGGTGGGCCGCACGATCGAGTAGCACAGGCCCGATTCGATCAGCACCTGCTCGAAGGCCAGCTTGGCCTGCTGGAAGGCCAGCAGCGGCTTCTGCACGCAGATCGCCGACAGCAGCACCATCTGCGACACGCCGGCCTGTTGCGCCGCGGCCAGCGCGTGCACATGAGCCTGGTGGTCCACGGCCCAGGCGTCCTGCGGCGCGCCGGTGCGTGAAGCCAGGCAGGACACCAGCACGTCGAAACGTTCGCCGCGAAAACCCTCGCGCGCCAGCGACGCCGGGTCGGCCACGTCACCGACGCGCAGCGTGGCGCCGGGCAGCAGGCGTTCGCTGTCGGCCGGCGCCAGCCGCCCGCCCACGCCGGCGCGCGAGCGCACGAAGCACACGACCTCGTCACCCTGCTGCTGCAGCGCGCGCACGGTGGCCTGACCGATGGTGCCGGTGGCACCGATGACGAAGACGCGGCGCATGCCGTTTGCCCATCCGGCTGCAAGGGTGAGTCGATCTTAGCGAGCGACTGCCGCAGCCGCCCCGACCCTTGATTTGCGACAAGCCCGTGCCGGGACGCGTCGATAGGATGCCGCGGCACCCCCGCCCCTTTTGCCGATGAACCCCTACCTCCACTTTCTGCTCTATGCGCTGCTGGTGGTGGGCGTGGTCGGTGCGGTGATCGGGCTCAACGCACTGCTGGGCCCGCGGCCCAAGGCTTCGGCGGCCAAGCTCGAACCTTTCGAGTGCGGTGCCGCACCACAACAGCACCGCAACGTGCGGCCGATGGCGCTGCGCTACTACCCGGTGGCGATCTTCTTCCTGCTCTTCGACATCGAGACCGTGCTGCTCTTCCTGTGGGCACCCACCGCGGGCCTGCGCGAGATCGCCACGCTGTCCTTGCTGTCTTTCCTGGGTTTCATCGCCCTGGCCGGCTTGGCCTTCGCTTATCTGTGGCGCGACGGAGGCCTGCAATGGAAATGATGGAGTACGCCACCACCCGCAAGGACGAACTCGTCGGCTGGGTGCGCAAGTTCAGCCTCTTTCCCTACCCCTTCGTCACGGCCTGCTGCGGCATGGAATTCATGTCGGTCAGCTCCACGCTGTACGACACCGACCGCTTCGGCGCCGCGCTGCCACGTTTCACACCGCGCCAGAGCGACCTGCTGATGGTGGTGGGCACCGTGAGCCACAAGCAGGCCCAGGTGATCAAGACCGTCTACGACCAGATGTGCGAGCCCAAGTGGGTGATGGCCTTCGGCGCCTGCGCGGTGAGCGGCGGCTTCTACCGCAACTACGCCGTGCTGCAGGGCGTGGACAAGGTGATCCCGGTGGACATCTACGTGCCCGGCTGCCCGCCGCGCCCCGAGACCGTGATCGACGCCATCATGATGCTGCAGGACCGCATCGCGGGTGACCACCACCCCATCCTGCCCTTCGAGGCGCAGAACCCCGAGCGCCGCTGAAGGCCGGCCCCGCGATGCTGCAGCAAGCGCTCGAATCAACCCTGTCCGGCCGCTACAAGCGGGCCTGGTCGAGCTTCAGCATGCCGGTGTTCGAGATCGAACGCGGCGCGCTCGCCGATGTGGCCACGCGGCTGCGCGACGCGCACGGCTTCGAGCTGCTGCTGGACGTGACGGCGGTCGACCGCATCGAGCAGCAGCCGCGCTTCGAACTCGTGGTGCACCTGTACTCGCCCACGCTGCACCAGCGCGTGCGCCTGAAGGCGGTGGTGCCGGAAGACGATGCGGTAGTACCCACGCTCACCCCGCTCTACGGCTCGGCGCGTTTCCTCGAGCGCGAAGCGCACGAGATGTTCGGCATCCGCTTCGAGGGCAACGCCGACCTGCGGCCCATCCTGCTGTACGAAGGCTTCGTGGGCCACCCGCTGCGCAAGGACTACCCGATGGAGCGCGAGCAGCCCATCGTCGAATACCGGACGCAGCCGTGAACGTCCGCTACGCGCCACCGACATCGAGCCCGCTGAAAGATGCCGACCCGAACCACGTCGTCGTCAACATCGGCCCTTCGCACCCCACCACGCACGGCACGATCCAGATCGTGGCCGAGCTCGACGGCGAACGTGTGCTGCGGGCCGACGTGCACTGCGGCTACCTGCACCGCGGCTTCGAGAAGGAAGCCGAGGCGCACACGTACCACAACGTCATTCCGTACACCGACCGGCTGAACTACTGCTCGGCGCTGAACAACAACTTCGCCTACGCGGCCACGGTCGAGCAGCTGCTCGACATCCAGATCACGCCACGCTGCGTGTGGCTGCGCACGCTGCTGGCCGAATACAACCGCATCGCCGACCACGTGACCTGCATCGCCGCCACGGTGATGGAGATGGGCGGCATGACCGCCTTCCTGTACCTGATGACGGTGCGCGACTACATCTTCGAGCACCTGAACCACCTGAGCGGCGCGCGACTCACCTACTCCTACGTGCGCATCGGCGGCCTGATGCGCGACCTGCCGGAGGGCTGGCTGGAGCGCCTGGAAGAGATCCTGCAGTTCACCGAGCGCTACCTCGAACGTGTGCACGGCATGCTCGACCGCAACGGCATCTTCATCGGCCGCACACGCGGCGTGGGCCAGATGAACACCGCCCATGCGCTGAACTGGGGCTACACCGGCCCCATCCTGCGTTCCACCGGCCTGGCCATGGACCTGCGCAAGGACCAGCCCTACCTGGCCTACGCCGAGCTCGACTTCGACATCCCCACCGGCATCCGCGGCGACAACTACGACCGCTACTACGTGCGCATGTGCGAGATCGACGAATCGATCTCGATGGTGCGGCAATGCGTGAAGAAGCTGCCCGGCGGCCCGGTGACCGTCAGCGACCGCCGCGTGGTGCTGCCCGAGAAAGAGCTGGTCTACGGCCAGATCGAAGCGCTGATCCACCACTTCAAGCTCGTCACCGAAGGCATCGTGGTGCCGGCCGGTGAGACCTATCTCGCGCACGAGGCGCCCAACGGCGAACTCGGCTTCTACCTGGTGAGCGACGGCACGAGCCGCGCGATGCGCCTGCACGTGCGCTCGCCCAGCTTCGCGCACATGGGCGGCATGCACACGCTGCTGCAGGGTTACGACATCGCCGACATCGTGCCCACCTTCGGCTCGATGAACATGATCGGCGGGGAGTGCGACCGATGATCGCCGCACCCGGCAGCCCGCTGCGCGAGCGTTTCGACGCCATCCGCGCCCAGTATCCGGCCGAGATGTCGCCGTCACTGGTGCTGCCGCTGCTGCACGCGGCGCAGGACGCCAAGGGCCATGTCACCGATGCCGACGCGGCCGAGATCGCCGCCTACATCGGCGTGCCGGCCATGCAGGTGGTGGAGGCGCTGCACTGGTATTCGATGTACCGGCGCACACCGCCCGGCCGCCACGTGGTGCAGGTGTGCCGCAACATCGCGTGCGCGCTGCGCGGCGCCGAGGGCCTCCTGGCCGTGCTGCAGCGCGAGCTGGGCGTGACGGCCGGGCAGACCACGGCCGACGGCCGCATCACGCTGGAGACGGTGGAGTGCATGGCCTCGTGCGGCACGGCGCCCGCGATGTGCGTGGACGGGCGCTACCACGAGAACCTGGACGAAGCGCAAGTGATCCAGTTGGTGAAGGCATTGCCGTGAACGCACCGGCGATCTTCTTCGACCACGAGAGCACGGCCGATTCGCACGGCCTGGCGGCCTACCGCGCGCGCGGCGGTTATGCCGCGCTACAGGCGGCGCTGTCTACGCTGAAGCCCGCCGACGTGGAGGAGCAGGTGCGTGTCTCGGGCCTGCAGGGCCGCGGCGGCGCCGGTTTCCCGGTGGGCGCGAAGTGGGGCTTCATCAACAAGAAGGCCCCGGTGGTCTATCTGTGCTGCAACGCCGACGAAGGCGAGCCCGGCACCTTCAAGGACCGCTGGATCCTCGAGCATTCGCCGCACCAGCTGCTGGAAGGCATGCTGCTGGCGGCCTACGCGCTCGGCGTGCGCCACGCCTTCATCTACCTGCGTGGCGAGTTCGACCTGCCACACACGCGGCTGCAAGAGGCCCTGGCCGAAGGCCGCGCGGCGGGGCTGGTGGGCGAGCGCATCGCCGGCAGCGAGTTCTCTTGCGACATCGTCGTGCACCGCGGCGCCGGCGCCTATGTCTGCGGCGAAGAATCGAGCCTGCTCAACTCGCTGGAAGGCAAGAAGGGCTTCCCGCGCAACAAGCCGCCCTTCCCGGCGGTGCGCGGGCTGTACCAGCGACCGACGGTGGTGAACAACGTCGAGTCGCTGGCCACCGTGCCCTGGATCCTGCGCCATGGCGGCGCCGCGTACGCCGCCATCGGCATCAAGCGCAACCCGGGCACGCGCCTCTTCGGCATCTCGGGCCATGTGGTGAAGCCGGGTGTGTACGAACGGCCCACCGGCACGCCGCTGATGCAGCTGATCGAAGCCGACGCCGGCGGCGTGCTCGGCGGCCGCAAGCTCAAGGCCGTGATCCCCGGCGGCAGCTCCACGCCGGTGCTCACCGCGGCCGAGGCCGCGACGATCACCATGGACCTGGACACACTCGTCAAGGCCGGCACCATGCCCGGCTCGGGCGGCATCATCGTCATCGCCGAAGGCACCTGCATGGTCCGCCTGCTGCAGGTGCTCACGCGCTTCTACGCCCACGAGTCCTGCGGCCAGTGCAGCCCCTGCCGCGAGGGCACCGACTGGATGAACCGCCTGCTGCTGCGCATCCTGGCCGGCCAGGGCCGGCCGGAAGACCTGGCCACGCTGCGCGACATTCCGTCGTCGATCATGGGCAAGACCGTGTGCGCCCTGGGCGATGCGGCCTCGATGCCGGTGCAGAGCTTCCTGCGCAAGTTCGGCGACGAGTTCAGCCACTACGTCGAGCACGGACGCTCGATGAACGACGGCCGGCTGACGGTGTGAGCGCATGAACACCATCCCCATCACCGTCGACGGCCGCGCCATTGAGGCCTACGAAGGCGAGACCGTGATCGCCGCCGTGCGCCGCCACGGCATCGAGCTGCCGCACTTCTGCTGGCACGCCAAGCTGTCGGTGGCCGGCAGCTGCCGCATGTGCCTGGTGAAGGTGGAAGGCATCCCCAAGCTGCAGCCGGCCTGCAACCTGGTGGCCGCGCCGAAGATGGCGGTGGTGATGGACAGCGAGGAAGTGCGGCTGGCGCGCAAGCAGGTGCTGCAGTTCATCCTGCTCAACCACCCGGTGGACTGCGGCATCTGCGACAAGGCGGGTGAATGCACGCTGCAGGACGAGCAGTTCCGCCACGGCTCGCCCACCACCCGTTCGGCCGAGCCCAAGCAGCACGCACCCAAGCTGCAGGCGCTGTCGCCGCGCGTTTCACTCGATAACGAGCGCTGCATCCTGTGCAGCCGCTGCGTGCGCTTTACGCGCGAGATCTCCAAGTCCAACGCTTTGGGCATCGTCGAACGCGGCCGGCATTCGATGGTCGAACGCCTGGACGACCGGCCTTTCGACGACCCGTATTCCGACAACGTGATCGGCCTGTGCCCCACCGGCGCGCTGCTGTCGGCCGACTTCATGTACCAGAGCCGCGTGTGGTTCCTGGAGCCCGTGCGCTCGGCCTGCACCGGCTGCGCGCGCGCGTGCAGCATCCAGGCCTGGCGGCGCAAGGCGCTGCGGCAGTCGCAGCAGCCCGGCACGCCGGTGCCGACGACTTACCGCATCACGGCGCAGGACAACCCCGACATCAACGGCCCCTGGTTGTGCAACAAGGGCTTCGACCAGCACAAGGCCATGGCGCGGCCGCGCCCGTTGCAGGCGCGCATCGGCGGCCAGCCCACGACGCCGGAAGCGGCGGCGGTGGCCGTGCAGGCGATGCTGCAGACCGCGAAGAACCCGGCGCTGCTGCTGTCGGCGCATGCGTCGAACGAAGAGCTCGACGCCTGCAAGGCAGCCTTCGGCGGCCGCCTGCGCTTCTATTCACGGCCCGAGCTGCAAGCCAGCACGGGCGAGCCGGGCGACGATGAACTGCTGATCCGCGCCGACAAGAACCCGAACCGCCGCGGCCTGTTCGAACGTTTCGAGGCGCCGCCCTACGACGCCGCAGCCGGCCACGACGTGCTCATCGTCTGGGGCGAGTTCGACGCCTTCGACACGCTCAAGCCCGCACGCACCGTTCACCTGGCCAGCTTCGGCGACACGCCCAGCGCGGCCGAGGTGCTGCTGCCCATCTCCACCACCTTCGAACGCAACGGTACGTTCACCAACTTCGACGGCCGCACCAGCCCCTTCAGCGCGGTGTTCGACAAACCCGCCGGCGTGATGCACGCCGCCGAGTTCTTCGCCAGGTGCGCACGATGATGGCCTCGCTGCTGGTGCACGGCCTGTACATGCTCTACGCGGTGGGCTTCCTGCTCGGCTTCGCCACCATCTTCACCTGGGTGGAACGCAAGCAGTCGGCGGTGATGTCCGACCGCATCGGCGCCAACCGCGCCTACATCCGCATACCGTTCACCCAGGTCAAGCTGGTGGCCTGGGGCCTGTTCCACGGCCTGGCCGACGGCGCCAAGATGATCCTGAAGGAGAACTTCACCCCCGCCACCTACGACCGCTTCTGCTACCACCTGGCGCCCTGGCTCACCGCGGTACCGGTGCTGCTGGTGTTCGCCGTGGTGCCTTTCGGCGGGCCCATCCAGCCGGGGCTGCTGTTCGGCGGCGCGATGGAAGGCTTCTTCGGCGACGCACGCTACCCGATGCAGATCGCGCAGATGGACGCCGGCGTGCTGGTGGTGCTGGCGGTGTCGGGCATCGGCATCCTGGGCACGATGCTGGCCGGCTGGTCGTCGAACAACAAGTTCTCGATGCTGGGTGGCGCGCGCGCGGCCTCGCAGATGATCTCGTACGAACTGGCGATGGGCCTGGCGCTCATCGCGATGGTGGTGAGCTTCGGCACGCTGGACCTCGACGTGATGGTGCAGTGGCAGCGCGAGCACGTGTGGGGCATCTTCGTGCAGCCGCTGGCCTTCCTGCTCTTCCTCACGGCCGCCATCGCCGAGAACAAGCGTGTGCCCTTCGACCTGCCCGAGTGCGAATCCGAACTCGTGGCCGGCTACTTCACCGAGTACACCTCGATGAAGATGGGCCTGTTCTTCCTGTCGGAGTTCATCGAGATCGTCGTCATCTCGGCGCTGCTGGTGACACTGTTCTTCGGCGGTTATGCCGTGCCTTTCCTCGGCCCCGAAGGATTCGTCTTCCCGGGCGGCGGCACCTGGCAGCTGCCGCACGGCGTGGTGGTGGTGCTGCAGGTGCTGTGCTTCTGGTTCAAGGTCTTCATCGCCGGCTGCTTCCAGATCGGCATCCGCTGGACGCTGCCGCGCTTCCGCTTCGACCAGCTCATGGACCTGGGCTGGAAGGGTTTGCTGCCGCTGTCGGTGTTGAACCTCGTGATCACGGCCTTCGTGGTGTGGTGGCTGGCATGAAGAAGGCCCCGCACCGCCAGGTGAAGTGGAAGTACTGGAACGAGCCCGAGCCGGGTTGGTACGAGCGCGTCTACATCTTCGAGGTGGTGCGCGGGCTGTCCATCACGATGGGCGTGTTCGCGCGCAACATGTGGAAGTGGGTGACGGGCCGCAAGGGCGCGCTGACGGCCTACTACCCCGAAGAACTGCGCGCCGACTACTCGCCCAACAACCGCGGCCGCCATGTGCTGACGCAACGGCCGGATGGTTCGCCGCAGTGCGTGGCGTGCAACCTGTGCGCCACCGTCTGCCCGGCCTACTGCATCGAGATCGTGGCCAAGGCCGACTTCGCCGACCCGGCGCATCCCAAGTCACCCGCCCGCTTCGAGATCGACTACTCCCGCTGCATCTTCTGCGGCTTCTGCGTCGAGGCCTGCCCCGAGGACGCCATCCGCATGGCCAAGGAAGTGCCGCTGCTGCCGGGCTTCGACCGCCACGCGATGTGGGGGCGCATCGACATGCTCAAGAGCTGGCAGCCGGCGCAGGATACGAAGAAGCCCTATCCGCCCAAGCCTGCTGCAGGGGGCACGCCATGACGACGTTCTTCCTCGTCGCGCTGTTCGGCGCCGTGGCGGTGCTGTTCGCCGTGCTGGTGGTGGCCACGCGCCAGCCCATGCGCGCGGCGCTGGCGCTGGTGGCGCACATGATCAGCCTGGCCGCCATCTACGCGGTGCTGGACGTGCACGTGGTGGCCCTCTTCCAGGTGCTGGTGTACGTGGGTGCGGTGATGGTGTTCATGGTCTACACGATCATGCTGCTCGACGACCGCGATCCGTCCTACACCCAGCCCTACACGCACCCGGTGCTGGCTGCCTTCGTGGCGCTGGTGGTGGGCGTGTCGCTGCTGTGGGTGATGGGCTCGCCCACCGCCACCGGCGTGAATGCGCCGGAACCGGTGGCAGGCCTCTTCGGCTTCCGCGGTTTCGCACTCGGCTTCATGAAGCAGTACGTGTGGCACTTCGAGCTGGCCACGGTGCTGCTGCTGGTGGGCATCGTCGCGGCCTGGACGGCGGTGCGCGAAGCGCTGCGGGTGGAACACGCATGAACCCGGACGTCTACGACCTGCTGATCGCCCTGGCGGTGCTGCTGTTTGCCCTGGGCCTGGCCGGCGTGGCGTTGCGGCGCAACGCGCTGGTGATGGTGATGTGCCTGGAGCTGATGATCAACGCCGTGGTGCTGAGCTTCGTGGCCGGCGCCTGGCGCACGCAGACGCTGCATGGCGCGGCGATGAGTTTCTTCATCTTCGTGGCCGTCACCTGCGAGGTGGCTCTGGCGATGGCGCTGCTGGTGCTGCTGTCGCGCCGCCGCGGCTCGCTCGACCTGGGCAGCGCGCCCGAGCTGAAAGGCTGATGTGAGCAGCGCCCTCGTTTGGCTGCCCCTGCTGCCGCTGATCGGCTTCCTGGTCAACGGGCTCTTCGGTGCACGGCTGCCGCGCAGCCTGGTCTCGTGGATCGCCTGCGGCACGCCAGCCGCAGCCTTCGCGCTGGCCTTGGTGCTCACCGTGCAACTCGTCGGCGGCGGCGCGCCGCTCGACACCACGCTCTTCACCTGGGCCGCCACCGCAGGCCTGAAGGTGAACGCCGAGCTGCACTTCGATGCGATGACGGCCGTGATGGTGCTGGTGATCACCGGCATCGGCACGCTGATCCACGTCTACTCCATCGGCTACATGGCGGGCGACCCCGGCTACGCGCGCTACTTCGCGTACCTGAACCTGTTCGTGTTCTTCATGCTGCTGCTGGTGCTGGGCAGCAACCTGGTGGTGATGTTCGTCGGCTGGGAAGGTGTGGGCCTGGCTTCCTACCTGCTGATCGGCTTCTGGTTCGACGACCCAGCCAAGACCGCAGCCGGCATCAAGGCCTTCGTGGTGAACCGCGTCGGCGACACCGCCTTCCTGATCGCGGCCTTCCTGATCCAGGCCACGGCCGGCACGCTGGACTTCGCGGCCGTCAATGCCTTCTTCGCCGCCGCGCCGGCCTCGCCGGTCACGACGCTGATCGCGCTGCTGCTGCTGCTGGGCGCCTGCGGCAAGTCGGCGCAGATTCCGCTGCACGTGTGGCTGCCCGACGCGATGGCGGGGCCGACGCCGGTGTCGGCGCTGATCCACGCGGCGACGATGGTGACGGCGGGCGTGTACCTGTTGGGCCGCCTGTCGGGCCTGTTCCTGGCCACGCCGGATGCGATGACCGTGGTGGCCTGGGTCGGCGCCATCACCGCGCTGGCCGGCGCGACGATGGGCGTGACGCAGTGGAACCTGAAGAAGGTGCTGGCGTACTCCACCATGTCGCAGATCGGCCTGATGGTGATGGCCTGCGGCGCGGGCGCGTTCAGTGTCGGCCTGTTCCACCTGATGACGCACGCCTTCTTCAAGGCCTGCCTGTTCCTGGCCGCCGGCGCCGTGCTGCACGCCCTCGGCGGTGAAGAGGACATGCGGCGCATGGGTGCCTTGCGCGGCAAGCTGCCTTTCACCTTCGGCGTGTTCCTCATCGCCACGCTGGCGCTGTGCGGCGTGCCGCCGCTGGCAGGCTTCTTCTCCAAGGACGAGATCCTGTGGATGGCCTACGCCGCGCCCGGTGGCTCGTGGGCGCTGTGGGCGGTGGGCAGCGCGGCTTCGGCGCTGACGGCCTTCTACATGTTCCGCGCCGTGTTCCTGACCTTCGGCGGCACGAGCCGCGTCGACGCAGACAAGGCCGCGCACGTGCACGAACCGCCGCGTTCGATGTCCTGGGTGCTGGCCACGCTGGCGCTGGGCTCGGTGGTGGTGGGCTTCATCGGCCTGCCGGGGCTGTGGCGCGAGTGGCTGCACCTGCCTGCACCCTTCTACGACTTCGTGACACCCGTGCTGGGCCATGCCGAGCCGCGGCCGGGCTTCACACATGCCACCGAGGCGCTGCTGATGGGCGTGGCGGTGGCGCTAGCCGCCGCAGGCATCGCGCTGGCCTGGAAGCTCTACGGCCGCGGTGACTTGCGCGACGCGGCGCAGCCCGGCCTGCTGCGCCGCATCGTCACTCGCGGCTACGGCTTCGACAGCTTCTACGAACGCGGCCCCGTCGCCCTGGCAGGCTGGCTGTCGCAGACGCTGCTGCAGCGCGGCCTGGAGCCGCTGGTGGCCCGGCTGAGCCTGGACCTGCCGGCGGCACTGGCGCGTGGCACCTCGCGCGGCCTGGCCTGGCTGCAGACCGGGCGGCTGCCGGGCTACGTGGTCTATGCACTCGCCGGCCTGGTGCTGGTGCTGCTGTGGGGAGGCCGCAGTGGCTGATTCCACCTTCACGCTCGCCGTCGCCCTGCTGCTGCCCGCGGCCGGTGCCGTGGCCCTGCCCTTCATGCGCAATGGCAAAGCCGCGCGCGGGCTCACGCTGCTGCTGATGGGCCTGGTGCTCTTGCTCGTGCTGCGGGCCTTTGCTGCCTTCGACGGCACGCCGGTCGGCTGGGTGTTCGCGGCATGGCCGTCGCTCGGCCTCGCGCTGGCCTTTGCGCTCGACGGTTTCAACGTCTACCTGGTGCTGCTCACGGCGCTGCTGTTCCCCGCCGCGCTGGCGGCCAGCTGGCCGATGGCGGCATCCACGCAGCGCCTCTATCTCGCGTCGCTGCTGGCGCTGCAGGCCGGGCTCCTGGGCACCTTCCTGGCGCAGAACCTGCTCGTCTTCTTCGTGCTGTGGGAAGCGGTGCTGCTGCCTATGCTGCTGCTGGTGCTGGTGTACGGCGGGCCCCAGCGCCGCCGCGCCGCCCTGGGCTTCTTCCTGTACACGATGGCCGGCAGCGTGCTCTTCCTGGCCGCGGTGATCGTGCTGGGCGTGCAGGCGCACACGGCACTCGGGCGCTGGACCTTCGACTACGCCACGCTGGCGCAGCTGCAGCTCACGCCCGGCACCCAGCTCTTCGTGTTCGCCGCCATCGCGCTGGCCTGCGCCGTCAAGAGCCCGTTGGTGCCTTTCCACGGCTGGCTGCCGCTGGCCTACCGCGAAGCGCCCGCGCCGGTGACGGCCCTGATGGCCGGCGTGATGTCGAAGATGGGCGCCTACGGCTTCATCCGCCTGGCGCTGCCGCTGGCGCCCGACGCGGCAGCGGCCCACCAGCCCATGCTGATGGCGCTGGCCGCGGCCGGCATCGTCTACGCCGCCGTGGCCGCGCTGCGCCAGACCGATCTCAAGATGATGGTGGCCTATGCGTCGGCCAGCCACATGGGCTACATCGTGCTGGGCGTCTTCAGCGGCCAGGCTACCGGGCTGCACGGCGCGCTGCTGCAGTCGCTGAGCCACGGCGTCGTCGTCGCCGGGCTGTTCCTGGTGCTGGGCCTGGTGGAACAGCGCAGCGGCGCGCCGGTGGAAGGCCTGGCGCGGCGCGCGCCGCGGCTGGCGGTGGTGACGATGCTGTTCGTGCTGGGCAGCCTGGCACTGCCGCTGAGCAGCGGTTTTGCCGCCGAGTTCCTGGTGCTGCTGGGCGCCTTCACCCGCGGCTGGGCCGACTGGCCCGTGAACGGCTTGCCGCTGGCGGCGGCGCTGGTGGCGGCACTGGGCGTGGTGCTGGGCGCCACCTACATGCTGCGCTTCGCCCGCGCCCTGCTGTTCGGCCGCACCGACGGTGCACCCTTGGCCGACCTGAACCGCCGTGAGGCCGCGGCCCTGCTGCCGCTGCTGGCCGTGGTGCTGGCGGTGGGCCTGTGGCCCGCACCGTGGATGGCGCGCGCCGAAGCGGCCGTGGCGCAGACCGCAGGAGCGACCCGATGATCCTGGGCCCCGGTTTTGCCCTGCTGTCCGACCACCTGCTGCTGGCCACCGTGCTGCTGCTGATGGTGCTGGAGATGCTGCGTGCCGACACCCGCCTGGCACGCGCCCTCTTCCTGGCCGCGACGCTGGCCGCCGGCGCGGTGGCCTTCTGGCAGCTCGCCGTGGGCGTGCGCGGCGAGGCCATCGCCGGCGAGTTGCGAGTGGATGCGCTGGCGCTGCAGGCCAAGATCGTGCTGCTGGGCCTGGCGGCGCTGTTCGCCTTGCTGTTCAGCGGCAGCGGTTACAAGTTCTGGCTGCTGCTGGCGGCATCGCTCTACGGCGCGCTGCTGGTGGCCGGTGCGGCGGGTTTCGCCACGCTCTTCATCGGCATCGAGATGCTCTCGCTGCCGGCCTTCGCGCTCATCGTGCACAGCCAGGGCCGCAGCGCGGCGGCCGAGGGCGCCTTCAAGTACCTGGTGATGTCGTCGGTGGGCACGGCGATGCTGCTGTTCGGCCTGTCGCTGGGCTACGGCGCCACCGGCTCGCTGGCGCTGGCGCCGTTTGCCGGCGCATTGGGCGCCGGCGGCGGGGCGGCCACGGCGGCCGGGCTGCTGGCGGTGGCCGGCCTGGCGGTGAAGGCCGCCGTGTTCCCCTTCCACGCCTGGGCGCCCGACGCCTACGCGGCCGCGCCGGCACCCGTCACCGCGGCGATGGCGGCGCTGGTGAAGGCCGGTGTCATCGTGGCGCTGTTGCGCATCACCGGCTCGGCCGCCCTGGCGCCGGCGCTGGCCGCGTTGGCGATGGCGCTGGCCATCGTGTCCATCCTCGCGGGCAACCTGGCGGCGCTGGGGCAGCTGCGGCTGAAGCGGCTGATCGCCTATTCCTCGGTGGCGCATGCCGGCTACATGCTGTTCGCGCTGGCCGACACCACCGGCCAGCGCAGCGCCGACCTGCTGGTGTACGTGGCGGTCTACGGCCTGGGCACGCTGATGGCCTTCGCCGCGCACGCGCGGCTGGTGGGCGACAGCGACGACGACAGCCTGGCGCTGCTGGACGGTCGCTTCGCGGCGCGCCCCGGCGCGGCGCTGGCGCTGGCCGCCGCGCTGCTGTCGCTGGCCGGCCTGCCGCCCTTCCCGGGCTTCTTTGCCAAGCTGCTGGTGTTCCGCTCCGCCATCGCATCCGACCACCTGCTGCCCGCGGTGCTGGCCTTCGTGGGCAGCTTCATCGGCCTGGGCGTGTACGTGGGCGCCGCGCTGCGGGCCTTCCGCGGCGTGGCGCTGAAAGAGGAGACAAACCCATGACCATCGAACCCCAACATGCCACCGTGCTGCGCGGCACCGTCGCCGACCTGCTGGCGCACAAGGGCAAGGCGGTGTACGCCGTCGGGCCCAACGACAGCGTCTACGAGGCCATCACGCGCATGACGCAGCTGCGCGTGGGCGCGCTGGTGGTGATGGACGGCGGGCAGCTGCTGGGCATCGTCTCCGAGCGCGACTACACGCGGCGCGTGATCCTCGAAGGCCGGGCGTCGAAGGACACGCCGGTGCTCACCATCATGAGCGCGCCGGTGGTGAGCGTGAGCCCGACGGCCTCGCTGCTGGACTGCCTGCGCCTGGCCAACGACCACAGCATCCGTCACCTGCCGGTGCAGCAGGACGGCCAGGTGGTGGGCGTGCTGAGCATCGGTGACCTGGTGCGCGCCGTCGTCGAGCAGCAGTCCGAGGCCATTGCTCGCATGCAGTCCTTCATCGGCAGCGACTACCCCAACTGAGACCGAGGAGAGCGCGCGTGAACACCGAGTTGCCGCTGCAAGCCGCGCCCGCGCGGGCGCCATCTCCGCGCAAGAGCCGCTGGCCGGCGCGCCTGGACCTGGCGCAGAGCGCCAGCGGCCTGGTGCTGGCGCTCTTCATGTGGCTGCACATGGCTTTCGTGTCGACGATCCTGATCAGCAAGGACGTGATGTGGGCCGTGGCCCGCTTCTTCGAGGGCACTTACTTCTTCGGCCGCCCGCTGCCCTGGCTGGTGTCGCTGGTGGTGGCCACCATCTTTGCGCTGCTGGTGCTGCACGCACTGCTGGCGCTGCGCAAGTTCCCCATCAGCTTCCGCCAGTTCGACGCGATGCGTGAACACGCACGCCAGATGAGGCACGGCGACACCACGCTGTGGTGGTGGCAGGTGGTGACGGGCTACGCGCTCTTCTTCCTGGCGCCGGCGCACCTGGTCGTGATGATGTCGCGGCCCGACCGCATAGGCCCCTACGAAAGTGCCGACCGCATGTGGAGCGACCACTACTGGCCGCTGTATCTGGTGCTGCTGTTCGCGGTGGAACTGCACGGTGGCATCGGCCTGTACCGGCTGGCCGTGAAGTGGGGCTGGTTCGGCGTCACGCCGGCCACGCGGCGCAGGCTCAAGGCCCTGAAGTGGGCCATGACGGTGTTCTTCCTGGCCCTGGGCCTGGCCACGCTCGTGGCCTATGTGCGCATCGGCATCGAACACGCGCCGCAGGCCGGCGAGCCCTACGTGCCGATGGGGATGCCGCGATGAAGATCAACTACACCGACGTGCTCATCATCGGCGGCGGCCTGGCCGGCCTGCGCGTGGCCATCGGCGCCAAGCGGCGCGGGCACGAGGCCGTGGTGCTGTCGCTGGTGCCGCCCAAACGTTCGCACTCCGCCGCCGCGCAGGGTGGCATGCAGGCATCGCTCGCCAATGGCGTGAAGTCGGTGGGCGACAACGAGGACGTGCACTTCGAGGACACCGTCAAGGGCAGCGACTGGGGTGCCGACCAGCAGGTGGTGCGCATGTTCGTCGACACCGCACCCAAGGCCGTGCGCGAACTCGCCGCCTGGGGCCTGCCGTGGAGCCGCGTGCAGCGCGGTGACCGCGAGGTGATCATCAACGGCCAGAAGGTCACGCTCACCGAACGCGACGTGGCGCACGGCCTGGTGGCGCAGCGCGACTTCGGCGGCACGCGCAACTGGCGCACCTGCTACGTGAGCGACGGCACCGGCCACGCGATGCTGTTCACGGTGAGCGACCGCGCCATCGCCGAGCAGGTGCCGGTGCAGGAACGCGCGGAAGCCATCGCGCTGATCCACGACGGCGGGCGCTGCCACGGCGCCGTGGTGCGCGACCTCATCACCGGCGAGCTGAGCGCTTTCGTGGCCAAGGCCACCGTCGTCGCCAGCGGCGGTGCCGGGCGCCTGTACCGCGTGACGACCAATGCGGTGATCTGCGAAGGCATGGGCGCCGCCATCGCGCTGGAGACCGGCGTGGCGGCCCTGGGCAACATGGAAGCGGTGCAGTTCCACCCCACCGGCATCTTCCCGGCCAGCATCCTGGTCACCGAAGGCTGCCGCGGCGATGGCGGTTTGCTGAAGGACGTGGACGGCCACCGCTTCATGCCCGACTACGAGCCCGAGAAGAAGGAGCTGGCCTCGCGCGACGTGGTCTCGCGCCGCATGGAGACGCACATCCGCAAGGGCAAGGGCGTGCCCTCGCGTTTCGGCGAACACCTGTGGCTGGACATCACGCAGCTGGGCCGCGCGCACATCGAGAAGAACCTGCGCGAGGTGAAGGAGATCTGCGAGAACTTCCTGGGCATCGACCCGGCCGAACAGATGATCGCCGTGCGTCCCGCGCAGCACTACACGATGGGCGGCGTGCGCACCGACGCCACCGGCCAGAGCCCGACGCTCAAGGGCCTGTTCGCCGCCGGTGAAGCGGCCTGCTGGGACATGCACGGCTTCAACCGCCTGGGCGGCAACTCGGTGGCCGAGACGGTGGTGGCCGGCATGATCGTCGGCGAGTTCGTGGCCGACTTCTGCGACGCGGCGCGCAACGACACCCCGGTGCCGATGGGCCTGGTGCAGCACTTCGTGAAAGCCGAGCAGGCACGGCTGAACCTGCTGATGACGGGCGGCGGCGGCGAAGACGCGTCGGTGCTGCGCGGCGCGATGCAGGACATCATGACCAGCAAGGTCGGCATCTTCCGCACCGGCGAGGCCCTGGCCAGCGCGGTGAGCGAGCTGCAGGCGCTGCTGGAACGCAGCCGCCACATCGGCCTGCGCTCGTCGCAGCCCGGCGCCAACCCCGAGCTGGTGACGGCCTACCGCACGCAGAAGATGCTGAAGCTGGCGCTGTGCGTGGCCTACGGCGCGGCCGTGCGCACCGAAAGCCGCGGCGCGCATTTCCGCGAGGACTACCCGCGCCGCGACGACGCCGGCTGGCTCAAGCGCACCCTGGCCACGTGGCCCGGCCGCTTCGACACGCTGCCGACGCTGAACTACGAGGCCCTGGACGTGAAGGCGATGGAGCTGCCGCCGGGCTGGCGCGGCTACGGCGCCAAGGACTACCTCGAACACCCCGACACGCCGGTGCGCGCCGCTGAGGTGGCCGCCACGCGCGAGCAGATGAAAGGCGCGTCGCGCCACGATGTGCAGCAGGCCCTGATGCCCTACCAGCACCTGCTGCCCGAGCCCCTGCGGGGGCGCAACCAACGTGTGGACGAGCCGCTGTGAACGCCTTCAAGACCATCCCCATCGTGCCGGCCGCAGCCGGCCTGCTTGCACCGGCCGCCGCGGCCGCGCCCGCCGCCACACAACGCCGCCTGACGCTGCGCGTGCTGCGCTACAACCCCAGCCAGCCCGCGGTGGCGCCGCACTGGCAGGCCTATGAGCTGGACGACGCACCCGGCCTGTCGCTCTTCATCGCGCTGAGCGAGATCCGCGAGAAGCAGGACCCTTCGCTGCAGTTCGACTTCGTCTGCCGCGCCGGCATCTGCGGCAGCTGCGCGATGCTGATCGACGGCCGCCCGGGCCTGGCCTGCAAGACGCTGACCAAGAACCTGGGCAGCAGCATCACGCTGGCGCCGCTGCCGGTGTTCGAGCTGATCGGCGACCTGTCGGTCAACACCGGCAAGTGGATGCGCGGCATGAGCGAGCGGCTGCAGGCCTGGGTGCATGAGATCGACGCGAATCGCGACCTCACGCAGCTGGAAGAACGCATGGAGCCGGCGCTGGCCGACGCGATCTACGAGCTCGACCGCTGCATCGAATGCGGCTGCTGCGTGGCCGCCTGCGGCACCGCACGCATGCGCGAGGACTTCGTCGGCGCGGTGGGCATGAACAAGATCGCCCGCTTCGCGCTCGACCCGCGCGACGCGCGCAGCGAAGACGACTTCTACGAGCTGGTGGGCGACGACAGCGGCGTGTTCGGCTGCATGTCACTGCTGGCCTGCCACGACGTCTGCCCCAAGCAGCTGCCGCTGGCTACGCAGATCGCGTACCTGCGGCGGCGCATGGCGGCGATGGCCTGGCAGTGAGCGTGCCGGGGCTGCGCGCAAAGAGACCCGGGGCGGCGTTCAATCTCAAACCCAGCCCAGGATCCACTCGCTGCCCCAGACCCATGCCACCAACAGCAGGCCGGTGGTGGCAACCAGGGCCACCCCTGACATCAGCAGCCCCAGGATCACGGCAAGCCCGTCACGAAACACCAGACCCAATCCGATGAGCACCAGCGCCACGGCCGGCAGCAGGTTGCCGAAGGGTATAGGCAGCACGACGATGGCGGCCATCAGCCCGACCGCGAGCGCGGTGGCCGACCGTCGGCCGGACATGGCGAGATGGCTCAGCCGGGCCCTGGCATAGCGTCCAGCCAAGGCGTAGACGGAAGCCAAGCCGACCAGAACCCGCTGGGCCCAGTGGCGCGGCAGTTCAAGCGAGGCCACCCGTTGCGGCAGGCAGGGCGCGCCATGGCCCCGCCACATGGCCACTGCCAGCGCCGCCATGCCCAGCCCGAGCACCGTGCCCACGCCCGGTACCGGCAGCAGGCAGGGCATGGCCAGCAGCAGCAGCACGGTGCCCTGGGCCTCGGGACCGTGGGCCTGCGCCATCGCCCGCATCGATACCCGCTCGTCCTGGATGGCGGCGGCTGCGTCGCGCAGCCGCTGCACGATCGGCGGCATCATGCCGCTCCGGCGGCGGCAGGCTGCCCCCGCGTCTTCCACAGTGACACCAGCACGCCACCGGCGATCAGGCCGAAGGTCACGCTCAACGAGATCACCGCGGGGATCTTGCCGATGATGCCCACCAGGAAGATCTTGCTGCCGATGAACACCAGCACCAGGGCCAAGGCGTACTTCAGGTACTTGAAGCGGTGGATCATCGCCGCCAGCGCGAAGTACAGCGCGCGCAGGCCCAGGATGGCGAAGATGTTGCTGGTGTAGACGATGAACGGGTCGGTGGTGATCGCGAAGATGGCCGGCACCGAGTCGACCGCGAAGATCAGGTCGACGAACTCCACCAGCACCAGAGCCAGGAACAAGGGGGTCGCGTAGCGTTCCAGCCTGCCCGTCTGGGTGTCGGTCTCGCGCACCCAGAAGGCATTGCCGCGCAGCCCGTCTGTCACGCGCATGTGCCGCTTGAGGAACTTCAGCAGCGGGTTGTTGGCGATGTCGGGCATGTGGTCGGCAATGATCCACATCTTGATGCCGGTGAAGATGAGGAACGCGCCGAACAGGTACAGCACCCAGCTGAACTGGCTCACCAGCGTTGCGCCCAGGCCGATCATGATCGCGCGCAGCACGATCACGCCGAGGATGCCCCAGAACAGCACCCGGTGCTGGTACTGCCGCGGGATGGCGAAGAAGCTGAAGATGAGCGCGATCACGAAGACGTTGTCCATCGACAGCGACTTCTCGATCATGAAGCCGGTGTAGTAGTCCATGCCGCTTTGCGCGCCCAGGTACCACCAGACCCAGGCGCCAAAGAGCAGTGCCACGCTGATGTAGCCGGCCGACAGCAGCAGGCTTTCGCGGACGCCGATCTCCTGGTCGTCCTTGTGCAGGACACCCAGGTCGAAGGCCAGCAGCGCGACGACGATGACGACGAAAGTGAGCCAGACCCAGGCGGGCTTGCCCATGAAGTCGGCCGTGAGGAAGGGAAGCAGGACGTCCATGTTCCGGTTTCAGGTTCAGAGGATCGCCGCGACGGCCGTGCCCACGCCCATCAGGGCGCTGAACACACCGAGCAGCACGACATCGCGCTTCTCGTTGCCCAAGCGCCATGCGTGGAAGCTGACCCCGACCAGGCAGAGGGTCAGGATGGCCAGGAGGAGCGTGCTGGTGTCCATGGTGATGCTGTTGACGAGTCAATCCGGAGCTTGAGGAGGTGAGCAGGACGCCGGCGCCATCAGCCTGCCGCCAGCGAAGAGCCGGCGCGAGGGCCGGATCCGCTGCCGCCGCGGCGGCGCCACAGCGCGATGAGCAGGTGCAACCCGGCACCCAGCAGCACGAGCAGCACGCTGCCGATGCCCCAGATCACCCAGGCCGCCACGGTCAGGCCGCCCGCCAGTGCAGGTGCGGCCTGCAGCAGGCCGTCAACGAGCGGCGCAAGACCCGCCATCAGCTGGCTTGCCCACTGCGCGACTTCGGGCGGCACCCAGGGGGCCAGCCAATCCGGCACCGCGATGCTGCCGGCGCCCGCTGCAGCCCCTGTGAGCGCGCCCGCGTTCGAGGCCGTCCAGACAGCAAGGGCATGCAGCGCCCAGGCGGCCAGCGACCACAGCGCCAGCAAAGCGATGACGGTGAACCAACTGAGGGCGTAGAACATGATGGGCCTTTCCCTGGTGTTCGAGCAGCCAGCAGTGTGGGGAAGGATCCACGTCGAACAAACCATACCGAAACGTACCTAGACTTCGGTTTTTCCGCACCGGAGGCCGCATGCTGAACTACCGTCACCTGCACTACTTCTGGGTCGTCACCAAGGAAGGCGGTTTCGCCCGTGCCGCCGAACGGCTGGACATGGCGGTGCAAACCATCAGCGCACAGGTGCGTGAGCTGGAGAAGGCCTTGGGCCACCAGCTGCTCAAGCCGTCGGGCCGCGGCGTGGCCCTCACCGAGGCGGGCCAGGCCGCCTTCGCGCGCGCCGAGGAGATCTTTCAGCTGGGCCAGGGCATCCCTGACGAGGTGCGCGAAGCCGCCAGCGGCAAGGTGGCCCGCCTGGCGGTCGGTCTCTCCGACGGCATCTCGAAGCTGGCCGCCCATGCGCTGCTGGAGCCGGTGTTGAGCACACCGAACCTCCGGCTTGTCTGCCACGAGGGCGAGTTCGAGCAGCTCCTGAGCGAACTGGCGCTGCATCACCTGGACCTGGTGCTGGCCGGCCAGGCCGCACCGCGCAACCCGAATCTGCGCCTCACCAGCGAGCGTCTCGTCGCTTCGCCGGTCGAGTGGTACGGCGCGGCCCGGCTGGTCAGCAAGACCGAACGCGACCGCTTTCCACAATGCCTGAACGAACTGCCTGTGCTGCTGCCCACGGGGCACTCGGCCCTGCGCCCGACACTGGACCACTGGTTCGAGACGCAGGGCCTGCGGCCCCGCATCGTTGGCGAGTTCGAGGACAGTGCCCTTCTGGCGGTGTTTGCGGCGCGCGGCCTGGGCGTTTTCCCGGTCAGCCGGCTCGGCTCGGACGACGTCGGTCTGATGCGAGGACTGCGCTTGCTCGGTGGCAGCGACGGCGTGAAGGAGGAGATCCACGCCATCCGGTCGCGGCGTGGCCAGCACCACCCGTTGGTGACGCAGGTGATGGCTGCGGCACGGCTTTAGCCGTGTCTTGATCGGCCTTGATCAGGCGGCCTGGCGGTGGGCCACCGTCGTGGCGCTCGGTTCCTCGCCATCGAGCAGCTTCCAGTGGCGTCGCGCGGCCTCCATCACCAAGGTTTCGCCGTCGGCGAGATGGCCATCGGCCCGCGCCGCGGCCAGGGACAGACGCAGCACCTTCCGCTGCAGCGCCGGATCGGTGATCTCGGCCATCAGCGAAGCCAGGGCGCCGTCATCGACGTTGCCCATGAGCGAACCCGTCTCGTACCCGCCCGCCAGCAGCTCTTCACACAGCGTGTGCACGATGTGCGGCAGGAGCTGGGGTTCCAGGCCGAGTTCACGCTCCGCGCCCAGCTTCCTGAGGATGTCGAACTCCGAACTGCACACGTGACCGTCGGAGATGAGCACCAGCGCGACGATGCGCGCGGCGGCTTCTGGGCTGTTGTGGGGGTAGCTGCGCACGATGGGTCTCCGTTGAGATGAGTCAGTCTGAGGTGAGGGGCCGGGTTACGGGCTCAGTGGCTGAACCCGGAAGTGACGACAGGCGGGAATATGCATCTGGCCAAACTTCGGAAGAAGCGACACTTCCGAGAGGTCGACTCAGGGAATTACGAACTTGCCAAGCGCCGGTTCGCCCCTTGCACAGCCGTGCTCACGTTCGATCGGGCCGGACCTCATTGACCTTGGCGAGCCGGAAGGCCTGCGCGTCGGACGCGTAGTCCCACTGCTCGATGCGGCAGCATCCTGGCGCCGCGTCCGAGCCCCAGCGCAGAAGGTTCACCGAGTTGGGCACGCCATCACGCACCCGGGACGACACGGCCGTGCCCGCCTGCACGACCCACAGCGGGCGCGCCAGGCCTTGCAGCGGCATGACGTAGGGGAGGTGGATGTGACCGCCGATGACGAGGTCGGCGCCGGCGTCAGCCCAAGGCCGCAGGGCGGCCGCATGCCCACGCAGCCGGTGCGGCTCGTCCTCGGCGCGCGTGACGGCCATGGGCTGGTGCACCACCACCACGCGCAGCTGCGCCGGGCTGGCCCGCGCCACCAGTCGGGCTACACGGTCGATCTGCAGCGCGGACACCTCACCATCCTTGTGTCGCCAGGCTCGCGTGGTGTTGACGCACACCACCAGGAGTTCCGGTGTACGGTGCACCGGCTCGAGATCTGCGCCGAACACGGCGCTGTACCGTCCATACGGTCTGCGCAGCCGTGCCCACACGTCGAAGAGCGGGATGTCGTGGTTGCCTGGCACGGCCAGCACGGGCGCCCCCAGACGGTCCACGAAAGAGCGTGCCGCGGTGAACTGGGCCGGACGCGCGCGCTGCGTGATGTCGCCCGACAGCACAAGCAAGTCAGGGCGCTGCTGGTGCGCCAGCGCGCACAGGGCTTCGACGACGGCGCCCTGCTCGGTGCCGAAGTGCGTGTCGGAGATCTGCAGCAGGATGCTCAAGGTGCTGCCCCTTCGGCGCGAGACGGGGCTTCCATGACGTCGGCGTCGGGCCGGGGCTTGAGCAGATAGAGCGGCTTGGCGAGCACGTGGAAGTCGAGCGGTGCGCGCATCATCGTCACTTCGCCGTCGAAGGCCACCTTCACCCCGCTGCGTCCTTGCGGCAGCGTCGGCCGCACCACCAGGTGCTCGAACTCGAAGCGCTCCACGCCTGCAGCTTCACCCAGCCTGCCCATGGCGCCATGCAGCATCAGGCTGATCATCGACAGCGTTCCGATAGGCCGCAGCACGAGCGCGGCCATGGTGCCGTCGCCTGGCGTGCCGGCCAGGGTGTCATCGGGCTCCGCGCCGAACTGTTGCAGCTGCAGGCGGTTGTTGCCCACGAAGAGCGTCAAGGTCTGCATGTCGCGCACCTTGCCACCCATCTCGATGTGCAAGCGCAAGCGGCGCTGCGCACGCAGCAAGGTCGCACAGGCTGCCACGAACGCCACCCAGCGGCTGCGGCCGAAGCGCGCCTTGTAGGCTTCCCGGTCTTCCAGCAGGTCGGGATAGAGCCCGAGGCTGGCGTTGACCAGGAACACCCGTTCGTTGATGCCGGCCACTTGAACCGGCGCCGGGGCCGAACGCAGCAGCTGGCGGACGGCATCGGCCGGGTCTGCGGGTATGCCGTGCGTGCGGGCAAAGTAGTTGAACGTGCCCTGCGGCACCACACCGATGGCGCAGCCCGCGGCGTGTGCGGCCTGCGCCACGGTGTTGAGTGTGCCGTCGCCACCCACGGCGACCACCGCCGTGCGGGTGGCGATGGCCCTTGCCGCAGCCTGGTGCGACACGCGCCTCAGCTCGGAGGGGCCGCAGAACAGCAAGTCACCACGCCGTCCACCAGCCCGCAGCGCGGCTTCGACGACTTCTCGCTTCGCCTGGGCGTCGCTGCTCCCCGCTGCCGCATTGATGACGAACTGGAGTGGTGACGCCGGGTCGATCATGGCGAATCTTCAGTTCGTCCAGGCGGCTGAGACAGACCGGGGCGAACGATCTCAGTCGTGGCGCAGCAGGTCGCCGAAGACGGTGTGCTCGCCCTCCTTGCGATCAGCACCAGGCGCGTCGTACAGCACCAGCCAGCGCGCCTTGCCACCCGAAAGCGCCGGCGGCAGGTCGCAAATGGCCTCGGCGCGGTTGGTGCCGTGGCCATGCGGCAGGGGCACCGACTCGGTCAGCGCCGACTCGAAGCGCACCGGCTCGCGGTTGGCGGCCAGCAAGGGGCGGGCAGCAGGCCACTTGAAGACGCGGATGTCGCCGTTCAGCACCATCGTCGGGCCGGCCAGGATGTAGAGGTCATCGCCTGAGAAGTGCAGATCCCGCACGCCCAGGCCGTCGAGCTGCAGGAAGTGCTTGCGGATCAGCGCGCCACTGTCGTCCAGGGCAACCAGGCGCAGCTGGTCACCGCGCGCCTCCACCGCGATCTCGAGCAGCGCCGACCAGCCACGCAGCACCGGGCCGCGCAAGCCGAGCAGCAGCCGCCGGCCGTCCACGGCCAGGCCTTCGATGTCGAAGCCGTTGTCCTTGCCCGGGATGGCCATGTACGGCCCAAAGTGGGGGTCATCGGCGAGCGCACGGGTGAGCAGGTTGGATTGCGCATCGCCCTTCAGGCGCAGTGCCCGCCGGCCGTCCTGCGCCTGCCGCACCAGGCAGGGCTCGCCCTGGGCGTCAGGCTCGATGGGCAGGCAGGCCAGCAGGCGCCGATTGCCGTCCAGTGCCACCTTCGCCAGCCGCCTGGCGTTGTCGGCGTGGTCTCGCTCCGGCTTGGCGTTCTTGCGCTTCAGGCCATGCGAGCCCACCACCCAGAGGAAGCCGTCGGCCACGGCCATGCCTTCCAGATCGGCCTCTTCCCCGGGCGCTCCGGGCAGGTCCAGCAGATCGGCGAGCGGGAAGTCGCGCACGGCACCGAAACGCAAGGCCTCGCGCCCCACGGGGTCAAGCAGGCGTAGGCGGTCCAGGCCACAGGCTTCGTCGCCCGCCACCCAGAGCCAGTCGCCGAAGAAGGCCGCCCCGGACAGGTTGGCGTGAACCAGGGAGTCAGGAGCGAACTCCAGACGGACGGCATTGGCGGCTCGCGCGTTGGGCATCGGGTGCTTCTCCAAAGGGTGCCGAGCGAGAGGGCCCGCGTGCAGAAACGCGTACCGCCCGGCGCCGGCTACCCGCGAAGTCTGCCGCCGAAGCTCCGTCCTGTGTTCAGGTTTATCCGATGTTTGCGTTCTCGAAATGCTGCTTTCCCAGAAGCACCGGGCATCCCACATTCCGCCATCCACTCAACCGATGGAGATCCGCGATGCAAGTGCTCTTCAAGTCCCGCCATCCGCAGGCCACCGACTTGCGCGACCTGACCGAACGCCGCGTGCGCTTCGTGCTGCGACGCCTGGGCTGGCTGGTGCCGCGCGCCGAGGTGCAGATGTCAGACGTGAACGGCCCCCGTGGCGGCATCGACAAGCGCTGCCAGGTGGAACTGCGGACCGATGGCGCAGGGTCGGTGGTCGTGGCTTCCGTGGCGAGCGACTGGCGCACGGCGCTGGACAACGCGCTGGCGCGCGCTGCGCGCTTCCTCATGCGCCTGTGGCGCCGCGGCAGTGACTCACGCCGCATGCGCCAACGCTTGATCAGCCACGAACGCTGAACTCGAACGCCCCCTGACCTCGACACCACCGAAGGAGCGCCCATCATGCGCAGCTATCCCGTCAACAGCCCGCAAGCAGCCGCCCGCATCGTGGCGTTGACCGTGGTCGCCGACGGCGACATCGGCGCCGCCGAGATCGAGTGGCTCGACCGCCTGGCCGTGCACGAGCAGTTGGGCCTGGCGCGGCATGAAATGCACGCGCTGCTGGACACGTTCTGCGAAGACCTGCTGTCGAGCGACCAGTTGGCGTGGGCCGACGCCTGCCCGGTGGACGAGCGCACTCTGGCGGAGCTGATGGCCGAAATCCAGGACCCCGCGCTGCGGCTGACCCTGTTGCGCGTGTGCGTCGAACTGGCAGAAGTCGACGCCCGTGTCGACGACGGCGAGACGGCCGTGCTGGTCGCAGCGGTCGAGCATTGGGGCTTGCACCGCGAGATGGTCAGGCCGTCGTTCCGGAACTGAGCGGCGCGCCTTGGATGGCCGCGAGCAGCCGGCCGATCAGCAACAGCGAACGGCCCATCCCCACCATGTCGTGACCATGGCCCCGGCGCGGCCCGGCCCGCTCAGGGCTTGGTGATCACCAGGTCCTGGATCACCACCTCGCGCACCGGCGGCACCTTGTGCGCCACCAGGTAGTCGTTCAGCCGCTCTTCGATGTCGGCCGACAGGCGCTGCACACGTTCGGCACCTTCGGCGTCGCCACGGTCATGCTCGGCCACGCTGATCTGCATCACCAGCGCCACCTGCTGGGGGCGGCTCTTGATCCAGGAACGGGTGTCGGGGTTGGGCGCGTCCAGCGCCACCTTGGCCTTGATGGCCTCGCCTTCGCCGGAGGTGGCACGCACGGTCTCGGCCGGCAGGAAGTTCGGCGCGTTCTTTTCGGCTGGAGTCGGCTCCGACCAGTCCACCCAGGACGCGCCGGTGGCCAGGGCGGCGGGCAGGCCGATCAACAGCAGCACGGCGGCGAAGATCACCATCTGCATCACGCCGTCGGATCCCGTGCGGGCCGGGCGCGCGGCAGGTTTTGGGGAGGGCGCGGCCATCGGTGCGTGGATGCGGGGTGGGTAAACCCTGCAATCTAGCGCAACGGCGTACGCGCGAGCCAAGCCATCGTCGCGCCCGCGTGCAAAGCTGCACGCGGGCACGACCCGGGTTCAGTAACGGTAGCGCAGCGCCAGGCTCAGCACGTGCACGCGGTAGCTGGGCGCCAGTTCACCCAGGGCCAGCAGGCTGCCCACGGTGCCCGGGGCGATGCCGTCGAGGTGCCAGTCAGCCATGTGCTGTTCTTCGTACCACCAGCGCGCGTTGAGCGACATCTTTTCGCTCAGCTGATAAGTGGCGTAGAGCTTGGTGCTGTCGCGCGCGTCGCGCGCCACCGGGTAGGCCGGGCCGCCGGCCACGGTCTCCACGCTGCTGCGGCTGCGCGAGCGCGTGAACACGGCGTCGCCGCCCAGTTCGAGCTTGCCACCCAGCATCACATGCTTGGCGCCGAAGCCGATCACCTGGGTCGAGTCGAGCAGGCGCCCGCTCCAGTCGGCCGCGCCGAAGGCTTCGCTGCCGGCCTGGCGGCTGCGGCCCTTGTCGTCCTGGATGAACAGGTAGAGCTGCGACTGTTCGGCCACCGCAATGGCCAGCTCGGCGCCGCCGGTGGCACTGCGTGCGCGCTGCAGGCCGATGGTGGCGTCGGGGTAGCGGTCATCCGAGAAGTCGACGAACAGGGCCAGGCTGATCTTCTCGGTGACGCCGATGTCGGTGCGCAGGCCGGCGGTGTTGCGCTGCCGTTCGGCCAGGTTGGGCAGGCGCAGCAGGCTGTTCTGCGGTGCGATGCCGTAGGTCACGGAGCCATAGGGCGAGTGTTTGCGATCGGCATGCGCCACACGCAGCGAGAGCCCCCAGTTGTCCAGCGCCTGCAGGCTGGCACGGCCCCACACGCTGTCTTCGGTGGTGCGCACGGCGGCCTGGTAGCTGCGCACGCGCTCGTCCCAGTCGTAGCCGGCGCCAAGCTTCAGGGTCTTGCTGGCGCGCCAGTCGGCGCTGGCCTTGAAGTGCGACTGCTTGACGCTGTAGGGCGCGTTGCGGCGCGTGCCGGGGTAGAGAAAGAGGTCGGTGGCCAGCGCCGGCATGCTGTATACCGGCGTGCGGTTGTCGCGCTCGTCGCGCCAGGCGCTGGCCTTCAGGCGCAGGCCTTCGGCGGGTGCCGCGCTCAGGTTCAGGTGCGCGCTGAAGGTGTCCACCTTGCCCTGCAGCGAACCCGCCGGCACGCTGGCCGCGAGGCTGCCGTTGAGCGTGGCGGCCACGAAGGCGGCGTCCTGCGTCATGCGGCCGACGGCGATGTCACCGCTGACGCGCATCTTGGGCGTCAGCTCGTAGCCGCCGCTGGCCATCACCTGGTGGAACTGGTTGTCGGGCGCTGCGGCCATCTGGCCGCGCGTGCTGCCGGCCAGCACCGGGAAGTACGGGTTGTCCCAGGTCACGCCTTCAGGCCCGTTGCGGAAGGCCGAGGCCTGGTAGGCCAGCGTGGCGTGCAGCTGCGGCGCGGTGTAGGACACCGAGGCTTCGAGCTGGTCGGTCACCTGGTCCACCGGCGCAGCAAGCTGCGAGGCGGTGTTGAAGAACGAAGCGCCCAGGCGCTGCGTGCCGTCGCGCACGTCATGGCGCAGCTTGACGCTGGTGCTGAAGGCGCGCGAGATGTCCCAGCCGGCGCCCAGGTCCAGGCGCTTGCGCTGGCTGCCCAGGTCCACCGGCCGCAACGTGCTGGCCAGCGGCATGCTCGCGGTGGACGCCGCCGGGTAGCCGGCGGGCAGCGTCAGGCGGTCACCGCCCACGCCGATGAAGGGCGAAACACCCGCACCTTCCAGCTGGTGCGGGATTTCGCTGTAGCCCAGGCTCAGGCCCCACAGGCCCTGCTGGCCGACACGGGCCGACAGGCTGCGCGAGTCGAGGCCGAGGTCGGCCGCGTCCACTTCGGCGCCGTAGCCGCTGTCGCTGCGCGCGCGCAGCTTGCCGCCCGCCACGACAAACGTGCGCTTGCCGTTGAGGCCGTTCCAGTCGCCATAGGCCGCGCGGTCGCCCTTGACGCCGCCGGCGCCCACTTCCACTTCGCCGCTGAGGCCGGCCTTGGGGTAGGGGCAGGCTTCGCAGGTCCACTTCGAGGTGTCCACCTGCGCCACGGCTTGGGTGGCGGCAGCCGACAGCACGCCGAACGCGGCCAGCAGCTTGAGGGAGTTGGTGATCTTCATGGTGGTTTCCATCGCCGCTCAACGCATCAGCTTGGCGCCGGCCGGGTGGTTGGACCCGTGCACCTGCGAGTGGCAGTTGGTGCAGCTGCCGGCCACGACGAAGGCCGCGCCGGCCCCACCGGCCGATGGCAGCGCGCTGCCGTTGCGGGCCACGCTGGGGTGGCCGGCGGCCGAGTGGCACTGCTGGCACAACATGGGCGTGGGCTTGGTCAGCAGGGCCTGGCGCACCGAGCCGTGGCTGGTGTGGCACAGGCCGCAGTCTTCGGCCACCGGTGCGTGCTCGAACAGCACCGGGCCGCGCTTGTCGGCGTGGCAGCTGAAGCAGGTCTGGTTCAGCGTGGGCTTGAGCAGGCCGGCGATGTTGGCGTTGCCGTGGGCGTTGTGGCAGTCGCTGCAGGCCATCTTGCCCTGGCGCACCGGGTGGGCCGAGGCCTTCTGGAAGTCGGCGCGCTGCTGCTTGTGGCAGCTGTAGCAGACCTCGGCCTCGCCCGCCTTGGTGAGCACGGTGTCGCCGCGGGCGGCGTGCATGGTGTGGCAGTCGGTGCAGGCTAGGCCACCGCCTTCATGGGCCCCCACGTGCCAGGCGTTGCGGCTGCGGTTCTCGTGGCACGACAGGCAGGTCTGGTTGCGCTGCTCCACGGTCTGGAAGGAGTCGCGCTTGAGGCTGTTGATGGTGAGCGTCTTCTTGCTGCCCTTGGCCGCGTGGCGGGCGCCGGGGCCATGGCAGGCCTCGCACTGCAGGCCGCCGGGGCCGAAGGGCGCATGCACGTCGCGGCGGTGGGCGTGTTTGCCCTTGAACAGGGCCGACGCCGAATAGGCCGCCGTCTCGTCGTCGTGGCATTCCAGGCAGGTGTCGGCACCCTTCTCGGTGTAGGCGCCTTCGGGCGGCAGTGCGGGTGCGGCGGTCTGCGCGTGGGCCGGTGCCAGCCAGGCCAGGCCCACCAGCAACAGCAGCGGGGCCAGCAGTCTTGAGTGGATGTTCATCGGGTCAGGCCTTGGTCTTGGCCGCAGGGGGTGCGGACGCTGCGGGCTTGGGGGGCTTGGGCAGAGGGCCGTGGCGCATGGCCACGACGTACCTGCGCAGCGCCAGGTACGGCCCGGTGGGCAGCACCTTCTTGTTCACCAGGTCGGTCTTCGTGAGATAGGGCCGGCCGGCGATGATGCGGTCGGCATCGGCCGCGCTCACGCCAGGCAGCGTCATCAGTTCCTTGCGGCTGGCGGCGTTGAGGTCCACCAGCTTGGCGGGTGGCGGCGGCGGCAGCTTCTTCTTGTGCGGCATCGCCAGGGCGCCGTGCGCATCGGGGGCGGATGCGGCAGGTGACGCGCCGGGTTCTCCAGCCCACACCGGTGCGGTCAACAGCAAGGCCAGCAGTGCGCCTGAGAGTCGGTTCATGGGGCTGGATGTTCGGGGTTGGACAAGCAAACAACCCGGTGGCACGGGGCCGCCGGGTTGTCCGTGTGGCAGCAGGGCTGCCCTTTACTTGGCGTGCGACTCCTTGATGGCTGCCACGCGGCCGGGGCCGTGGCAGACCATGCAGGTCTCGGTCGTCACCATCGCGCTGGCGCGCGGGGCGTAGATCGAGCCGCCGTTGATCCTGAAGTGCGCCACCGCGTCGTTGCTGTCATGGCAGGCGAAGCAGGCCGTGGCCGTGGGCGAGGTCACCAGCGTGGTGGCCGCCGCTTCGGTGGTGACGCCGGTGCCGGCGTTGAAACTGTAGCCGCTGCCGTAGGCCGTGCCCACCGTGATGTAGGGCGAGTTCGAGATCGACGCCGCCGGCGTGCCGCTGATCACCGTGCGGTACTGGCGGCTGTCCATCGCCGCGGCAGAGGCCGTGGCCGAGAAGTCGTAGGTGCCGGGCAGGTGACAGGTCTCGCACTGGTTCAGGATGCCGGGGTAGCCGACCTTCCAGAAGCCCTCGTCCGCCGACACCGCGTGCCAGTTGTAGGGCACGGTGCGCTTGGCCGAGGCGTGGATGGCGTGCACGAAGGCCGCCGAGTCCGCCGACCAGCCGCTGCTGGCCCGGTTGGGCGTGTGGCACCACGAGCAGGTCGTGCCGTCGTTGCGCTGTCCGCCGTGGAAGGCTTCTTCGGTGAAGGCGCCCAGTTCCTGGTGGCAGGCATTGCACTTCGCGTCGGTGACGATGGCGCGCCGGCCGGTGTAGCCCGCGGCCACCTTCTGCACGTTGGGCGCCACCACGATCAGGCCGCCGATCGGGTTGGTCTGGCCGGTGGCCGTGGCCGCGCTGATCGGGTAGTCGGCCAGGTTGCTCTGCGTCAGCGGCAGCGCGCTCGTCACGTTGTACGAATAGCCCAGGCCGCCCGTCAGCATCTTGGCGCTGTCGGGCACGGTCACGCCGGTGAGCGTGGCGGTGTAGTAGCCGTCGGCGTCGGGGCCGGTCAGCGTGCCGGCGGCGGTGCCGGTGCCGGTGCCCTTCCACAGCGTCTTCAGATAGACGCTGGCGCTGGCGTTGAAGTCGGTGGGCGCGGCGATGCCGTCCTGCGGCACGGCGAACACGTAGTAGACGCTGGGCGCACCGACAAAACCGTCCCACAGCTCGGCGGCGGTGTTGGCGTTGAGGTCCTTGCGCACACCGTCGGCCAGCATGCGGAACACCATCACCGGCTGCTTGCTGGCGTTGCGCGTCACGCTCTTGATGTCGTAGCTGACCTTGATCGCACCGGGCGGCAGGCGCGCGGTGTTGGACGCGATCCAGGCGGCGTTGCTGTTGGCGTTGCCACCGGTCACGTGCAGGGCGCTGGCCAGGTTCGGCGGCGTCACGGGCAGGTGGGCCAGGTCGATGTCGGCGGCCGGGAAGGTGCCGTTGTTCTTGTGGCAGGTGCTGCACAGCGAATCGTCGGGCAGCGGGCCGGACGGGTGGGCGATGCCGGTGCCGTTGATGTTGGTCTGCGTCAGGCCGGCGGCCTTGTCGGCCATCGTCACGCCAACGCCGGTGGCGAAGTTGATGCCGTCGTGGCACGAGCCGCAGGCCTTGGCGCTGGGCACGCTCTTCCAGTTGTCACCCTGCAGCGTCTTGGCCGTGGAGGTGGCCGAGCCGTCGTGGCACTTGGTGCAGTTGCGCAGATCCTGCGGGTAGGTCACATGGTTCATCGTGACGCCGCCGTAGTCGTAGTTCTGGTGTGACAGCAGCGGGCCGGCGTGGATCTTGTGGATGAAGTTCGGCAGGTCGCCCATGGTGCGACCGTCCAGCACGTAGGCGCTGCCGGTGAAGGTCTTGATCGCGCCGTTGGTGGTGGCCGTGGCCTCGGTGCGGCCGTACTTGCGCTGCTCGGTGTGGCACACCACGCAGTACTGCACGTTGTTGCGGCTGCCGCCGTGGAAGCCGGCTGCTGCCGCTTCCGCGCTGGCGCCCGGGATGCCGCCCAACTTGCGGTGGCATTCCTCGCACTTGGCGTTGGCCACGATGTCGCGCTGCGTATCGGTGGGCGTGACGGCCGCGCCGGTGGCGGGGATGAAGTCGTAGATCACGTCCACGGGCTTCTTCATCGGCACCGCGGCGATGCCCAGCGACATGGCATTGGGCGTGTTGGTGCTGGTGCCCGGCGCGTTGCCCGAGAGCTGGATGGTCAGGCGGTGCGTCAGCGCGGCGTTGTAGGTGAGGTCACCCAGGTCGGCCTTGTTGTTGACGCCGGTGACCGTCATCGCGTCGACCTGCGCCTTGATGGCGGTGATGTCGCGGTAGAAGGTGTAGCGGTAGCTGCCGTCGCCGTTGTCCACCAGCGTGCCGGTGTTGTCGGTGCTGGGGCGCGTGGGCGCGGCGGCCGTGGTGGTGCTGGGCACCGTGGTGACGATGTAGCTCACCCACTTGCTCGGGCTGCCGTTGCTGCCCGGCACCAGCTTGGCGATGCTGAACGCCAGGTTGGGCAGGCTGGCCACGGTGGCTGTGGCGCTCTTGCTGGTGTTGCCCAGGCCGACCACGGGCTTGCCGAAGCCGTCCTTGACCGAGAAGTTCACGACGGGTGGGCTGGCGATGGTGACGCTGCTCACCGTGACGGTGGGCTCCAGCGCGGCCCAGGCTGCGGCGTTGGCCGCGATGGCGCTGGCGTTGGTCAGCGTGTTGCTGCCGACGTTGGTGACCGCACCACCCGAGGTGCCGCCGGGGCCGGTAGGCCCTGTCGGTCCGGTCGGGCCCGTGGGCCCCGCCGGGCCCGTTGGGCCAGCCGGCCCCTCAGCGCCCGTATCCCCGCTGCCACCGCAGCCGGCCAGCGTGACGGTCAGCAATGCCGCTGCCGCCCAGCTGAGCCATGTACGCCCGTGCTTCATGAAGCCTCTCCTCGATTGAACGACGCAACGGGGCATCTGCTCTGCAGCCTGGGCGCGCGGATTGCGCGTCTTCACGGGATGCCCCGTCATTGCCCGCCAATCTACGTTCGAGCTGCCGGAAAAAATTGATGCACATCAGCTTCGCCGGCCTTGCGGGAAACAAGCAACGGCGCACCAGAAAGGCAAACCCCGCACGAGGCCCTGAGCGGGCGGCGTGCGGGGTTCGTGGCCCTTGGGGCCGGTGGCTTCAGCCCGGTGCCGAGGCCGCAGCGGCTGGCGCCTTGGGCTCTTCCGGTTCCTTGTGCGCCACCCCGGTGTGGCACTCGATGCAGGTGGCCTTGCCGGCGGTGAACTTCTTGTGCTGCTTCACCGCGTCTTCGCTCTGCTTCTTGTTGTCCCAGGCGGCGGGGTCGTGGCAGTGGCGGCAGTTGGCGGAGTTGTCGGCCTTCATGTCGTCCCAGACGATATTGGCCATGCGCCAGCGTTCGCGCTCGAACTTCTCCTGCGTGCTGATGGTGCCGCGCATCTCGGCCAGGCCGTCCTTGATGCCGGCCTTGGTCTTGGCCCACAGCTTGTCGGGGTAGCTGTGCGGCAGGTGGCAGTCGACGCAGGCGGCGCGCACGCCGGTGCGGTTGTTGTAGTGCACCGAGAGCTTGTGCTCGGGGAACACCGACACCGCGTGCGAGTGGCAGGCGTTGCCGCAGAACTCGTCGGTGCCCGTGACGTACACGGCCGCCTGGGTGCCGATGACACCGACGGCGCCGACCACGAAGCCCACCAGCAGCAGCGTGAACAGCGACCAGCGGGCCGAGGGCGTGAACAGCCAGCGGAAGAAACGGCCCAGCATGCGCGTGCTCCGGTTGTTGTCGTGGTGCAGGAGGCTGCGGCTACTTGGCCGTGAGCACGAGCTGCACGATGGCCTTCAGGTCGGCATCGCTGGCTTCGACCTTCTTGTGATCGTCGCCGTCGCTCATCTTGCCGCCGGTCTTCAGGTAGATGAACAGCTTGTCGGGCATGTCGGCCTTGCCCTTGTGCTTCTCGGCCAGCGAGGCCCAGGACGGGCCCTTCTTGGTCGTCGTCGCCGTGTGGCACTTGCTGCACTTTTCCTTGGCGATGATGTCTTCAGCCGGGCCGGCGAAGGCGGTGCCGGCCAGCATCAGGGCGGCGGCGGACAGGGCGATGGTCAGTTTCATGAGGGGCAACTCCGTTCGATGGCGGTGAACCGTGGTGCGGATTCTGGTCAGCCCAAGACCGACCGGCATTGACTTGTATCAGCCGCGGGCCGATGGGCTGGCGCGATGAAGGGCCAGGTGCCGGGGTGTCCACGAATGCGGCACGCGCTGCACGAAATTCGAGCGCGCGATGTGATAACTGGGGTCGAACCCGTAGAAGTTGCGCCGCATGCGGGCCAGTTCGTCGGCGCGGTAGGCGGCCAGCGGCCGCTGCAGTTCGTCTTGTTTTCTTTGGGACTGCTTGGCCCTGAGCAGGGCCGCCAAGTCGGGATTCCGTGCCAGGGCCACGGCTCGCGCCAGGGCCGCGCTGGCGAAGGCCCCGGCTTCGCCGCCGATCACCTCGTCCACCAGGCCCGTCGCCTGCGCCTGCGCGGCGCTCATGGGCAGGCGGCGGCCCATCACGTCGTCCACCGTGGCGGCCTTCAGGCGCCGCGGCAGCAGGTAGGTCCAGTATTCGCTGCCGTAGAGGTTACCCATGTTCTTGTAGTGCGGGTTCAGCAGCACCCCGTCGCGCGCCCACACCCGGTCGGCCGCCAGCGCCATGAACACGCCGCCGGCGCCGGCATTGCCCTGCATGGCGGCGATGACGAGGTGGCCGGTGGCTTCGATGAGCGTGAGCGTCACGTCGTCGATGGCGTTGATGTTGCACCACGACTCGTCGGCCGGGCTGGCCGCCGCTTCGATGGCGTGCAGGTGGATGCCGTTGCTCCAGAACTCGGGGCCGCCCATCAGCAGCAGCACCCGTTCGGGCTGGGCCAGCGCTTCCTGCAGCGCGGCGTTCAGGCGCTGGCACTGCACCGTGCTCATGGCGCCGTTGTGGAAGGGGAAGTGCAGCACACGCACGCCGTCCACGGCTTCTTGCCGGATGTCGGCGCAGCTGGGCGGGCCCGTTTCACCCGGCAGCGGCCATGCGGGCAGCGACGCGGCTTCGGCGGCGAAGGCCAGGGTCGCCGGCAGCTTGAGGGCGCCGGCCGGTTCGGCGCGGCGCACATGGCCCACCCACACCGCGCCGTCGTGCGTGGCGCGCAGCAGCGCACCTTCGTGGCGCGCGAGAAGCCGGCCGGGTTCGTACGCATCGCGCAGCGGCTGGGCCTGGGCGTCGAAGAGGCGGCAGGGTGTGCCGAACAGCGCATCCAGCACGCCGGGCGCACCGTCGCCGGCGTGGATGCGGCGCAGCACCTCGGCCATGCCGTGGTGCTGCCAGTCAATGGCGCGCTCGGCCTGTGTCATCAGCGGGCGCCAGCGGCCGCGTGCGTCGGGCTCGGGCTGCACGGGCGGGTTCGGGTCGGCCTCGAAGCGCGCCACGGCCGCCAGCACGGCGCGCGCCGCGGCCGCCGTCACCTCGCGGCGGTAGAGGCTGGACTTGCTGGCCGCGCGCATGGGAAAACTCTCGTGCGCCCACACCGGCCCAGCGTCCATCTCGGCCACGGCCTGCAGCACGGTCACGCCCCAGGCCGCCTCGCCGTCGTGGATGGCCCAGTCCAGCGACGAAGGCCCGCGGTCGCCCGGCACGCCCGGGTGCACGATGAAGCAGGGCACGCGCCGCCACACGTCGGCCGGAATGGCGCGCTGCAGGAAGGGCGCCACCACCAGCGCGGGCTGCCACAGGTCGACGGCTTCGCGGGTCACCGCGTCGCTGATGTCGAGTTCGACCGACACCTCGTGGCCGCAGCCCGTCAGCTCGATGTAGAGGCGCTGCGCCAGGCCGTTGAAGCTGCGGGTGAGGAAGAGGATGCGCATCCGTCAGCGAGCCGGGTCCGCCGTGCCGCCCTCCTCCAAGCGGCCGCCGCGGATCCGGCTTTGCCGGTCCGCCAGCGGCGCCCCCCTGGGGGGGAGCGCCGCAGGCGCTTCGGGGGGGGTCAACATATCCGCGGCAGCTGATCCCCCGCCAGCCAGTCGACGATGCGTCGGCCGCCGAAGCGTGTTTTCATCTGCACGAAGTGGTGCGGGTCGGCCACCACCTCGCCGATGATCGCGGCCTGCTGCCCCTGCGGGTGCGCACGCATCACGGCCAGCAAGGTTTCTGCATGCTCGGCCGGCGCGATGGCCACCAGCTTGCCTTCGTTGGCCACGTAGAGGGGATCCAGCCCCAGGAACTCGCAGGCCGCCTGCACCTGGCGCAGCACGGGGATGGCGGCTTCCTCGATCACCATGCCGGCGCCCGATTGCGCCGCGATCTCGTTCAGCGTGGTGGCCAGGCCGCCGCGCGTGGGGTCGCGCAGCACACGCACCTGCGGCACCGCCGCCACCATCGCCGCCACCAGGCGGTGCAGCGCCGCGGTGTCGGAGCGCAGGTCGCTGCCGAAGGCGAGCGACTCGCGCTGCGACATGATGGCCATGCCGTGGTCGCCCATGGTGCCGCTGACGAGGATGCGGTCACCCGGCCGCGCCTGGTCGCCACTGATGCAGAGCCCTTCGGGCACCACGCCCACGCCGGTGGTGGTGATGAAGACACCGTCACCCTTGCCCGCTTCCACCACCTTGGTGTCGCCGGTGACGATGGGCACACCGGCCTCGCGCGCCGCGGCGGCCATCGAATCGACGATGCGCTTCAGGTCGGCCAGCGGGAAACCTTCTTCGAGGATGAAACCGGCCGACAGGTACAGCGGCACCGCGCCGCTCATCGCCACGTCGTTCACCGTGCCGTGCACCGACAGGCAGCCGATGTCGCCGCCCGGAAAGAAGAGCGGGCTCACGACATGGCAGTCGGTGCTCATCACGATGCGGCCGGCGGGGCGCGGCAGCAGGGCCTGGTCGTTGCGCTGGTTCAGCCATTCATTGCTGAAGGCAGCGGCGAACAGCTGCTCGACCAGCTGCGCCATGGCGCGGCCGCCCGAGCCGTGCGACATGTCGACATGGCCGTGTTTGATGTCCAGCGGACGGACGTAGTCGCGTTTGACCTCGCTCATGCGGCCACCACCTGGATCGGGATCTCGCGGAAGCGCCCGTAGCTGTAGTAGGCCGCGCAGGCCCCTTCGCTGGACACCATGCAGGAACCGATGGGGTTCTCGGGCGTGCAGACGGTGCCGAACACCTTGCAGTCGCGCGGGTGCTTCACGCCGCGCAGGATGGCGCCGCATTCGCAGGCCTTGTTGTCGGCCACCTGGCGCGTATCGAGCGCGAAGCGCTTCTCGGCGTCGAAGGCGGCGAACTCGTCGCGGATGCGCAGGGCGCTGTAGGGCACCTCGCCCAGCCCGCGCCATTCGAAGCTGCGGCGCAGCTCGAAGACCTCGGACACCAGCGCCTGCGCCTTCAGGTTGCCGTCGCGCGTGACGGCGCGGGTGAACTCGTTCTCCACCTCGGCGCGGCCTTCATTGATCTGGCGCACCAGCATCAGGATGGCCTGCATCACGTCGAGTGGTTCGAAGCCGGCGATGACCACGGGCTTCCTGTATTCCTCGGCGAAGAACTCGTAGGGCTGGCTGCCGATGATGGTGGACACGTGCGCCGGGCCGATGAAGCCGTCCAGCGACAAGGTGCCCAGCTCGCGCACCTCGGGCGATTCCAGGATGTGCGTGATGGCCGCCGGCGTCAGCACGTGGTTGCAGATGACGCTGAAGTTCTTCAGGCCCGTTGCCGCTGCCTGTTTGATCACCAGGGCTGTGGGCGGTGTGGTGGTCTCGAAGCCGATGGCGAAGAACACGACCTCGCGGCCCGGGTTGTCCTGCGCGGCCTTCAGTGCGTCGGCGGGTGTGTAGACCATGCGCACGTCGCCACCGCGTGCTTTGGCTTTCAGCAGCGACAGGTTGTTCGAGGCCGGCACGCGCAGGCAGTCGCCATAGGTGCAGACGATGGCCTGGCGCTGCAGGGCCAGTTCGATGGCGAGATCGACGCGACCGATGGGCAGCACGCACACCGGGCAACCGGGGCCGTGGATCATGCGCACGGCAGGCGGCAGCAGGTCGCCCACGCCGTAGCGGCTGATGGCGTGGGTGTGGCCGCCGCAGAACTCCATCAGGCTGTAGCGCTTGTTGGCTTGCACCTCGGCGCGGATGGTGGCGCCGATGCGCTGCGCCAGCTCGCCGTCGCGGAATTCGTCGATGTACTTCATGCGGCGGGGCTTTCCGCAACCGCCGCGAAAAGTTCCAGCGTGCGCTGGGCTTCCTCAGGGTCCAGGCGCGTGAGCGCGTAGCCGACGTGCAGGATGACGTAGTCGCCCACGGCCACACCGTCCACCAGGGCCAGCGAGATCTCCTTGCGCACGCCGTCGAGGTCGACGATGGCGTTGTCGCCGGCAGTGAGTTCCACCACGCGAACGGGTATGGCCAGGCACATGGTTTCAGTCTCCGAGTGTTTGCAAGGCCACCCAGGCCTGGCCGAGTGAGATGCCGCCGTCGTTGGGCGGCGCCTCCTGCGCTTGCAGCACGCGCAGGCCGGCCTGCTGCAGGCGCGCCACCAGCAGCGACGACAGCAGCGCGTTGAGGAAACAGCCGCCGCCCAGGGCGACGGTGTCGATTTGCTGCGCCCTGGCCGCGTGCTGCACCCAGCGCGACAGGCCTTCGGCCAGCGCGTGGTGGAACAGCGCGGCGCCGGCGGGCGCGTCCATCTCGGCGATGTGGGCCAGCAGCGGCAGCAGGTCGAGCCCGCCGGCCGCGTCGAAGGGCACCAGGCCTTCGAGGTTCGACGGGCCGGGCACGGCAGCGGCCAGCGCTTCCAGCAGCATCGGCGCCTGGCCTTCGAAGGCGCTGGTCTCGCGCACACGCAGCAGCGCGGCGGCGGCGTCGAACCAGCGGCCCATGCTGGTGGTGGGCGGGCAGCGCAGGTTGCGCGCCAGCATGCCGGCCACGGCAGGCGCGGCGGCGTGGTGGGCGTAGCGGTGCGGGATGTCGCTGCCGCGGCCCAGGGCGTGCAAGGCCGCGGCGGCCGTGCGCCAGGGTTCACGCGCCGCGGTGTCACCGCCGGGCATGGCGATGGGGCGCAGGTGGGCCAGGCGTTCGAAGGTGGCGCCGTCGACACGCAGCAGTTCACCGCCCCAGGCGGCGCCGTCATCGCCCAGGCCCACGCCGTCCAGCGCCAGGCCCAGCAGCGGGCCGGTGTGCCCGTGTTCGGCGGCTACGGCGGCGATGTGTGCGTGGTGGTGCTGCACGGCGAAGACTGGCAGGCCGCGCTGCGCCGCAAAGGCCGCGGCGAACCGTGTGCTGAAGAAGTCCGGGTGCAGGTCGTGCGCGACGGCCGCGGGCCGCACGTCAAGGATGCGGCCCAGGTGCGCCACCGCTTCTTCCAGCGCCTCGCAGGTGGCCGCGTTGTCCAGGTCGCCGATGTGCGGCGAGAGGAAGGCTTCGTCACCGCGGGTCAGGCACACGGTGTTCTTGAGCCAGGCGCCGGTGGCCAGCACTGGTGGCCCGCTGCGAGGAAGCTTGATGGGCCGCGGCGTCCAGCCGCGCGCGCGGCGGATGAACTGCGGCGCGCCGGTGCTGCCCAGCTTCAGCACGCTGTCGTCGCAGCGCGCGACGATGTCGCGGTCGTGCTGCAGCACGGCGTCGGCAATGCCCTGCAGGCGCGCCAGCGAGGCGGCGTTCGAGGTGACGATGGGCTCGCCGCCAGGGTTGGCGCTCGTCATCACCAGCAGCCGCTCGGGCGCGCCGTGCAGCAGCAGGTGCTGGATGGGCGTGCACGGCAGCATCAGGCCCAGCACGTTCAGGCCCGGCGCGATGCCGACGGTCTGCGCCGCCGCGCCATCGCGCAGCGGCAGCAGCACCACGGGGCGTTCGGGTGACGTGAGCAGCGCGGCCTCGGCCGCGCCGACCTGCACCCAACGCCGCGCCGCATTCAGATCGGCCGCCATCACCGCGAACGGCTTCTCTTCGCGCTGCTTGCGCTCGCGCAGCAGGGCCACGGCGGCGGGGTTGCGCGCATCGCAGGCCAGGTGGAAGCCGCCCAGGCCCTTGATGGCGACGATGCGGCCGGCGTCCAGCAAAGCCAGCGTCTGCGTGATCGGATCACCTTCGACGGCGCGGCCCTGCATGTCCAGCAGCGCCAGCTGCGGCCCGCACACCGGGCAGGCGTTGGGCTCGGCGTGGAAGCGGCGGTTCGTGGGGTCTTCGTACTCCGCGCGGCAGGCCGGGCACATCACGAAGCCGGCCATGCTGGTCATCGGCCGGTCGTAGGGCAGCGCGCGCGTCAGCGTGTAGCGCGGGCCGCATTGGGTGCAGTTGATGAAGGCGTGGCGGTGGCGGCGGTTGCCGGGCGCGAACAGTTCCGCCAGGCAGTCATCGCAGGTGGCGACGTCGGGCGGAATGCCGGTCTTCACCGCGCCGCCGCGGCTTTCAAGGATGGTGAAGGCCTCGCCCGCGTCGCGCAGCGGCAGCACGCGCGACTCCACCGCTTCCACCCGCGACAGCGGCGGCGCTTCGTCCTTCAGCCGGCGCCGCAACGCGGCCAGCGCGGCGGGCTCGCCCTGCGCTTCGATCAGCACACCCTCGGCGTCGTTGTAGACATGGCCGTGCAGGCCCAGCTCGCGCGCGATGCGGTAGACGAAAGGCCGGAAGCCGACGCCCTGCACCGCACCGCGCACGCGGATGGTGCAGCGCTGCAGGGTGCGTTCGGCCACGGCGTGCATGGTGTTTTCAGGCGGTGGACTGCAGGCGCGCGGCACGCGCTTCGCGCCGCTCGGCGGCCTCGGCGCTGCCACGTTCGATCCAGGCCAGCCACTCGTCCATGCCCAGGCCCGTGGTGGCCGAGACCTCGATGATGCGGATGTGCGGGTTGACCTTGCGCGCGTTGGCCAGGCACAGCGCCACGTCGAACTGCAGGTAGGGCAGCAGGTCGGCCTTGTTCAGCAGCATCAGCGTAGACGCGGCGAACATGTCGGGGTACTTCAGCGGCTTGTCCTCGCCTTCGGTGACCGAGAGCACCACCACCTTGTGCGCCTCGCCCAGGTCGAAACCCGCGGGGCAGACCAGGTTGCCGACGTTCTCGATCATCAGCACCGAGTCGGGCTCGGGCGCCACGCGCTGCAGCGCGGTGCCGATCATCTCGGCGTCGAGGTGGCAACCCTTGCCGGTGTTGATCTGGATGGCCGGGGCGCCGGTGGCGCGGATGCGGTCGGCATCCACGCTGGTCTGCTGGTCACCTTCCACCACGGTGATGGGCAGGCGGCCGTGCAGCATCTCGATGGTGCGCACCAGCAGCGTGGTCTTGCCCGAGCCGGGGCTGGACACCAGGTTCAGCGCGAAGATGCCGCGCTCGGCCAGCCAGTGGCGGTTGCGCTGCGCCAGGCCGTCGTTCTTGGACAGGATGTCGCGCTCCACCTGCACCAGCCGCGCCTGCGACATGCCGGGCGCCGAGACCCCCGCGGCGCCGCTGCCGAAGTGCAAGGCGCCGTGGTCGTGGTCGTGATGATGGTGATGGTGGTGGTCACCGTGGCTGTGCGTCGTGCCGTCCGCATGGGTGTGCACATGGCCGTGCTCGCCGTCTTCGATGCGGACTTCGCCGGCGCCGCAGCCGCAGGTGGTGCACATGGTCGGTTCCTTCTTCCTCTTCAGTCGATTTCGATGTCCATCACGCGCATGCGGTCACCGCCGGTCACCTGCAGCTGGTAGCTGCCGCACTGCGGGCAGCCATCACCGCGCTGGGCCACGGGCACCGATGCCGAACATTGCATGCACCAGGCCTGGCCGGGCGTGACGATGATCAAGAGCTGTGCACCTTGTGCGGCGCCGTCCTGCATCACCACGTCCCAGGCGAAGCGCAGGGCCTCGGGCTCCACCTGCGACAGCGCGCCGACCTCCAGCCGCACCGTGCGCACGCGAACCGCGTGGTTGGCGCGCGCGGTGTCGAGCACGATCTCGCGCACGCTCTCGGCCAGGGCCATCTCATGCACCGTGGGTCTCCACGCTGCAGGCCACGCAGGGGTCGAGCGCGTCCACCATCAGCCGCGCCTGGGCCGCGAGCGGTGCCGCACCCGCGGCCGCGGCGCCGAGCAGGCCGCGCGCCAGCGCCCCTTGCGGGTGGAAGTTCCAGTCGGTGGGCGCGACGATGCGGTAGAGCATGGTTCGATCATCGCGCACGCGGGCCATGTGCACGAGCAGCCCGCGCGCGTTTTCCACCCAGGCCAGGCCCGTGTCTTCCCCTAGGCGCAAGGCCCCGCTGGCAAGGGTGTTGCCAGCGCGGTCGCCAAGGTGCAAGGCGAGCTCGCGAAGTCGCGCTGCGAGGCGCAGAACCAGGCGCGGTGTGCCCGCTTCGGCCAGGGCACGCAGCAGCGGGTCTTGCGGCAGCCGCGCCAGCGGGCCGGTCTCGGCCGGCTGGCCTTGCCACAAGGGCGCATGGATGAAGGCGGCGTCGTGTTCGGCCGCGTGGGCCAGGGCCTCGACGCCACTGGCCAGCATGGGGCCGCACAACAAGGGCACTTCGAGAGCCACCGGGCTGGCGGCCCGTGTCGCGGATTCAACGAAGCGCGCCGCCGCGGTGGGCGCATCGGCGAGCCACTGCGCGAAGGTGTCGGCGCTGTCCAGCGCCAGCCAGGCCGCGGCCGGCATGCCGAACACGGCCATGCCGATGCGCTGGCGGGTGGACGCGCCGGGCCGCGGCAGGCGTGCGGCGCGCACGGCGTCGACGGCCTCGGCCGATGGTGCTTCGGCGTGCACACGCGGCCAGTCCAGCAGCACGCGGTGGGCCGTCTCGCGCAGGGTTTCATCGGCCACCGCGGCGGCCAGCGCGGTGGCGTCAACGCTGCGCCCCTGCGCAGCGGCCAGCGCCAGCGCACCGGCTGCGGCCTGCGAGGCCCCGCAGATGGCAAACAGCCGCGGCAGCGCCGCCAGCACCTCGGCACAGCGGCGGCCCTGCAGCAGCAGCCGCGCCACGTCGGGGCGCGTGGAGACGATGTCGCAGCCGGCCACCCGCCCTTCATGCAGGGCCAGCGTGACCTGCAGTTCGCCTTCGGGGCGCATTCAGCGGCCGAAGAGGAAGCTGCGCTTGCTGACCGCGACGGGCGCTGCGGGCTGCTTCACTTCGAGCAGGCCCTCCAGCACGGCCAGCGCGGTGGCTTCGGCCGCGGCCTGGTCGCTGAACTCGAACATCGGCGAGAACAGCGAACAGGCCAGCCAGGTGCCCAGCTCGGCATCGTGCGCGCCGATGAACTCGAACACACCGGCCGGGAACACCAGGTGGCGCGACTCGCGTTCGGCGCAGGGCGGGAAGTGTTCTGCCAGGCGCGGCATCAGCACCAGGTTCATGAACCAGGGCGTCACCAGCACACCCAGCCAATGTTCGTTCCAGGGCCGGAAGCCCAGGGCGCGCACCTGCAGCACCGGGTTGAGCATGGGCAGGCCGGCCATGGGCCCGAGCAGGATGGCCTCGAAACGGCGCTGCAGCGCCACCGCCGGTGACGGCAACGCGGCCGCCGCTGCTTCAGTCGTCGTTGAGGCGCAGGAAGGCATGCTGTTCCGCCGAGCAGGTGGGGCAGGTCCAGTGCGGCGGCAAGGCGGCGAAAGGCGTGCCGGGCGGGATCTGCCAGACCTCGTCGCCCAGGGCGGGGTCGTAGACCGTCCAGCAGATCTTGCACTCCAGGCGCGGGCCCAGGTCGGGCTCGGCGTCCATGTTCAGGCCTCGGCCAGCGAGTCGCCCATCCACTGGACGAGTTCGGCCAGGCGGTCGCGGCTTTCGCGCAGGTCTTCGTCCGCCGCCAGCGCCACCTCGGGGAAGTCCACCACCTCGATGGTGTTGAGGATCAGCGTCTGCATGTTGTTGAAGTACTGCACGCGCCAGGTGTGGCTGAGGGCCGTGCTGCTGATGCGGCAGTTGCCGAAGCCGCGCGACAGCAGCACCACGCCGCCGCCTTCGAGCAGCGCGTCCAGGTGCGCGGCGTCTTCGGCCGACAGCGGCAGCAGCGTCAGGTTGATCACGTGCGAGGGCGTGCCGGGCTCGCAGCGCTGCACCGCTTCCTGCAGCTCGTTCACGAGTGCCGGCACGTTCATCGCACCGCGCGGCAGCGGCAGCTCGCGCAGCCGCGGCGACGCGCTTACCAGAGCCAGCTGGCGCAGCACGGGCGGCACGGGCGCGGCGATCAGGAAGTCGTGCCGCAGCACGCCACCGTGCGCAAAGTGCTGCTCGCGCCACAGGCCCGAGAACACGGTCTCCTGGATGCGCAGCACATGGCCGTCGCCCGACAAGGCCGAGACCTCGCCTTCGCCCAGCGTCTCGTTGAGCACCTGCAGCGTGGCGGCGGGCAGGCCGGCCAGGTCGAGCGCCGGCGGTTCGTCGGCCGGGCAGCCCTTGGCCAGCCAGCGGTCGCACGAAGCCAGGAAGGCCAGCAGCACGTCGCGCGCCGCGGCCACGTCGCGCTCCAGGCCGGGTTCGGGCACACGCGGCATCTCGAAGGTGCTCATCTCGCGCGGCATGGCCATGAACTCGACGCCCTCTTCGGGCTCTATGGGCAGGGCGCGGATCGGAATGGTCACGGGGTGCATGGCTCGCCCTGGTTCTCTGCGCGCACGGGGATGCCCACACCGGGTGGGCGCGAGGGCTGCGCGGCCAGCAGCCGGTCGAGTTCGGCGACGTAGTCGTCCCAGTCGCGGATGCCTTCCACCGCGCCCAGCCACAGGCCGTCGCGGAACATCACGAAGGCGGGCCAGCGGTTGAAGCCGAAACGCGGCGCGATGCTGCGTGCCAGCGCCGCCGGCAGCAGGCCGACGCGGAAGGCGCGCGGCCGGGCGGCGTAGAGCTCGGGCACGATGACGGCCATGTCCAGCGTTTCCTTCTGGCGCTCGGGCTCGTCGCAGAACACCAGCATCGCGGTGCCGGGCAGGGCCAGCCAGGCGTCGACGGCATCGGCGTCCAGCAAGGCTGCGCCGGTCTGCTGCAGCAGGCGTTGCAGCAGGGGGTGCAGGGGATCGGGGTCGTTCATCAGGGAGCCTCCGTGCTCTTGCGCCGGTGGGGCGGCAGTTCGGGCTGGCGGCCCACCAGGTCGGCGAAGTAGGCGTCGACGTCGGCTTCGCCGCGCAGCACCGCCATCAGGGCCTGGCGACCGGCCTGCGCCTGCCGGGCTTCGGTTTCACTCATCACCTGGCGCGCCGCGCCCTGGAAGGCCAGCACCCAGGTGCCGGGGGGCTGCGGGCCGATCAGCGCCATGTCCAGCCACTCGCCCTGGCCTTCGGCTTCACACCAGGCCTGGGTGGCTTCGGCCACCAGCACCTGCAGCGGCACGCCGATGCACATCAGGCGGCCTCCGGCACGCCGCGCGTGTTCATGAAGCGCGCGTCGCCGATGCGGCAGGCCGCCGCGGCCGACGGGCGCTGGTCTTCATACGCCGCCAGGGCCAGCGGCCCGGCGTTCAGCCCTTCGGCCGGGGCGTGCCCGCGCGGCGTGGCGGTGATGCCCCACTGCGTCAGCTCGGCCACGGCGATGGCCACCGCTTCGTCCAGGCGCGCCTTGACACTGTTGCTCAGGCTGCCGCCCAGATCGTCCAGCACCTCGGGCTGCACGCCGATGACGGTGATGCGCTGCGGGAAGCGGCCCTTCAGCTGTGCCAGCGAGAGCAGTTCCATGAACGAGGCCTGGTGCAGGCTCATCACGGTGTCGCTCCACATCGGCACCTGGGCGTCGCGCAGCACCTGCAGCGTGGCGGGCGGCAGCTGGTAGTCGATGGCGTCGAACACGATCACGTGGCTGGCGGCGCACACAGGTTCCAGCAACAGCAGGCCCTGCGTGCCGCCGTCCATCAACGTCACCGTCTCGGGCAGTGCGTAGCGCTGGTGCAGAAGCTCCACCGCGCGCACGCCGAAACCTTCGTCGGCCCACAGCAGGTTGCCGATGCCCAGCACCAGCACGGACGAAGGCGCGGACTTCACGGCTTCGAAATCCGCCAGCCGTTGATCATGGTGCTGATCACGGTCTCGCCGCTGCAGATGTCTTCGCGCACCACCATGTAGAGGTGGAAGATGGTGAAGAACACCAGGTACCACATGCACAGGTGGTGCAGCGTGTGCACGTTCTGGCTGTAGCCCATGAGCGGCATCACCCACGAGGTGAACATCGTGAAGGCCCAGCTGTTCATGCCCAGGCCTTCGCCGTAGAGCGCAAAGCCGGTGACGATCATGAAGATCGTGCCCAGCGTGTACATGAAGCCCATCGCGCTCATCGCCAGCGGGTTGTGGCCCATCCACGGCTGCACGTCCTTCTTGATGAACATGTAGTGCAGCACCTGGTCGAAGAAACCCTTCCACCACACCGCGGTGAGCATCTTCAGTGGCACCAGGAAGATCTCGCGCGAGTAGCGGTTGCCGAAGAAGGCCCAGATGATGCGCCAGACGAAGAAGATGCCGAACACGTAGCCGGCCGCGAAGTGCGCGAAGCGGATGTAGCCGAACTGGAAGTGCTCGCTGGCCTCGCCGCCCGTCGACGGCAGCGGGCTGCCGATGAGGTAGCCGGTGACGCCCAGCACCACCATGCACAGCGCCATCACCCAGTGCCAGATGCGCACCGGCAGTTCCCAGACATAGACCGCGACGCGTTCGCCCGTATGGATGTTGCTCATGGCTGACTCCGGTGGACTTCAGCGCACGGTGACGCGGGTGACTTCCTCGCCCGCGGGCGAGATCACGTGCGTCGAGCAGGCCAGGCAGGGGTCGAAGCTGTGGATGGTGCGCAGGATCTCCAGCGGCTCGTCGGGCTTGGCCATGGTGGTGTTCATCAGCGCGGCCTCGTAGGCGCCGATCTGGCCCTTGGCGTCACGCGGCCCGGCGTTCCAGGTCGTGGGCACCACGCACTGGTAGTTGTCGATCTTGGTGTCCTTGATCTTGATCCAGTGGCCGAGGGCACCCCGCGGCGCCTCGCAGTAACCCGCGCCCTGCGCCGTGGCCGGCCAGGTGCGCGGCTCCCAGCTGTCGACGTTGGCAGTGGCGAAGTTGCCGGCCTTCAGGTTCGTCATCAGCTTGTCGAAGAAGTGGCGCATCTTGTGCGCCGCCCACGAAGCTTCCAGGCCGCGCGCCGCGGTGCGGCCCAGCGTGCTGAAGAGCGCGGTGATGGGCACGTCCAGCGTCTTCAGCACCATGTCCACCGGCTCCTTGAACTCGGGCCGGCCCATCGCGTAGCCGATGACGTAGCGCGCCAGCGGCCCCACTTCCATCGCGTGGCCGCGCCAGCGCGGCGACTTGATCCACGAGTACTTGGCGCTCTCGTCGATGTTCTGGATGTCGGTCTTCTTGCCCTTGGTGCCGGCGCCGAGCACGAAGCTGGGTTCGGTGACACCGTCGAAGGGGTGCAGCCCCTTGGTCTCGTCGGCGTACTTGTACCAGCTGTGGCTCACGAACTCCTGCACCTGCGCCGGGTCCTTCAGGTCCACCGGCTGGATGTCCTTCAGGTTGCCGCCGATGATGGCGCCGCGCGGCATCAGCAGGCTCTTGTTGCTGTCGTCGTTGGCGATGTCGGGGAACTCGCCGTAGGACATGAGGTTCATGCCCGAGATGCCGCCGCCGATCGCGCCCCAATCCTTGTAGAAGCCCGCGATGGCCAGCAGGTCGGGCACGTAGACCTTGTCGATGAAGGCGATGGTGTCGTCGATGATCTTCGACACCATGTTCAGGCGTTCCATGTTGATGGCGCCCACGGCCCCGGTGGCTTCCAGGTTGATGGAGCAGGGCACGCCGCCCACCAGCCAGTTCGGGTGCGGGTTCTTGCCGCCGAAGATGGTCTGGATCTTGACGATCTCCTTCTGGAAATCGAGCGCTTCGAGGTAGTGCGCCACCGCCATCAGGTTGGCTTCGGGCGGCAGCTTGTAGGCCGGGTGGCCCCAGTAGCCGTTGCGGAACGGGCCCAGCTGGCCGCTCTCGACGAACTTCTTCAGCTTGGACTGCAGGTCGCGGTAGTAACCCGGCGACGAGTTGGGCCAGCTGCTGATGCTCTGCGCCAGTTCGCTGGTCTTCTTCGGGTCGGCCTTCAGCGCGCTGACCACGTCCACCCAGTCGAGCGCGTGCAGGTGGTAGAAGTGCACCAGGTGGTCGTGCGCATACAGCGTCGCGTGCATCAGGTTCCTGATGATGTTCGCGTTGTCCGGGATCTGGATCTTCAGCGCGTCTTCCACCGCGCGCACCGACACCAGCGCGTGCGTGCCGGTGCAGACGCCGCAGATGCGTTCGACGAAGGCCCACGCGTCGCGCGGGTCGCGGCCCTTGAGGATCACTTCGAGGCCGCGCCACATGGTGCCGGTGCTGACGGCGTTGCGGATGACGTTCTTGTCGTCGAGGTTCACCTCGACGCGCAGGTGCCCTTCGATGCGGGTGACCGGGTCGACGACGACACGCTTGCCGGAGTTGTCGAGCTTGAAGCCTTGGGTTTCGAGGACGGTCATGATCAGCCTCCCACCTTCTCTTCGTTGTTCTGCGTCTTGCCGCGGCTGGCGGCACGCTGCAGGGCCGTGGCGGCGGCATGGGCCACCACCGCGGCGCCGGCCACACCGGCGGCCACCAGGCCGATCTTGTCGGCGTTGGCCTCCACGCCGAACTGCGTGATGTTGGACAGGCGGTCGTAGAACGAACCCTTGTCCCAGAAGCCGTCTTCACTGCAACCGATGCAGCCGTGGCCCGAGGCGATGGGGAAGGACACACCTTCGTTCCAGCGCGTGGTGCTGCAGGCGTTGTAGGTGGTGGGGCCCTTGCAGCCCATCTTGTAGAGGCAGTAGCCCGCCTTGGCACCTTCGTCGTCCCACTTCTCGACGAACTGGCCGGCGTCGAAGTGCGGCCGGCGGTAGCACTTGTCGTGGATGCGCTGGCTGTAGAACATCTTCGGCCGGCCCTGGCGGTCGAGCTCGGGGATCTTGTCGAAGGTGGCGATGTAGGTCACCACGGCCGTCATCACCTCGGGGATGGGCGGGCAGCCCGGCACCTTGACGATGGGCTTGTCGGTGATGACCTTGTTGATCGGCACCGCGGTCGTCGGGTTGGGCTTGGCGGCCTGCACGCAACCCCACGATGCGCAGGAGCCCCAGGCGATGATGGCCTTGGCGTCCTTGGCCACGTGCTTGAGCTTGTCGGCAAAGGGCTTGCCGCCCGGCATGCAGTACATGCCGTCTTCGCCGAGCGGCGGATTGCCTTCCACGGCCAGGATGTAGTTGCCCTTGTAGTCCTTCATCACCTGCTCGAGCGCGGCCTCGGCCTGGTGCCCGGCGGCTGCCATGATGGTGTCGTCGTAGTCGAGCGAGATCATCGACAGGATCACGTCCTTGGCGAGTGGATGCGCGCTGCGGATGAAGCTCTCGGTGCAGCAGGTGCACTCCAGGCCGTGCAGCCACAGCACCGGCGTGCGCGGCTTGGTTTCGAGGGCGTGCGCGATGCGCGGTGCGAAGGCCGGGGCCAGGCCCAGCGACGCGGCGGTGAGGCTGCAGAACTTGAGATAGCTGCGCCGGGTGATGCCCTGGCGGCGCATCACTTGATAGAAGGTCTCGGTCACGGAATTGCCTCCTCGTGCTTTGCACGTCGCGTGGTGGCGCGGTCCCTCCGGCCACTGTGGCGCTGGAGTCTGCGCGTCCAGCGTTTGCAAAAGGTGATTCAGATCAAACCGTGTTCGCGCGGGCTGCGCACACTGCGCTCATCACTAGCGGCGGGCTCGGGCAGCCGTCCGCACGAGGGCGTGAAACCATGACTAGCACTCTGCTGCAAGCCGTCAGCGCATCGCCGCTGGCCCAGGATCTGTCGCCGGAGCAAGCCGCCGTGCTGGCCGGCGTGATGCGTGAGGAGCAGCATGCTGCCGGAGAGGTGCTGGCCCGCGAAGGCACGGCCGACCCCAAGCTCTACGCCATCGTCAGCGGCACGCTGGGCATCATCAAGGCCCACGGCACGCCCGACGAGCAGTTGCTGCTGACGCTGAACCCCGGCGACCTGGCGCACGAGCTCGGCTTCATGGACGGCGCCGAACGCTACGCCTCGCTGGTGGCACGCAGCGAGTTGCGCGTGCTGGTGCTCGAACGCACCGCGCTCGAGAGCCTGATCGACAGCCAGCCGCGTGTGGTCTACGGCGTACTGCGCGCCATCGTGCGCACCGTGCACCGCGTGCAGAAGGGGATGGCGGTGCAGGCTTCGGAGCTGACGAACTACATCGTCAAGCAGCACGGGCGCTACTAAGCGCCGGCCATGGGCCCCGCCGCGATCAGCCTGCTGATGCTGGCCGGCTTCGCCGGCTTCTTCTGGCTCGTGTGGCGCAAGTGGCAGGTGCTGCAGGCGCTGGCACCGGACGCACGTTTCGACCACCCGGCCGAGCGCCTGAAGAGCGTGTTGGGCAACGGCCTGCTGCAGCGGCGCATGCTGGCGCGCGAGTGGCGGCCGGGGCTGATGCACACGGTGATCTTCCTCGGCTTCCTGTCGCTGCTGCTGCGCAAGCTGCAGCTGATCGCGGTGGGTTATGTCGAGACCGCGGCCTTCCCGGCCGGGTTCGGCGGGCCCTTCGCCGCCTTCAAGGACTTCATCGAACTGGCCGTGCTGGTGGCGGTGGCCTACGCCTTCTGGCGCCGCTTCGTGCTGAAGCCACCGCGCCTGGTGGCACGTGGCGAGGCGGTGCTGGTGCTGTCGCTGATCGCGGCCATCATGCTGACCGACTTCGCCTTCGACGCCTTCCGTTTCGCGCGCCTGGCTGCCGGCAACCCGGACATCGCGCACGAGCAGGCCTACGCCTTCATCGGCGGGCCGCTGGGCCACATGGCAGCGGGCCTGAGCCCGGGTGTGCAGGCCGTGGGCTACACGCTGAGCTACTGGGTGCAGATGGCCACGGTGTTCAGCTTCCTGGTGCTGCTGCCCACGGGCGAACACTTCCACATCGTCACCGCCCTGCCCGCGCTCTACTTCCGCCGCGGCGGCCCCGCCAACCAGGTGCCGGCGGTGGACATGGACAAGCTGATGGAGGCCACCGACGAAGCCGACATGAAGGCCGGTGTGCGGGACGCGCGCGAGCTCACCTGGAAGGAAGGCTTCGACACCTACACCTGCACCCAGTGCGGCCGCTGCAAGGACGCCTGCCCCACGCACCTGACGGGCAAGCCGCTGTCGATGACCTTGGTGAACCACGCACTGCGCGGGCACCTGGAGACGCAGCGCGAGGCACTGCTCGACCCCAAGGCCGAGCTGCCGGCGCTGGTGCCCGAGGTCATCGGCGAAGACACGCTCTGGGCCTGCACCAGCTGCGGCTACTGCGAAGCGGCCTGCCCCATCGAGCTGGAGCACCTGCCGCGCTTCTTCCGCCTGCGCCAGCGCCGCGTGATGATCGACGGCGAGTTTCCGCACGAGCTCAAGCGCGTGTTCGAGGCCTGGGAATCGCAGGGCAATGCCTGGGGCCTGCCCTCGCAGCAGCGCGGCGACTGGGCCCAAGGCCTCAACGTGCCGGTGGTGAACAACGCCGCCGACATGGAAGGCCTGGAGTACTTGTTCTACGTCGGTTCGGCCCTGTCCTACGACCCGCGCGGCCAGAAGATCGCGCGCGCTTTCGTGCAGGTGATGCAGGCGGCGGGTGTGCGCTTCGGCATCCTGGGCGCGCGCGAAGGCAGCACCGGCGAATGTGCGCGCCGCCTGGGCAACGAGATGCTGTTCCAGCAGCTCAGCGCGCAGCTGATTGAGACCCTCAAGGAAGTCGGCGCCACACGCATCGTCACCTGCGACCCGCATGCGCTGAACACGCTGCGCAACGAGTACCCGGCCTTCGGCGGCATGTACGAGGTGCTGCACCACAGCACGCTCATCGCACAGCTGCTGCAGCAGGGCCGGCTGAAGCCGCGCCGCAACCTGCAGCGCGTGATCTTCCACGACCCCTGTTACCTGGGCCGGCACAACGGCGAGTTCGACGCGCCGCGCGCGGTGCTGGCGGCGCTGGGCACCGAGCCGCCGCTGGAGTTCGCGCTGGCGCGCGAGAAGGCCATGTGCTGCGGCGCCGGCGGCGGGCGCATGTGGCTGGAAGAGACCATCGGCACGCGCATCAACGTGCTGCGCGCCGAACAGGCGCTGGCGCTGCAGCCGCAGGTGGTGGCCACCGCCTGCCCCTACTGCGCGGTGATGATGGCCGACGGCCTGGCGGCGGCGCAGGCCGGCACCCCGCTGCCGGCGCGCGACATCGCCGAACTGGTGGCCGAGGCCTTGTGATGGCCAGCCCCGCCGACAGCGCCATCACCCGTGTGCTGCGGGCCGAAGCCGAGGCGCGCGCCAGCGTGGCCGCGGCGCGCGCGCAGGTGAACCAGATGGCCGAAGCCGCACGCGGCGAGGCACGGGCACGCAGCGAACGCACCGAAGCCCGCATCCGCGCCATCGCCGCCGCTTTTGAAAGCCGCACCGCACGGAGGCTCGCCGCCATCGAAGCAGAGGCGGCGCAGCTGCAACAACCCGATCCGCCCGATGCACAGGCCCGCGCCGCCGTGATGGCCGCGGTGGCGGCCCTGGCGCGGGAGATGGTCAGCGGGGCGCCATGACAGCCCGCCGTGTCGGCAGCCTGCCCTACGCCCTGGCGCGCCTGGCCGCGCGGCACGGCCAGCGGCCGGATGAAGCGGCGTGGCGGCGCATCGAAGGCCTGCGCGGCTTTGCGCCCGCGCTCGAAGAGGCTCGCCGCACCGCGCTGCGCGGCTGGCTCGTGGGCATCACCGCTGACAGCAGCGCCACGCAGGTGGAAGCCACGCTGCGCCAGCACGCGCAAGCCTGGGTGCATGAAGTGGCCGACTGGATGGACCCGGCCTGGCGCGAAGCCGTCACCTGGTGCGCGCTGCTGCCCGACCTGGCGGCGCTGCAGCATGTGGCACGCGGCGGAGCGGCGCCGGACTGGCTGGCCGAGATGTCCGAATGGCGCGCCCTGGATCAACCCGACACGCTGGGCGAGGCCTGGTTCGCGCAATGGCAGCAGCGCCTGCCACGGCAGTTGGACGTCGAAGGTGAAGACAACGCCCTGCCCGCCTTCGCCGCGCTGCTGCGCCAGCAGCTGTCCACGGGCCTGGGGCAGCGCGCGGCGCTACGGGCGCACCTGACGCTCTTGTTGCGCAGGGCCACGCTGCAGCCGGCTGCCGTCTTCATCCACCTCGCCCTCGGCGCCCTCGACTGGGAACGCCTGCGCGCCGAACTGCTGCGCCGCGCCTGGTTCCCGAACTGGAAGGTGGCCTGATGCTGCGCCCGCGCGCCGCCCGCTGGTTCGAGATCCTCGCCGCGCGCGACGACGCGACGCTGGTGCTCGAAGCCCTGGCCCGCACCGGCGCGGTGGAGCTGCAGGCGCGTGCCAGCGCGACGCTGCCCGAATCGTGGAGCGCCATCGCGCCCCTGCTGGCCGATGCCGACGCCCTGGCTGCGCGTTGCCAGGCCTACTGGCCAGCGCCCGCGGAATGCCGGCCCTCGCCCTTCCCCGAAGCCCCGGTGCACACCCTGCAGCGCTGCCTGGCCGCGCTGCGTGCCTGGCACGCCGAGGCCGAGCCCGGCATCCTGGCGCTGCAGGCCGCGCTGCAGGAACAGCAAGAGCTGCAGCTGTGGCAGCAGGTGCTGCCGGCACTGCCGCAGCCGGTGGACCCGGCGCTGCTGGCCCAGGCCGGCCCCTGGTTCGGCGTGCGCCTCTTCGTGCTGCCGCCGGGCAGCGATGCGCTGGCGCTGCTGCCGCCGCCCGGCGAAGGTGTGGCCGCCGTGCCGCAGCTGGAAGGCCACCCGATGTTGCTGGTGGCCGCCACGCCCGCGGCGCTGCAGGCGCTGGCGCAGGCCGCCACCGCGATGAAGGCCACGGTGCACACCGTGCCCCAGGGTCTGCTGGCCGACCTGGGTGCCAACACATCGATGCTGGCGGCGCGGCTGGCCGACCTGGCCGCCGCCATCACCACCCACCGCGGCACGCTGGCCGCGCTCAACCGGCGACACGAGCTGCCGCGTGCTTTGGGCGACGTGCACCGCCTGCAGTGGCTGCTGCAGAACGTGCAGGCGCTGGAGGCGGGCGAGTGGTTGTGCTGGATCACCGGCTGGTCCAGCGACGCCAGCGGCGCGCTGCTGGCGCCGGCGCTGCATCAAAGCGGCGCGCGTGCGCTGCTGCACTTCGCGCCACCACCACCCGGCCTGCAGCCGCCGCTGCTGCTGGACAACCCGGCCTGGGCGCGGCCCTTCGAGCTGTTCAGCCGCGCCCTGGGCATGCCCGCCGCCACCGAGGCCGACCCCAGCCCGGTGCTGGCCGTCGCCGTGCCCCTCATGTTCGGCTACATGTTCGGTGATGTCGGCCAGGGCCTGGTGATCGCCACCGTGGGCGCGGCCCTGCGCAAACGCTCACCCATCGCGCGGCTGCTGATGGTGGGCGGTCTTTCGGCCGCACTCTTCGGCCTGCTGTTCGGCAGCGTGTTCAGCCTGCACGGCCTGATCCCGGCGCTGTGGCTGCACCCGCTGGACGCGCCGCTGTCGGTGCTGCTGGCGCCCCTCGTCGGCGGCGCCCTGCTGCTGACGCTGGGCCTGCTGCTCGACGCGCTGGCCGCGCACTGGCGCGGCGAGTTCCTGCGCTGGTGCCTCACCGACGCCGCGCTCATCGCCGTCTACCTGTGCCTGCTGGCCGCGCTGCGGCAACCCGCGGCGCTGCCGCTGGCGGGCCTGGCGGCGCTGTGGTTCTGCATCGGCCACGGCCTGGTGCAGCGACGCGTGGGCGCGGCCTTCGGCGCCATCGGCGAAGCGGTGGAGAAGACGCTGCAGATCGGCATCAACACCCTGTCCTTCGCGCGCGTGGGCGCCTTCGCGCTGGCGCATGCCGGGCTCAGTTCGGCGCTGGTGGCGCTGATGGACGCGGCGCAGAGCCTGCCCGCCAAGGTGCTGGTGTTTGTGCTGGGCAACGCGCTGGTCATCGTGCTGGAGGCCATGGTGGTCTCGATCCAGACCACGCGCCTGGTGCTGTTCGAGTTCTTCACCCGCTTCATGCAGGGCCAGGGCCGGGCTTTCCGGCCGCTGCCTGCACCGCCTTTCCCGCAGACATCGATCGGAGACATGACATGAGCGAATGGGTTTTCATCGCCGCAGCCGCCGCCACCGGCCTGGGCACGCTGGGCGCCGGCTTCGCGGTGGCGCGCGTGGGCGTGGCCGCCGTCGGTGCCCTGGCCGAGAAGCCCGAGCTGTTCGGCCGCCTGCTCATCTTCATCGGCCTGGCCGAAGGCATCGCGATCTACGGCCTGATCGTGGCCATCCTGATGCTCAACCGCGTGGCCTGAATGAACCTGCGTGTGGTGCACGTCGGTGATGAACGCAGCGCGGCCGGCTTCCGCCTGGCCGGCGCGCGCGTGCTGACGCCGGCACGCGGCGCCGAAGCCGCGGCGTTGCAAGCGGCCTGCGCCGAAGGTGAACTGGTGCTGCTGGATTCCACCATCGCCGCCGCCCTGCCCGCGGCGCTGCTGCGCGAAGCCTGCGCCACCCTGCGCCCGCTGGTGCTGGTGATCGCCGATGTCGACGGCGCCGCGCCGGTACCCGACATCGCGCTGCGCCTGCGCACGCAACTGGGCCTGTCCGCATGAACGCACCCGGCCTCGACGTCGAACGGCCCATGCAGGCGCTGCTGGCCCTGGTGGAAGCCGGCCGCGCGCAGCAGTGCGCGCAGATCCTGGGCGCGGCGCAGGCGCAGGCCGCGGCCTTGCGCGCGCAGTCCGTCGCCGAGGCCCATGCCCGTGTGCGCGAGGCCTTTGCCGAACAACGCCGGCAGCACGACGAGCGCCTGGCCGCCGCCCAGGCGCGCCTGGCCACGCAGCGCCGGCTGCACGCGCAGCAGCACACCGCGGCCTTGCTGGCACTGGCGCGCGAGCAGCTGCCGCACGAACTGCAGGCGCTGTGGCACGACGCCGCCACGCGCCGCGCCTGGGCGCTGGGCACGCTGGCCGCCGCGCGCCGGCAGCTGCCGGCGGGCGGCTGGCGCGTGAGCCATGCCGCGGGCTGGCCCGCCGACGAACGCGCGGCCCTGCTCGCGCCCGACATCGCCTGCACCGAAGACGCCACGCTCGGCGCCGGCCTGAAGGTGCACGCCGGCGGCAACGTGATCGACGGCAGCCTGGCCGGCCTGATGGCCGGCCGCGCCGAATTCGAAGCGCGGCTGCTGCGCGCGCTGGAGACCCCGACATGAACGCCACCGCCAGCGTGCGCTGGATCAGCGGCCCGGTGCTGCACGCCGTCAAGCAGGGCACCTTCGCGATGCGCGAAGCCGTCAGCGTGGGCCCGCAGGCGCTGCTGGGCGAGGTGGTGCGCATCCAGGGCGACGTGATCGTGGTGCAGGTCTACGAAGACACCACCGGCCTGCGCCCCGGCACGCAGGTGCAGGGCAGCGGGCAGCCGCTGGCGGTGCAGCTGGGTCCGGTCCTGCTGGGGCACATCTTCGACGGGCTGCTGCGGCCGCTGTCGGGTGATGGCCCGGCTTTCCTGCAGGCTGGCTTGCGGCGCGCGGCCAGCGGGCTCTGGCGCTACGAGCCCGCCCTGGCCGCTGGTGCCGTGCTGGCACCGGGCGCCGTGATCGGCACCGTGCGGCCGGCTGAAGGTGAAGGCCGCGAACAGCGCTGCCTGGCACCACCGGATGCCGGCGGCGTGATCGAGAGCGCCGCGCCCGCGGGCACCTACCGCGACGACGAGGCCGTGCTCGTGATCCGCACGCCCGCCGGCGTGCGCCGCGAGATCTGCCTCAGCCACCCCTGGCCGGTGCGCCAGCCACGCCCGGTGACGCGCCGCCTGCCCATGGGCGCGCCGCTGGTCACCGGCCAGCGCGTGCTGGACAGCCTGTTCCCGGTGGCGCGCGGCGGCAAGGCGGCCATACCCGGCGGCTTCGGCACCGGCAAGACGGTGCTGCTGGAAGCGCTGGCCAAGGGCTGCGATGCCGACGTCATCGTCTACCTCGGCTGCGGCGAACGCGGCAACGAAATGGCCGGCGTGCTGGAAGAGTTCCCCACGCTGACAGACCCGCGCAGCGGCCGCGCGCTGATGGAGCGCACGGTGATCATCGCCAACACCAGCAACATGCCGGTGGCCGCGCGCGAAGCCAGCATCTACGGCGCGATGACCGTGGCCGAGTACTTCCGCGATCAGGGCCAGCACGTGGCGCTGATGGCCGACAGCACCAGCCGCTGGGCCGAGGCGCTGCGCGAAGTGTCCGGCCGCTTCGGCGAGCTGCCCGGTGAAGGCGGTTACCCGGCCTACCTGGCCAGCCGCATCGCCGACTTCTACGAACGCGCGGCGGTGGTGGACACGCTGGCCGGCGCGCAAGGTTCGGTCTCGGTGATGGGCGCCATCAGCCCGCCTTCGGGCGACTTCAGCGAGCCCGTCACCAGCCACACCAAGCGCTACGTCAAGGCCTTCTGGGCCCTGGACACGCAGCGCGCGCAGGCCCGCTTCTACCCCGCCATCCACCCGCTGCAGAGTTATGCCGAAGACGCCGCCACCTTCGGCCCGTGGTGGGCCACGCAGGGCAACGGCCAGTGGCTGGTGCTGCGCCGCCGTTTCCTGACGCTGCTGGACGAACAGGCGCGGCTGGAGCGCATGGCGCGCATCGTCGGCAAGGACGCGCTGCCGCCGCGCCAGCAGCTCACGCTGCTGTGTGCCGAGCTGGTGGGCGAAGCCTTCCTGCGCCAGAGCGCGTTCAGCGAGGTGGACCGTGTCTGCAGCCCCGCGCGCCAGGCCGCGATGATGAAACTGCTGGACCGTTTCATGACCCTGGCCGAAGCGGCACAGGCCCACGGCGCCACGCCCGAGACCCTGGCCGCGCTGCCGGTGCTGCGCCCGTTGCAGCGCATGGGCGAGGACATCGGCGACACGCAGCTGCCGCTCTTCGACCAACTGGCCGCGCGCCTGGAGCGCGAGTTCGCGCCGCTGCTGCCGGCCGCTGCCACCGTGGAGGCCCTCGATGCGCCTGAGCGCTGAACACGCCGCCACCCGGCTCGACGGGCCGCTGCTCTTCCTGCACCGCACGCTCGACGTCGGTTTAGGGGACGCCGTCGAAGTGAGCGGCAGCGACGGCCGTGTGCGCCTGGGCCGCGTGGCGGCGCTGGACGAGACCCTGATGACCATCGAGGTGCTCGAATCCACCGCCGGCCTGGCGCTGGAAGACACGGTGGTGCGCTTCCTGGGCGAGCCGCTGCGCTTCGACATCGGCCCCGGCATCCTGGGGCGCGTGTTCAACGGCGTGGGCCAGGTGATCGACGGCGGCCCGCCGGTGGCGGCGCACCAGCGCGTGGCCATCGACGGCCTGCCGATGAACCCAGTGGCGCGCGCGCTGCCGCGCGACTTCATCGAAACCGGCATCAGCACGCTGGACCTGATGAACAGCCTGGTGCGCGGCCAGAAGCTGCCGCTGTTCAGCGGCGGCGGCCTGCCGCACGACCGGCTGGCGGTGCAGATCGCCAGCCACGCGCGGCTGCGCAGTACCGAGGCCGGCGACTTCGTCATCGTCTTCGCCGGCATCGGCGTGCCCTACGACAGCGCCGAGTACTTCCGCCGCAGCCTGGAGCAGGCCGGCGCGCTGGAACGCACCGCGCTGTTCCTGAACCTGGCCAGCGACAGCAGCACGCAGCGCCTGCTGACGCCGCGCTTCGCGCTCAGCGCCGCCGAGTACCTGGCCTTCGAATGCGGCAAGCACGTGCTGGCCATCCTCACCGACATGACCAACTACTGCGAGGCGCTGCGCGAGGTGGCGTCGAGCAAGGGCGAGATCCCCAGCCGCAAGGGCTTTCCCGGCACCATGTACAGCGACCTGGCCACGCTCTTCGAACGTGCCGGCTGCCTGCGCGGCAAGACCGGCACGCTGACGCAGCTGCCCATCCTCACCATGCCGGCCGACGACATCGGCCACCCGATACCCGACCTCACCGGCTACATCACCGAAGGCCAGATCGTGCTCAGCCGCGAGCTCGACCGGCGCGGCATCTACCCGCCGGTGAACGTGCTGCCGAGCCTTTCGCGGCTGATGAAGGACGGCACCGGCAAGCACTACACCCACCCCGACCACCCGGCCCTGGCCAGCCAGCTCTATGCCGCCTACGCCCGCGCCGCGCAGGCGCGTGTGCTGGCCAGCGTGGTGGGCGAAGACGGCCTGGCCGAGACCGACCGGCGCTACCTGCGCTTCGGCGCGGCCTTCGAGCAGACCCTGGCCAGCCAGGACGGCGCGCGCACGCTGGAGCAGAGCATGGCCATCGGGTGGCAACTGCTGGCCGGGCTGCCGGCGGCCGAGCTGACGCGCCTGTCGGATCGGCAGATTGCCGAGCACCTGCCCGCCGCGAGCGCGGCATGAGCGAAGCCAGCCCCACCCGCAGCGCCGTCATCGAGCTGAAGGACGAGCGCCGTGCCATGCACGAGGGTTACGTCTTCCTGGACGAGAAGTGCCTGCTGCTGGCCGGCGAGATCCTGCGCCAGCTGCAGCAGCACGCCACGCTGCAGCGCGCGCTGGCTGCGGCGCAGGAGCGCGCCGTCGCTGCGCTGCAGGCCGCCGTGGCGCGCCACGGCCTGCGTGGGCTGCAGGTGGCGCCGGCAGCGGGCGGCGCAGGCTGGCAGCTGCATCGGGCCAGCACGGCGCTGATGGGCGTGAAGCTGCAGGCCGTCACACTGCAAGGCCAGGCCGCAGCCGCGCCCGCTGCGGTGGAACCATCGCCCGAACTCGAGTCCTGCCGCGAGGCCCATGCCGCGCTCATCAGCGCCGCCGTGCCGCTGGCCGCCGTGGCCGGCAACCTGGAGCGCCTGTCGACTGAATACCGCCGCGCCGTGCGCCGCGCGCGCGCGCTGCAGGACGTGATGCTGCCCGAGCTGGACCACACGATCCGCGACTTCGAAGGGCGGCTGGAGGAGATGGACCAGGAAGAGGCGGTGTGGATGCGGCGCGGGGCCGGGGTGACGGGGGCTTGAGGCCGAGGGCGGCGGCGGGCAAGGGCCGGGCGGGCCGGGCTGTCACGTCCGCGAGCTTGCGCGCGCCGGCTGCGCTCCCCTACGATCCGCAGCCAGTCCGGAACAGACGCGGAACTCGCGAAGCACCGGCGACGACCAGGGAGGAGTTCCATGCAAGGCCTGAGATGGGTTGCGCGCGCCGGGCTCGGCGCGCTGGTGCTGCTTGCGCTGCTGGTGTTTGCGGGCAACGGATCACCGCCACCACACGCCCCGCTGTCGACGGCGGCCGTCGCGGCACCGGCCGCAGCGGCCGGCCAAACGCCGCCGCCGGGTGCGCGGCTCGCGGCGGCTGCCGCCATGCCCGCGGTCACGCCATCGCTGTCCACGGCAGCACCCCCACCGGCCCTGGCCGCACCCGAGGGCCAGCTGGCGTCGTGGAGCTGGGCCGCCTACGGACAGGACATCGGACGCAGCGGCATCATCGCGGCGCGAGTGGGCAGCGGGGTCGAGGTCTACACCGCCGGCACGCCGCAACTCACGACCGACAATGCCTACTGGTATGCGCTGCGCTGGAACCGCGAGGCGGTGCGCTTCGACCAGATCTACGTGTCCGACAGGATGCTGCCGGGCATCCGCCAGATCGTGGTGGCACGGACCAACGCGGTCCGCTCGCGTGACGAACGCGCCCGCATCGTGGTCGGCCTGATCGACGGCAGCCTGCGCATCTACAGCCAGAAGGACAAGAGCCTGCAGAGCAGCGTCGCCGGGGCGTGCATGATCTATGGCGGCCTGGTCGCGATGACGGCCGCCGACCTCAACGGCGACGGCAGCGACGAGATCATTTCCGTGTGCAGCAACCAGGCGCTGGTGGTACAGGACGAGCGCAGCACGACGTGGGGCCTGCCGAACATTGGCGGCGCCGAGATCGTCGTCGGCCAGATGGACGATGACGGTGGTCTCGAGATCGCGACGACGAGTGGTCGCGTGATCGACGTCGACACGCGCAGCGTGCAGTGGACGCGGGGCCAGGCGTTCGGAAAGCGCATCCAGGCTGCCGACATCGACGGCGACGGGCGTGCCGAGTTGATCGCCTCCGAGGACTGGTTCTGGGTGCGCGCCTTCGACGTCGAGCAGCAGGCGGTGAAGTGGTCGCTGAACACGGGCGGCGACCTCGACACGATCCACATGGCCGACATCGACAACGACGGCGTGCTGGACCTGCTCGTCGGAGACGGCCAGTGGGGCAAGGTGAGCGCCTACGACGCGCTGACGCTGCAGCCCAAGGGCGACATCGACAACCCGTACTCCGGCGTGACGAATCTGGCCGTGGCCGACCTCGACGGCGACGGTCGCGCCAAAGTGCTGTGGGGCGGCGGCGCCGGCGGGACCTTTGCCGACTACCTGGTGGTTGCCGACTGGCCTTCAAGGCAGATACGGTGGAAGAACGAAGCCATCGAAGGCCCGTTCTTCGGGCCCCTGGCTGCCGACCTGGACGGCGATGGCGTTGCCGAGATCGTCATCGCGTCCAAGACTTCGGACGGCACGGCAGAGGGTGGCCGGATCATCGTCTTCGACAGCCGCACGCTGGCGGTGCGCGCGATCTCGCCGCCGGTGGCCGGCGTCTGGCGCAGCACCGCCGGCATCAACGACCTCAAGCTGCGCGACATCGACGGTGACGGGCGACCGGAGATCGTGGTGGCAACGGACTGGACCTACGCCGGCCTTATCGAGGCCTACAGCTTCTCGCCGGGCAGCCAGTTCACCCTGGTGTGGAGCAACGCCACGCGGCCCTCCGGCTCACCTTTCCATTCCGTGGAGGTGGCCGACGTCGACGGCGATGGCCGGCCCGAGGTGCTGGCGGGCAATGGCTACGCCCACAGCGACTCCAACGGCTACCGCGTGTATGCGTACGACGTCCAGACCGGCGCCGAGAAGTGGCACACCATCAACCTGGGTGACACCATCCGCGGCCTGGCCGTCGGCGACTTCGACGGCAACGGAACGCCCGACTTCGCGGCCGCGGTCCACAACGCGCCGGTCTACATCTTCAATGGGCCGGCACACGGCCTGGACAACCTGGTGTTGGTCCACTCGACGTCGCTGAGCACGGTGGCGGCAAGTCCATGGCCGAAGTTGCTGATCGGTGAAGACAACGGCTGGGGCAACATGGTCAGCTACGGGGGCGATGGTTCGTACCACTACTGGTCGACGCCGCTGGCCGTCGGTGCGCTCGACGGCATCAACGTCGGCCCGTTCGCCGAGTGGTGGGTCGGCAGCGGCGGACGCCTGAGCCGCTTCAGCAACGGCAGCACGAACTTTCAGAGCGCCGCGTACGGAAGCAAGTTCGGGCGCGACGTCGTGGTCGGTGTCGGTGACACGTCCTGGGTGTTCTCGGCCGGTCTGTACGGCCTGCACCGGTTCACCGTCTCACCTTGACGCCAGGGGCTTCAAGGCCCCGGCCGGCAACTGGACCGGGGTGTCATGCCTCGATCTCCCACGGGCTGGCGTCCAGCCGCTCCAGCAGTTGCAGCGTGCGGCGCTGCAGGGCCGCCAGGCGCTCGTCCGCCAAGCGGCCCTCGACCACCGCACGGACGGTGAAACCCTCTTCCAGGAAACGCACGGCCACACCGTCGACCCGCACGACGTACTCGTTGTGCTCGCGCCCCCGCGCCGGGGCGGGCGCGCCAGCCTGCGGCGTGTACAGCGCGGCCAGGGCCTCGAAGTCCGGCTGGTCCGCGTGCTTCCAGTGGCTCTCCAGGCCGGCCGACAGGTGTTCGAGGCGCCACTGCTCCTGCCGGACATCCCACAGACGGTTGTGCTTGCGGTCCACGCGCAGCATCGTCCAGGTCTGCCAGTCGAGTGCGGACAGGCGCGTCCAGCGCCCGTCGGCCAGGCGAAGCGACCAGGCGTCGATGTTCTCGGCCATGGACAGGCGCTCGCCGCGCCAGATCTCTCCGCCCTTGACGACGATCTCGCCGCCCGCCGCGGAGAGTTCGGCGGTGTGGCCGTGGATCCATCCCGGCGCCTCGCCGTGCGTGGCCACGCGGGACATGCGCATCGAGTCGAGGGCGAGCCGGTAGACCGGCGTCTCGCCGACGGTCCGCTGGTCGGCGTAGCCCAGGCAGCCGATCACGATGACCGTGCCGCCGCCAACCAGGCTTGCACTGTGGAAGTCCGTTGGCGGGAAGTCCTCCCGCGGGTAGGCGTGGATCGCGATGTCTCCGTCTGCGCCGATCACGGTCACGTCGTTGTAGATGCAGAAATCCGGGTCGTAGTAGTCCGCGTGCTCGCCGCCGATGTGGACGACACGACCGTCGGGCAGCGCGGTTGCGCTCATGCCGAAGCGGTCGAAGCACCACATCGGCCCGGCACCGAAAGGAGACGGGCCATGGAACCGCTGGTTGGCCTGGTATGCGGACCAGCGCGTGCGCACAAGCCAGTGCCACAGCGGGTTGTCCAGGCGCGTCGGGTTGTCGACCACGACGCGCGGCGAGCGCCACGCAGCGAAGTCCTGCGGCGTCAGCGGCGGCGGCGGTTCGAGCTTGCGCTGGCGGTCGGCCTCTTCCTCGGCCAGCGAGGCCTGCCACTCGGCGTCGTCATCGGCAGCATTCGACTCCATGCCGCGATGATGCGGCATCAGCCCGGCGCGGCCACGCCTTCGACGAAGGGCAGCACATGCGCCATCGCCCGCTGCACGTACGCCTCTTTCTCGCCCACCGGCGCGACGTAGTGGATTGCGCTGCGCGCCGCCTCGACGCCTTCGAGGCGCGCAATCACCCAGGCCGCCAGGTACTGCGACGCCAGGCAACCACCGGCCGTCGCGACGTTGCCGTTGGCGACGAAGGCCTGGTTGAGGATGGATACGCCGGTCGCCTCGACCCAGGGCTTCGTCGTCAGGTCGGTGCAGGCCGGCACGCCGTTCAGCAGGCCGAGCCTGGCCAGCACCAGCGTGCCCGAGCATTGCGCGCCGAGCAGCTGGCGTGAGGGGTCCAGCTGCAGCTGAGCCATCAGCGCGGCGTCCTCGACCACCTCGCGCGTCTTGATGCCGCTGCCGACGATCACCGCGTCGGCCGCGCTGGCATCCTGCAGGGTGGCCTGGCGCTCGATCAGCACCCCGTTCATCGAGCGCACCTGCGGCACCGGGCTCGCGATCGAGACGCGCCAGCCGGGTGTCTTCACGCGGTTCAGGATGCCCAGGGCGATCAGCGAGTCGAGTTCGTTGAAGCCGTCGAAGGTGAGGATCGTGATGTGCATGGGGTCTGGCTTGACGGTGGCCTGGCGCATGCGGCCAGTGTGCGCTCGACCAGGGGGAGCCCGTCGGCGCAGCCGGTGCGCGGATGGCATCGCCTCTGTCGATCGCGGTGATCCGGGAATCTGGACATGGATTGAGTCAACGCAATCTGCTCCCGCCTCGATTGCACTTCACTGTACCTGCGACCAGGACTTGGCTCTTTTCAACGACTCTGGATAGCAACATGCCTACCTACTATTGCGTCGATCTCGGCACTGAATTGAACCCTGGCACGTGGTGCCCGTTCTCGAAAGGCCCTTACGCCAGGCACACGCTTCGGGTGGATCGCTCCGACACACTGATCTTCTATGGCCTGAACAGTTGCCTGGGGGTGCTCCTGCTCCTGCAGGATGGCACGCGGTTGGCGGGCCATGTCGTGGCGATCAACCCCGACCAGATGGCCGAGAACCAGGCCGGCAACGCGCTGAAGGTGATCAAGGAACTGAAGCAGCTCGCGGGCGGGGCAGCCATCGACAAGGTCATCTACTTCTTCAACGACGACAGCTGGGATTTCGGGGCCTTGAAGACGGAGCTCGGCGATGTGCCCATCACCGCCTACAGGTACGACAAGGCTTTCATCAACGAGAAGGCGAAGACCGGCAAGATGACGAACGCCTACGGCGACGGGGGCAGCGCCTACGACATCACCGTTGCAGGTGACACGATCTTCATGACGAGTCGATGTGCCAGCGCAACCGCTGGCGTCACTGCAAAGGTCTCGGCCATCGGCTTGAACGACTATGCCGAGGTTCTGGCGCCGCACTGAACCGTGCGCGCACGGCGTGGCCCCTGCAACCGGTGCCTTGCCCCACTGTTTCGGGTCACTGACCTGTTGCCCTGGGTCGGGTCAGTGCGTGCAGGGCGATGATGTGGGACGCGCCTGAGAGCCCCACGCCGAAGAGTGGAATCAGCGCCGCAGGCATGCGCCAGACGTGCATCAAGGTCAGCCCGCGCAAGCCGACCGCCTTGATCGCGCGGCGCACGGATGCGGGCGCGAAGTGCGCGGAGACGGGCACGGCTATGCCCACGGCGACCAGCGCGGCAAAGGCCGGCATGACGCACGGGGGCTTCTACCGGCACTTCCAGACCAAGGACGACCTGGTCATCGAGGCGCTGCGGCGGGCCTTCGACGAGTTCGTTCAGCCGCTCGAACGGCGCCAGCAGATCGAAGCCCCGCACACGGTGGCCGCCGAGTACCGGTCTTTGTACCTGTCCGGGCAGCACGTTCAGAACCCCGGCCAGGCTTGCCCGACGCCGTCAGATCGGAGTTCGGTGCGGGGGGTTCAGCGGCTGATCGCGGCGCGGGCCGTGCTCGACGCCTGCCGGCAGTAGGAGCGCACGCAGGCAGTCTGCCGAGTTCTGCTTGTGCTGGCGCAAGCGGGCGCCGGCCCGCGCGAACTACGCTGCAGACGGACTCCAAGGAGTGGTCATGAAGACTCGATTCAGCAGTCTCGTTGCCGCCTTGCTGGTGGCCACCACGCCAGCCCTGCAGGCGGCGGACACCGCACCGGCGGGCCAGGGCCTGTACCTCATCGGCGCGGTGGGCAGCACCCGCTACGGCTTCGACTGCTGGGCCACGCCCTTCAGCTGCAATGGCGGCCGCGCCACTGCCGGCAAGGGCGTGCTGGGCTGGCGGGGCGGGCCGTGGGGCGGCGAACTGGTGCTGGCCGACTACGGGCGCGCCTCCACCGCGTCGTCCATCGCGTCGCGCCCGGGCGAGACCATCCGGTTGCAGGCGGTGGGTCTGGCGCTCACCGCCACCGGGCGTGTGGCGGACCCGTGGCAGGCCGTGGCCCGGCTGGGCGCGATGCGCGTGCGCCACGAGCGCACCGGCGAGTTGCCGATGCGCACCTGGTCGCCCAGCGTCGGCCTGGGGCTGGTGTGGCAGGCCATGCCGGTGTTGGGACTGGAACTGGCCTGGGACATGACCTCGGGCGAAGGCAGCGACTCGGGCACCGGCGTGGCCAACGCCTTCACGGTGGGTGCGCGCCTGAGCTTCTGAGCCCCCTCAAGACACCGGGACGGCCCGGCCAGGCCCACTCACTTCGCAGCGGCCGGAAACGCCGGCAGCTTGCCGATGTCGCGCGGGTCGTGCTGGATGATGACCGTGGCCTTCAGGTTCTTCTGCATCTGCTTCATGCGCTGGATGGACGCGATGGTCTGCGCGCGGTCGAAGTTGAATCCCGGCACACCTTCGTAGTCGTAGTTCTCGAGAAAGTGCACGGCGTCGCCGCTCAGCAGCACCGGCCCCATCTCCTTCAGGCGCACCAGCAGCACGCTGTGGCCCGGCGTGTGCCCGGGCGCGCGCAGCATCATCACGGTGCCGTCGCCGAACACGTCCTTGTCCGCGCTCTGCGTCTCGACCTTGCGCTTCTCGGCAATCCACTCGGCGAAGCCCTTCGTGTTCGCGCCGCCCATCGGCGGGTTGGCGGTGATGCCGTCCCAGTCACCCTTGCCGATCAGCAGGGTGGCGTTCTTCAGCGGCGCCAGCTGGCCGGTGTGGTCGGCGTGGAAGTGGCTGACGCCGACGTACTTCACGTCGTCGGGGTTCACGTTGATCTGCTTCAGCAGCTCGGCCAGCGGCTTGTTGGTGGCATTGGGCACCGAACCCGGCAGGTAACCCGTGTCCCACACCATGACATTGGCGCCGTGCCGCACGACGTAGCAGCTGAAGGTGAAGGGCTTGGTCGTCTCGGTGTAGGCGTAGGTGTCGCTGAAGCGCCGCGGGTCGTTCGAGCCGCTGCCGCAGTCCAGCCGCGTCAGCGTCACCTCCTGCGCCGCGGCCGGGAAAGAGAACAGCGCGCCGAGCGCCAGTGCCAGGCAGGGTCCGAACTTCATGGTGTCTCCTTGTGAACGCCCAGTGTAGACAAGCAACGCCTGGGCGCAGGGCTCAGAACCCCACGCGCAGGCTCACCCGCAGCGTGCGCGGCTCGGCCGGGTGCACGTGGCGGCCTTCGGCGGCGTCCAGCCCGCGCGGCCGCGACTCGTAGTGGTACTGGATGTCGTTGACCTTGCGGTCGGTGAGATTGAAGACGTCCAGCGTCAGCTCGGTGCCGGGGCCGAACTGGCGGCTCACGCGCAGGTTGGTGGTGAGCGAGCTGAAGGAACGCTGGCTGTTGTCTTCGATCAGCGCGCCCGGGCCCAGGTAGCGCCACTGCAGGCTGGCGCTCCAGGGGCCGAGTTCACGCAGCGTGGTGGCCACGCTGGCCACGCGGTCCACCGCGTTGGGGATGCGCTCGCCGTTGTCGAAGCGGGCGTGGGTCCAGGCGAAGTCGGCGTCCAGCAGGAACCAGGGCACCGGGGTCCAGCGGTTGTTGAACTCAACGCCGTGGCGCTTGCTGCCGCTGCTGGCTTCGGTGGCGCCGGCGTCGCCGACGTAGACCAGTTCGCTGTCGAAGTTCAGCGTCCACAGCGCCAGCGAGCTCTGCAGGCCCGCGATGGCCTCGGTGCGCGCGCCGATCTCGAAGCCGCGCGAGGACACCAGCCCCGGCACCGGGTCCACCGCGTCGCCGGTCTTGGGGTCGGTGCGGATGGTGGTGCCGCGCGCGTCGTTGCTGTGAAAACCGCGGCCGGCGTTGAAGAAGAGCTCGGTCTTCGCGAACGGGCCAGCCACCAGCGTGAGCTTGGGCGACAGGCGGCTGGCGCTGGCGCTGCCGCTGTTGGCAGCCAGGCTCAGGGCGTCCACCTTGGTGCTCAGCCGGTCGGCGCGCAGGCCGAAGACGCCGCGCAGCACCGGGTTGAACTGCAGGCCGGTCTGGGCGTACAGGCCGAGCAGCGTCTCGCGCACCTCGTCCTCGCGCGTGGTGCCCGTGATCTGGCGCGCCACGGTGTCGAACAGGCCCAGGCGGATGCGGTCGTGGCGCAGCTGCAGGCCGACTTCGCTGCGTGCGTCCAGCCCGGCCAGCGTGTGGTTGAAGGTGCGGCCGGCGGAAAGGCCGTAGACGCTGCGGCTGTCGCGCTGCTTGAACTGGTCGCCGTCGTCGGGACGCTCCAGCGCATAGGTGAAGTTGGAGTTCAGGTCGAGCCGGTAGCGCAGGGCGTAGCCGGCCACGCGCGTGCGGCCTTGCGCGTCCTCACCGTGCCATTCGGCCGCCAGGCTGGTGCGCTGGGTGTCGCCGCCGGCCGTGGGGTCGAGCGTGTCGAAGCGGCCGAAGGGCTGGCCGTTGTAGCTGCCGGCGTCGATCAGGCTTTGCGGAACCTGGTCGGTGCTGGTCCAGCTGGCGCGGTAGGCCAAGAGGCGCGCGCTCCAGCCCTGGGCCGCGGTGCCGCCGGAAATGCTCAGCACGCCGTTGGTCTTCTTCAGCTTCTCGGGCACGGTCCAGGGGCCATCGTTGCGCATCAGCTCCAGCGCACCCAGCAGCGTGACGCCAGGCGCTACTTCGGCCGAAGCACCACCCACACCGCGGCGAAAGCCGCGTTCGCCGAGGGTCAGCAGCGCAAAGGGCTGCTCGAGCTTGCGCACGTAGGCGATGTCGGCGGCGCCGGCACTGCCGAAGTCGCCGGTGTTGGCGAAGTACGGGCCCTTGCGGTATTCGATGCGCTGCACCAGCTCGGGCAGCAGGAAGTTCAGGTCGCTGTAACCCTGGCCGTGGGCGTGCGTGGGCATGTTGACGGGCACGCCGTCGACGCTGGTGGCGAAGTCGGTGCCGTGGTCGAGGTTGAAGCCGCGCAGGAAGTACTGGTTGGCTTTGCCGTCGCCGCTGTGCTGCGTGACGATGAGCCCGGGCACGAACTCCAGCACCTCGCCCGGGCGCAGGGCCGGCCGGCTCTTCAGCAGCGCCGCGCCGATGCTGCCCTGCGAAGCCGCGTCGCTGCTGCCCACCCGGTTGTCGTAGTGGCCGGTGATGTTGATGGTGGACGCGATGTCCTGCGCCTGGGCCAGGGCGGCAACGAGCAAGGCTCCGCCAGTCGTCACACGAGTGATGCAATTCTTCATACCGTAAGGCGAACGGACAGCCGTGATGAGACGAGCGGTTTACGCGGCGCGTGGCCGCACGGATGCAGAGCCGGGCTGGGCGATGCTGCCGCGCGGCTGTGACAGGCGCATGGCGGCGGCATAGGCGACGGCAATCAAGGCCACCACGCCCAAGCCGATCAGCAGTTCCTTGCCCTCGGCCCAGCCGGCAAAACCGCCGGACAGCAGGCGCGCGATGCCGAGCGCCGCCACCAGCAGGCTGGTGCAGGCCACCGCGGTGGTCATCACACGCGAGGCCAGCGCGGCGGCGCTGTCGGTGCGCTCGATCAGGCGCGAGATCCACCAGCCGTTGGCCCCGTCGGCGGCCAGCATGCCCAGCACGAAGAGGCCGCCCAGCGTCAGCGCATGGGCCACGCCGCCGTACTGCACGGCCATCACGGCAAACAGCGCCGACTGGCTGAGTGTGTCGAAGGACAGCGCGAACAGCGCGCCCACCGCCAGCGGCGAGCCGGCGCCGCGCTGCGAGCCCAGGCCGCGCAGCAGCCGGCTCACCAGGCGCCCGCGCACACCCACCAGCGGCACCGGGGCACCCGGCGCGGCGCGTAGCACGGCATGCAGGTTGACCACGCCCAGCAGCAGCAGGAAGCCGATGGAGACGCCGCTGCCCAGCAGTTCGAACCACGAGGGCGGCACCCCGTGCGAACCCAGCGCGCCGGCCAGGCCGGCGATGGCCAGCACCACCACGCCATGCCCGGCCGAGAACAGCGCGCCGCAGTAGCGCGCATGGCGCTGGCCCTGGCGCGCGCTGACACGCGTGAGCCCGTCGATGGCCGCCAGGTGGTCGGCATCCAGGCCATGGCGCATGCCGAGCAGGAAGACCAGCACGCACAGCGCGCTCCAGTCCTGGGGGATCTGATTCATGGCGGGTCCGGCCCTGTCGCAGACACGTCGATGTGACGTGTGAGGCAGTTTCTCTTACATGAATCATGCCAGCCTTGCGCTGCATCAGGCCGCCCTCGGTGGGCGCGGCGGCGCGCGGGTTTTCCCGCGCGCACCAGCTTGCCAGCGCACTGCGCAAAAGGGGCCGACCTCTTGCCGGCGCGGGCTCAGGCGACGAACTGCAGGTCGAGGTCGCCGTGGGCGTAGATCACCGCGCCGGTGTCGGTGCTCGTGGTGTGGTGCGAGGTGCCGGCCGGCGCCAGCTGGTAGTCGCCGGGGCGCAGCAGCACGTCGTCGAGGAACAGCTCGCCCTGCACCATCAGGCATTCCTCGTCGTGGCCGTGGCTGTGCAGCGGCACGGCGGCGCCGGCCTGGGCGTAGTACAGCAGCGCGGCCTGGCCGTCGCGCTGCCAAAGCACGCGGCGCTGGATGCCGGGGGCGAAGTCGGGCCAGCCGGCCTCTTCGTCGCGCACCGTGCAGGCGCTGTCGCCCGCGGCGGCGGGCAGGGCACATTCGCGCAGGAACACCAGCGCGCCGGTGTCGGAGCGCAGGGCCGCAGCCGGCGCGCCCTGGGGCGCCACGTGGTAGTCGCGCAGCTGCAGCGGCTCTGCGTCCAGCCACACCGAGCCCTGCAGCACCAGCCATTCGCGGTGCAGGCCATCGCCAGGGTCGCACCAGGTGCTGCCCGGGGCGAAGGCGATCAGGCGCGCGCGCAGGGGCTCGCCGGGCCTTCGCGGGCCCTCCGCGGCGGCGGCGTAGAGCGTCCTGGCCTGCACCCCGGGCGCCAGTTCGATGGGCTGCAGCCGCGCGCTGCGGGCGGTGTGCATGGCGCTCGATGCCGCCCGGGCGGCGGCCGCCCGCTCCAGCAGCCGGCCGCGCACAGCGCCGGCACGCGCCGCGCCGTCTTCGCCGGCTGCGGCCCAGGCGCTGGCAAAGGGCTCGGCCAGGAGCGGTTCGAGTTCAGGGTCCAGCGCGTCGGGCGCCGGGGCCATCGGCAGGGGCACGGCGGGCTTGTTCATGCGTACGCCCCGAACGCGCCTTCGCCGAGGATGCGGCGCAAGGACAGCAGCGCACGGCGGATCTGCGACTTCACGGTGCCCAGCGGCAGCAGGGTCTGGGCGGCGATCTCCTCGTGGCTGAGCCCGCGCAGGAAGGCCAGCGACACCAGCTGGCGCGGCTGGGCGCCCAGCAGCAGCAGCGCGCGCTGCAGCTCGACGCGGTGGCGCGCCAGGTCCAGCAGCTCGTCAGCCGGCGGGCCGCCGGCGGCCAGCGCGGGCTGTGCCTCGTCGTCCACCGTCTCGTGCTGGAAACGCTGCTCGCGCCGCAAGGCGTCGATGGCGCGCGAACGTGCGATGGCCAGCAGCCAACTCAGCGCCGAGCCGCGCGCGGGGTCGAAACGCAGGGCCTGGCGCCAGACCTGGAAGTAGGCGTCTTCCACCACCTCCTCGGCCAGCGCGGCGCGGCGCACGATGCGCTTGACGAGGCCGAAGACCCGCGTGAAGGTGGCGTCGTACAGCGCCGCCAGCGCGCGCTCGTCCTGCTCGACGATGGCGCTGATCCACTGCGCCAGCTGCGCCTCGTCGAGCGGCAGGCCCGGGCGTGCCGCCGCAGCCGGCTCTGCGGCTTCGTCCGGGTCCTGCGGCCCTTCGCCATCCGGCCACGGCGCCTCGCACGCCTCCAGCTCGGGAAACGGAAGTGGCTCGCCGGGCGGCCCGGCTTCCATCGGTGCAGCGTTCATGCGACAGGCTCTGCGGGAACGGATGGGGACTCTACGCAGAAACCGACCCTCTGGATGCAGGCCGGGCTCAGCCCAGCAGCTGGCTCGTGTCGGGCACCGCACCGCGCAGGAAGACCGTGGCGCCCGTCTCGCTGCTGATGGTGGCGTGCAGCGCGCCGCCGTGGGCCAGGTGGTAGCCGCCGGGCCCGATCTCGACCATCGAGCCCACGCGCAGGCGGCCTTCCAGCACCAGGCATTCCTCGTCCTGCGGATGGCGGTGCGGCGGCAGTGTTGCGCCGGGCGCCAGCCGCAGCAGGTACGACAGCACGCCGGCCTGCTCGTGCAGCACCTTGATGGCCACACCATCCAGGAAGGGCTGCCACCGGCCTTCGTCGGCGCCGATGGTCAGGTGCGAGGCGTCGGCATCGGCCACCCGCTCCATCAGGCGGCGCCGGATGGCCAGGGCCTCGGGGGCTTGGGGATCCATGCTGTCCATGTCGGGCTTACGGCGCGGCCGGCCATGCGGATTCAAACCCTCAGGCCCGTGGCACCGCGGCCGACACCACCAGCCCCTGCACCGGCACGCCGGCTTCCTGCCGCAGCTCGGCCAGCGCGACGACGATGGCCTCGAAGCCGGCCGCTTCGAGGCAGCCACGCACATAGGGCTCGCTGTGCCGGTAGCGGCCGTTGATCTGCAGCCGGTAGCCCGCCGCGCCGGGCTCGCTGTCGTATTCCACGGTGAAGGCCAGAAGACCGCCCGCCTGCAGCGCGCCGCGTGCCGCCTGCGCAAAGGCTTCCAGCGCGCCGAAGTAACACAGCACGTCGGCGGCCACGATCAAGCCGTAGGCGGCCGGCTGCGCCTGCAGCCAGGCCGTGATCTCGGTGCGTTCCAGGCGGTCGTAGAGCCGCCGCTCGGCCGCCAGCTCGAGCATGCCCTGCGACAGGTCCACCCCTTCCAGGCGCGCGGCCAGCGCGCGCAGCCAGGGCCCGCACAGGCCGGTGCCGCAACCGGCGTCGCACACCACCAGGCCGTCGCCTGCAGCGCCCAGGCGGTCCATCACCACGGCCTGGATCAGGGCCGGCGCGCGGTAGCCCAGGCCGGCCAGCTGCTGGTCGAAGGACTTGGCGTGGCTGTCGAAGAGCTGGCTCACCTCGGCGTCGGCGGCGCGCACCGGCGTGTGCGCGGCGTCGACGCTGGCCAGCACGCGCTGCGCCGTGTCGTCATCGGGTTCGCGCTGCAGCCAGGCGCGGGCCTCGCGCAGCGCCTCGTCGCGGCGGTGCGCCTGCACCAGCGCGTGGATCATCTCGCGCCGGCTGCGGCCGTCGTCGGGCATCAGCTGCAGCGACAGCGCCAGCAGGCGCACACATTCGTCCCATTGCGCCCAGGCGCCGTACAGCGCCGCCAGGCCCTGCAGCAGGCGACAGCGGTAGGCGGCCGACGCGGTGGTGCTCGCCTCGGCACGCCGCGCCGCCGTGGCCAGCGCGCCCTGCGCCCGTTCGACGTTGCCCATCTGGCGGTAGAGGTCGGCCAGGTTGATCCAGCCGGTGACGGCCTCGGGGGCCAGCGCCGTCATCTGCTGGTAGGCCTGCAGCGCTTCTTCGGGGCGCCCGGCCAGGCGGTACAGGTTGCCCAGCGAGTTCCAGGCCTCGGCATAGGCCGGGTCGAGTTCCAGCGCGCGCCGCACATGCGCTTCACCTTCCGTGTAGCGCTGCAGCTGGATCTGCGCCATGCCCAGGAAGTTGTGCAGCGTCGGGTCTGCGGGCGCCGCGGCCAGCAAGGTTTGGTACAGCGCCAGGGCCGCAGCCACGTCGCCCGACTGATGCAGGCGCATGGCCTGCGCGATGCTGGCCTCGGACATGTTCGGCCCTTTTCCGCAGGGCCCTGCGGCGCGGAGCCCGGCGCGATTCTGTCGCAGGCGGCTGCGCCAGGGGCGTGCAGACCCTCTTGGCGCGCCGGCCCCGGCGGGTGTATATCCGGCGCCACGACGGAGCGGATGAACGGACGGAGCCCATGAGCGCCAAGCCGGCATTGCTACCACTGGCCGAGGTGCGCGATCTGGTCGTGCTGGGCCAGGCGCTGCCTTTCCGCGTGATCGACGAACTGGGCCGCCTGCTGCTGGGCTCGGGCATCAAGCTGGTGGGCGAGCGCCAGCTCGAGGCCTTGCTGGCGCGGGGTGCCTGGGTGGAGCGCGAGGCGGTGGAAGAGGTACGCCGCGCCCGCCAGCAGGCCGCGGGCGGCGGCGACGGGCGCGTGCTGAGCACGGCGCACCGCAGCAGCAGCCTGTCCGACCGTTGGGAGCAGCAGCTGTGGGCGCTGGACACGCTGCTGCGCCAGGTGCACCGACACACGGCGCGCGCCGAGCCGCTGGCGGCGCTGGCCGACGAGGTGGCCGCCCTGGTCGACCGCGACCCCGACGTCGCCCTGTTCCACGTGGTGCGCCACGAAGAGCGGCGCTACGCGCTGTACGCGCTGTCGCATGCGCTGCACTGCGCGGTGGTGCTGCGCCTGGTCGGCGTGGCGCTGGGCTGGAGCGCGGCGCGGCTGCACAGCGGCATGGGTGCCGCGCTGACGATGAACCTGGCCATCGTCGAGCTGCAGGCCACGATGGCCGAGCAGAAGGAGCCGCCGACGCAGCGCCAGCTCGACGAGATCCGCGCCCACCCCGAGCGCGGTGCCCAGCGCCTGGCCGAGTGCGGCGTCACCGACGCCGAATGGCTGGCCGCCGTGCGCGAGCACCACGAACACACCGACGGCCAGGGTTACCCCCACGGCCTGGCCGCGCCCGGCGAGCTGGCCCAGCTGCTGCGCGTGATCGACGTCTACACGGCCAAGATCAGCCCGCGCGCCTTCCGCGCGGCACTGACGCCGCAGCTCGCCGCGCGCCAGCTCTACCAGCAGCAGCCCGGCAGCCCCTGGACCGCGGCGCTGATCAAGACCCTGGGTGTCTACCCGCCGGGTGAGCTGGTGCAGCTGAAGAGCGGCGAGATCGGCGTGGTGACGCGCCGCCCGGCCGCCGGCCACGGCCTCATGGTGGCCACGCTGACCGACCGCCACGGCAAGCCCAGCGTGGCCACCACGCACCGCGACACCGCCGACGCCGCGTACGGCGTCGCCGCCGCGGTGCCGCGCGAGACCATTGCGCGTGTGCTGCCGGAGCGCGTGTACGGCTTGATCGCGGCCTAGCCGGTCGCGCCGCGGCTGAAGGCCCTACCAGTCCATGCCCGCGCCGGCACCCTGCTTCAGCGCGCTTTCCCACGCCAGCGTGGCGGCCACCAGGTCTTCCATCGCGTGGCCCATGGCCTTGTAGACGGTGATCTGGTCGTCGGCCGTGCGGCCCTCGGCCCGGCCCAGCAACAGCGCGCCCAGCGTGGCGCCGCGTGCGGCGTCCAGGCCCGCCAGTTCGCCGGCGCCCACGGGCGCGGGCTCGAAGGCGTTCAGGCTCTCGACGAAGACGCGGTGGCGCTGCGCCAGCTCGACCGGCAACTCACCCGCCGGCGGGTGGAAGCCCACCGAGGTGACGTGCGTGCCCGGGCGCACCCAGTCGGCGTCGATCACCGGCGTGGCGCTGCCGGTGGCCAGGCACACCACATCGGAGCCGCGCACCGCGGCTTCGAGGTCGTGCACGGCCACGGCGCGCGGGTGCAGCGCGGCCAGTGCTTGTGCATGCGCGGGCTGGCGCGCCCAGACCTGGATGCGCTCGAAGCCGCGCGCCAGCCCCAGCACGCGCAGGTGTTCGCGCGCCTGCGCGCCGGCCCCCACCAGCGCGGCCACGCGGGCGTCGCGCCGCGCCAGCAGGCGCACCGACAGCGCCGCCGCGGCGGCCGTGCGCAGGCCGGTGATGTAGGTGCCGTCCATCACGCACAGCGTGGCGCCGGTGGCCGCGTCGAAGAGCAGGATCATCGCCAGGTGGCTGGGCAGGCCCTGCGCCGGGTTGCCTTCGTAGACGTTGACCACCTTCACCGCCATCGGCCCGCCCGGTTTCCACGAGGGCATGGTGAGCGCAAAACCCTGGCCCGGCACGCCCAGCTTCTGCCGCGGCGGCGCCTGCACCAGGCCCTGCTCCAGCCCGCGGAATCCCTCTTCGAGCGCGGCCAGCAGCTCGGCCGGGTCCAGGCAGTGCTGGGTGGCCGCTTCGCTCAACGTCAGCACGCGACGCGCGCCCTTGGTGATCTCGAAGGCGGCGGGGGTGATGGGCAGCGTCATGGCTGCAGTGTCGCCGCCAGCAGCAGCCCGGGCTGGCTGCGGTCGTCGGCGTCGGTGACCAGGCGCAACTCGATGCCGGGCCCGGCGGCGGCCACGGCGATGCCTTCCACCTTGTGCCGGCCGTGCAGCCGCTTGAGCCTTTGCAGCCGGCCGCTGGCATCGACGTGGCCGATGGCCGAGCCGGCGCAGCGGCCGTCGGCGTAAGTGTCAGCCGTGTCTTCGGCGGCGGCGCTGAAGACCCAGCTGCCGTCGACGAGCGCAGCACCGTCGGTGAAAGTGAGTGGCACGCCGTCGATGTCACCCAGCTCGTAAAGCGTGACCGCGTGCGCACACGGCACCGGGCCGCCGGCCACCAGCCACGACACGAAGGCCGGCCACGGCAGCGTGATGCAGGCGTTGATGCCGTCCTCCGTGTTGCCGCGCTGCAGCAGGTGCAGCAAGCCCTGGGCGACGAAGCCGCCTTCGATGTTGAGATCGGGCAAGGGCTCGCGCAGCGGCTGCAGCAGCGGCGCCAGGTCGAGCACGCGCACGGCGGCTTCCGGCCCGGGCACCCACAGCGCGCCCCGTTCGCGCGTGGGCCGCGAGCCCGAGCCGAAGGCCAGCAGCGCGCCGTCGGCGTGGCCGGCGAAAGGCGGCAGCTCGATCAGCGCCTCGCAGTCGGGTTTGGCGGCCTTGCGGGCCTTGGGCTTGTCGGGCAGCCGGCCTTCGAAGAGCGGGAACAGCTGCCCCGGCACGCTGCCGTCGGCATCGAAACGGCCCAGGTGCAGTTCGTCGTCGGCCACCACCCAAGCCCAGGCGCCGCGCAGCACCAGGCCGCTGGCGGCGCTGAGGTGGGGCGGGCCTTCGCCTTGCAGCGTCAAGGTGCGGAGCAGGCGGGTGTCGAGCAGGGAGGCCATCGCGTGGCATCGTAAGGCGCAGCGCTTGATTTACCGCAAGCCGCGCGCGTTCGGCGCTTGTGCCCCAGGGCGCGGCCGTGACAGGCTTGCCCTTGTCCCTGGCGAGGAGGGGCAAGGAGTTCTGCGCATGCGTCACCACCGTTGGCCGTTGTCCGCTTGGGCATGGCTGGTTCTGCTGTGTCTGCCCTGGGCAGCGATGGCAGCGCCACCCAAGGCCGCCGTCCTGAAAACACCCGGCTACAACGTCGCCGACTGCTACGACTGCCACAAGGAAGTGCAAGGCTTCCACGAAGGCAGCGAACACAAGACCGTGGCCTGCCACCAGTGCCACGAGGGCCTGCCCCAGCACGGCGAGAAGGGCAAGGGCCGCCCGGTCACAAAGACCGATTCGGCCACCTGCGGCAGCTGCCACCAGAACCAGTACCGCACGCTCTACAACATGAACTGGGAGAAGACGGCCCAGAAGGAAAAGAGCCTGGCCACCGGCCCGTCGCCCAACCCGGCCTTCGACAAGCTGATGGGCCCGCACGGCTTCACGCGCGAGCACAACGAGCCGCGTTCACACGCCTTCATGCTGTACGACCAGCTGGTGGTGGACCGCGCCTTCGGCGGCCGCTACGTCAACAAGGACGGCCGCGCCGGCCTCACGCGCGCCGGCGGCGACTTCAAGATCTGGGACACGCTGGTCGACCAGTACCCGGGCGAGCCGCACAAGGCCTTCAAGCAGGGCACCGCCGCGGCGGCCAACCCGGTGTGCATGTCGTGCAAGACCGCCGACCACATCCTCGACTGGGCCTACCTGGGCGACCCCGAGCCCAAGGCCAAGTGGAGCCGGCTCTCCAAGGTGACCGAGTTCGTCAAGGACGTGAACCACTCGCTGAACTGCATCTTCTGCCACGACCCGCATTCGGCCAAGCCGCGCATCATCCGCGACGGCCTGATCCAGGCGCTGACGCGGCCCGAGAAGGACACGCTGTGGCACAAGGACCCCAAGGGCGCCAAGATCGACGTGAAGGAGCTGGGTGAACGCGGCTTCACGCGCAAGATCGCCATGCTCTCGCGCTACGACACCAAGCTGCAGTGCGGCCAGTGCCACGTGGAATACAACTGCAACCCGGGCACCGATCTCGCCACCGGCCAGCCGGTGACGATGGCCGACCCGCGCACCAACCACTTCCCGTTCAAGGACGTGAACGGCATCGCGCAGCACTACACCGACCTGAAGTTCCGCGACTTCAAGCACGCCATCACCGGCGCGCAGCTGTGGAAGGCGCAGCACCCGGATTCCGAGGCCTACTACAACAGCGTGCACCAGAAGGCCGGCGCCGAGTGTGCCGACTGCCACATGCCGAAGATGAAGGACGCCAAGACCGGCAAGACCTACACCTCGCACTGGCAGACCTCGCCCCGGCACTACATCAAGGAAGCCTGCCTGGGCTGCCACAAGACCTGGACCGAGAAGCAGGCTGTCTACTCCATCGATTCGATGAAGAACAAGTACATGGGCAAGCTGCGCAAGGCCGAGTTCTGGCTCACGCGCTTCGTCGACAAGTTCGAGGAAGCGCAGAACCTGGGCGTGGACAAGCCGGTGCTGGACGACGCGCGCGGCAAGCACTACGAAGCCCATGTGCACTGGGAGTTCTGGACCGCCAGCAACGGCAGCTACTTCCACAACCCCGACCTGGCGATGGACTCCATCAACAAGGGCATGGGCATCTCGCAGGCCGGCATCAAGCTGCTGGACGACGCGATGGCCACGCGCCGCAGCGCCGGCCGCGGCGCGGTGGCCGTGGCTCCAGCCCCAGTACCGGCGGCATCGGCCGCACGCTGATGGGCGTGGACACCCGCGTCGCGCATTGGGGCCGCCACCCCTGGCGGCGCCCGTTGCTGCACCTGGTGCTGGCAGCGGCGGTGCCCCTTGCAGCCGCGGCCACCTGGTGGGTGCTGCGCGAGCCGGCACCGGCTGCGCAAGCCGAGGCCGGCACGCCGCAGGCGCACTACGAGCTGCTGGAACGCCAACTGGCGCGCCAGCCGCGCGACGCGCGGGCGCGGGTGCTGAAAGCGCGCCTGGACCTGCAGGCCGAGCGCCACGAACTGGCGGCGGCCGGCTTCAAGCAGGCGCTGGCCGATTCACCCAAGGTGGCGCGCGACCCTGGCGTTTGGCTGGAGTACGCCGAAGCCGAGGCCCTGCGTCAGGGCGGCCGGCTGGCGGGGCCGCCGGCCCTGCTGATCGACCGCGCCCTGGCCCTGCAGGCCGACCACCCGCAGGCGCTGGACCTGGCCGGCAGCGCCGATTTCGAAGCCCGGCGCTACGCCGACGCCGCCGCCCATTGGCAGCGGCTGCTCGGTGCCCTGCCGCCCGACGACCCACGCCGGCGCCAGCTGGCCGCGGCCATCGCCGATGCCGAGCGCCGCGCCCGGCTGTCACTGCCGCTGGAGCGCTAGCGGTTTCATCGATCTGGAGTCTGTGATGTCGTTCGACGTGATCGTCGTCGGGGCCGGTGTGTCCGGCCTGTGTGCCGCCTATGGCCTGCGCCAGGCGGGGCTGAAGGTGCAGCTGGTGGAAGCCGGCGCGAAGGCCGGTGGCGTGATCGCCAGCGTGGCGCGCGAGGGCTGCCTGTACGAGACCGGCCCCAACAGCGCGCTGGACACCACGCCGCTGATCGGCGAACTGGTCGACGCGCTGCAGCTGCGCAGCCGCTGGCGCGCGGCCTCGGAGATGTCGAACCGGCGCTACGTGGTGCGCGGCGGGCGCCTGCTGGCGCTGCCGATGTCGCCGCTGGCCTTCTTCAGCACACCGCTGTTTTCCATCGGCGCCAAGCTGGCGCTGATGCGCGAGCCCTTCGTCGGCCGTGGGGATGCGCACGTCGAGGAGTCCATCGCCGCCTTCGTGCGGCGGCGCCTGGGCAGCGAATTCCTGGACTACGCCATCGACCCCTTCGTGGCCGGCATCTACGCCGGCGACCCGGAGCAGATCTCGGTGCCCGCCGCCTTCCCCAAGCTGCATGCGCTGGAACAGCGCTTTGGCAGCCTGATCCGCGGCCAGATCCTCGGCGCCAAAGAGCGCAAGAAGGCGCGCGAGACGGCCAAGAACACCGCCAAGAGCTTTTCCTTCGACGGCGGCATGCAGGTGCTGACCGACGCGCTGGCGCAGGCCGTGGGCCCGCTGGCGCTGGGCGTGCGCGCCACGCGCATCGAACGCACGGCGGATGGCCGCTACACCCTGCACGCGCAGGACGCCGGCGGCGCGCTGCAGTTCCAGGCCCGCGCCCTGCTGCTGGCCACGCCCGCCGACGTGACGGGCACGCTGCTGCGCGAACACGTGCCCGACGCGGCCGACGCGCTGGCGCGCATCGACTACGCGCCGGTGGCCAGCGTGGCCTCGGCCTATGCCGTGGGTGACATCGCGCACCCGCTCGACGGTTTCGGCTGCCTGGTGCCGCGGCGCGAGGGCCGGCGCGCCCTGGGCGTGCTGTTCTCCAGCAGCATGTTCGAAGGCCGCGCGCCGGCGGGCACGGCGCTGCTCACCACCTTCATCGGTGGCCGGCGCCAGCCCGAACTGCCGGGCCTGTCGGAAGCCGAACTGGCGGCGCTGGCGCACCAGGAGCACGTGGCCCTGGTGGGTGCCCGCGCCGCGCCACGCTGGCAGGCGGTAACGCGCTGGCCGCGCGCCATCCCGCAATACAACCTGGGTCACCTGGGCCGGGTGGCGCGCGCCGAGGCCGCCATGCGGGCCTTGCCGGGCCTCTACATGGCGGCCAACTGGAAGGGCGGCGTCTCGGTGGGCGACTGCATCGCCAACGGCCGCCGTGCGGCCGAGGCCATCACGGCCCAGCTGCGCGGCGCGCCCTGAGCCGCGCGGCCGCTATTGCACGACCAGCGGTTCGGCCTGCGTCGAGACCTTCTTCGGCAGCGTCAGCGTGAGCACGCCGTCGAGGTACTTCGCCGCGGCCCGCGCCCGGTCGATCTCATGGCCGAGCGTGAACATGCGGCTCATGAAGCCGTAGCGGCGTTCGGTGTGCAGCACGCGCGCTTCCTTGGTGTCGGCGGCGGGCAGCTCCTTCTTCAGCTCGGCGGTGATCAGCACCTGCGCGCCGTCGATCTCGACGTGGATGTCTTCCTTGCGCACGCCGGGCATGTCGGCCTTGACGGTGTAGGCGTCATCGGCCTCGGTGGCCTCGAAGTGGATCTGCGGCGTGTCGGCCGGGGCTTCCCAGCGGAACGGACGCATCAGCGCGCGGAAGGGTTCGTCGAAAGCGAAGGCTTCCGGTGTGAACAGGGTGGTGGGTAGACGGGTGATGTTCATGACACATCCTCAATGTGCCTGCTGCGCGGTCGGGCCCCGCGTTCGACCGCCATCGCCGGTGCTGGTTTCTCGGGCCAGCCGCCTTGGGAATGAGGCGATGGCATCTACAAGTTAGTTCGGGCCGGGCCGGCTGCCTTGATCCACATCAGCGCCGCGTGCAGCGTTCCACCAGCGCGATGATCGACTCGTAGGGGAAGCCGGCCGCCTCGGCCAGGCCGATCTCGCAGGTGCGGCTGCTGGACACGCCGCTGCGGCAGCCCGCCGGCAGCGCGCCTTTCAGCTGGCGCAGCGCGTGTTCGTTCAGCTCGGGCCGCACGAAGCCGCGGTCGCCGGCGAAGCCGCAGCACTGCACGTCTTCCACCACCACCACCTGGGTGCTGCAGCGGCGCGCCAGCGCCAGCAGCGGCTCGACGCTGCCCATCTTGCGCACGCTGCACACCGGGTGCACGGCCACCGGCTCGTCGCCGGCCGTGAAGTGCAGGCGCGGCGCGGCCACCTGGTGCAGGAACTCGATGCTGTCGTGCACCACCAGGCGCCCCTGCAGGTAGCGCCGCATGCGCCAGCTGCAGGGGCTGGTGTCGAAGACGATGGGCCGGCGGCCGCCCTCGCTGGCGTCATGCAGCGCGGCTTCGAGTTCGGCGCTCTTGGTGTCGGCGGCCGCCATCAGGCCCTTGCTTTCGAAAGGCTGGCCGCAGCACAGGCCTGCCATCGCGTCCGGGTAGACCACCTCGAAGCCGGCCCGCCTGAACAGACGTTCGGCCACCGGCGGCAGCGCCTCGGCGCCGGCGTGGCCGCGCATCGGGCCCATGTTGCGGGCGGCGCAGCTCGGGAAGTAGACGAGGCTCTCGCCGCCCTGGCGCGCCACCGGCACCGGCACGAAGTGCGCGGGCCGCGCCAGCGTGGGCGACCACTTGGGCAGGCGGCCGCCGCTGGCGTGGCGCAGGCCGTCCAGCGCGCCTTTCATCAGGCCGCTGCCCAGCACGGCATGGGCCGCGTCGGCCGCGCCCAGGCCCAGGCGCACGCCGCCCGTGAGCTTGCCGTAGTGGCGCGCGGCGAGGCCCGCGATGTGCAGCGCCAGCGGGCCGGCGGCGCGGCCGCGTTCCTGCTTGATGAGCAGGCCGGTCTCCACGCCCACCGGGCAGGCGGTGGCGCACAGGCCACAGGCGGCGCAGGTCTCGATGCCGGCGTATGTGTAGGCGGCACGCAGCGGCCGGCTGTCTTCGTGCGCCGCGTCGAGCCTTGCGATCTCGCGCCAGCCCACGATGCGCTGGCGCGGCGACAGCGTGAGGCGGTGCGAGGGGCACTTCGGTTCGCAGAAGCCGCATTCGATGCAGCGGTCGACCAGCGGATCGGCCGCCGGCATCGGCTTCAGGTTCTGCAGGTGCGCCTGCGGGTCGTCGTTGAGGATCACGCCCGGGTTCAGCAGGCCCTGCGGGTCGAACAGCGCCTTGATGCGCCGCATCACCGCCACGGCCTGCGCGCCCCACTCGAGTTCGACGAAGGGCGCCATGTTGCGGCCGGTGCCGTGTTCGGCCTTCAGCGAACCGTCGTAGCGCTGCACGACCATCGTGCACACGGCTTCCATGAAACGGTGGTAGCGCTGCACCTCGGCGGCGCTGCCGAAACCCTGGGTGAAGACGAAGTGCAGGTTGCCGTCGAGTGCGTGGCCGTAGACCACGGCCTCGCTGTAGCCGTGTTCGCGGCACAGGCCCTGCAGTTCCAGCGTGGCCTCGGCCAGGCGTTCCACCGGGAAGGCCACGTCCTCGATGATCACCGTGGTGCCCGGCTCGCGCACCGCGCCGATGGCCGGAAAGATGCCCTTGCGCACGCCCCACATCGCGGCGCAGGCCGCGGCGTCGCTGCTGAACTGCAGCGGCGTGCTCGTGGGCAGGCCCTGCAGCGCGCCGCACACGGCGCCCAGGCGCAGCGCCAGCGCGGCCGGCGTCTCGCCACGCACTTCCACCAGCAGCGCGGCGCCGTCTGCGGGCAGGGTGGCCAGCGCGGCCGGCATGCCGGCCTCTTCCTGCACCGCGCGCAGCGAGGCGCGGTCCAGCAGTTCCACCGCGGCCACCGGCGTGGGCTTGAGCTGTGTCACGGCGCGGCAGGCGGTGTCGAGCCGGTCGAACAGGATCAGCGCGCTGGCCTTGTGCGGGTGCTCGGGCACCGTGTCCAGCGTCAGCTCGCTGATGAAGCCGAGCGTGCCTTCGCTGCCGATCATCAGGTGGGCCAGCACCTCGAAGGGGTCGCTGAAGTCGACCAGCGCGTTCAGGCTGTAGCCGGTGGTGTTCTTCAGCCGGTACTTGTGGCGGATGCGCGCGGCCAGCGCCGCGTCGGCCTGCACCTCCTGCGCCAGTGCAGCCAGGCCTTGCAGCAGCCCGGGCCGGGCGGCGGCGAAGGCGGCGCGGCTTTCGGCGTCGCGCGTGTCCAGCACCTGGCCATCCACCAGCACCACGCGCAGGCCCTGCAGCGTGCGGTAGCTGTTCTGCGCCGTGCCGCAGCACATGCCGCTGGCGTTGTTAGCGGCAATGCCGCCCATCATGGCCGCGTCGATGGACGCCGGGTCGGGCCCGATCTTGCGGCCGAAGGGCGCCAGCGCGCGGTTGACCGCGGCGCCGATGGCGCCCGGCTGCACCGTGACGGTGGCCGCGTCTTGCGCCACCTGCACACGGCGCCAGTTGTCGCCCAGCAGCACCAGCACGGAGTCGGACAGCGCCTGCCCGGCCAGGCTGGTGCCGGCGGCGCGGAAGGTGAGCGGCGTGCCCAGGCGCGCGCACGCCTGCAGCACGCGCTGCAGTTCGGCTTCACTCTCGACGAGCACGATCAGCTGCGGCACCAGGCGGTAGAAGCTGGCGTCGCTGCCCCAGGCCAGGCAGCGCAACGGGTCAGTGACGACGCGGGCACCGGGAAGAAATGATGCCAACTCGCGCTGAAGGGTCTGGAAAACATTAGCTTGCATGACGATGCTCAAAGCGAGTCCACTTCAGCGCTGCGCGGGTGCCACATCGTCAGGCAGCGGTCTTGTTTGATACCTAACATCCGATTCAGGCAACGGAAGACAGCACCCGTCGCGCGAGTTCTCGCGCCGGGCAGTTGCAAACCGGAAAGTGCCTTCGATCATGGACAAGACCGCGTTCAGTCCGCTCCACCTGCCCACGTGCGAGGTGGCCTGTTCGAGCTGCAACCTGCGTGAGATCTGTCTGCCACTGGGCATGACGCGCCAGGAGCTGGAGTACATCGACCACCGCATGGTCACCACGCGCCGCAAGGTGCCTCGTGGCGCCTCGCTGTACCAGGCGGGCGACCGCTTCGAGTCGCTGTACGCGGTGTGGACCGGCTTCTTCAAGACCAGCGTGCTGTCCAAGGACGGGCGCGGCCAGGTCACCGGCTTCCAGCTCGGCGGCGAGGTGCTGGGCATGGACGGCATCGGCAGCGGCCGCCACGAGGTGGACGCGCTGGCGCTGGAGGATTCTCAGGTCTGCGTGATCCCCTTCGAGGCGCTGGAGTCGCTGGCTGCCGAGATCACCTCGCTGCAGCACCAGCTGCACCGCCTGATGAGCCGCGAGATCGTGCGCAACCAGGGCGTGATGCTGCTGCTGGGCAGCATGTACGCCGAAGAGCGCCTGGCCGCCTTCCTGATGAACCTGACGCACCGTCTGCAGGCGCGCGGCTTCTCGGCCAGCTCGGTGCTGCTGCGCATGACGCGCGACGAGATCGGCAGCTACCTGGGCCTGACGCTGGAAACCGTGAGCCGCACCTTCTCGAAGTTCCAGGCCGACGGCCTGCTGTTCGTGCGCAACCGGCAGATCCGCATCACCGACCCGGTGGGCCTGCAGCACATCGTCGACGGCGCCACGCACTGAAGCGTCAAGGCGCGGCACAGGGCACCACCGTCAGCGAGCGCACACCCTGCGCGCCGCGGATCAGCACGCCCTCGATGTCGGCGGTGGCCGACGGGCCCGTCATCAGCGCCGCATAACGCGCCGCGTGGAAGGCGGGGTGGCGGTAGGCCTGCTGCACGCCGGGCAGGATGTGCGCCGGGTCCAGCAGCACCACCAGATGCTGCGGCAGGAAACCGAGCGCGTTGACGCCGAACTCGGTTTCGCTGAGGTAGACCGAGCCGGTCTCGGCAATGCCGAAGGCGGCGCGCACCACACCCACGTCCACGTCGTCCAGCTCGCCGGGCCGGGCCGGGTCGGGCAGCGGCCGGGTGCCGGCCACTTCGGGCGCGGCCGAGACGATCACGCGCGCCTGCGGGTGGCAGGCGCGCAGCGTGTCGGCCAGCGTGCCCGTGGGCATCACGAGGCGCCCGCCCAGGCGCGCCAGCGCGCTGGCGAAGGCTTCCAGGGTGGTGGGTGCGTCGGCGTTGAAGTCGGGCAGCTCGGGCAGCGCCACCGCAGCGGGCTGGTGGCGGCGCACGGCGGCCAGGATCTGTTCGCGGCTGCTCGTCATGGCTTTTGCGCCCGGTGCTTCAGGTACCACTGGCGGAAGGTCAGCGCCGGCGCCGCCGGCAGCTCGCGCTGGCGGCCCCAGGCGTTGAAGGGGTTGTAGACCAGGCTGCGCGGCAGGTGCTCGATGCCGGCGGCCGCGGCGTCCACCGCGGCGCGGTACAGGCGCGGGCTGGCCAGCACCTTGCCCGCCAGGCGCATGGCCTCGCGCTGCACCATGGGCAGCTGGTTGCGCTGGGCAATGACCTCGCGCCACTTGCCGATCTGCGCGTGGATGTCGATCTTCACCGGACACACCATCGTGCAGCTGCCGTTGAGCGTGCTGGCAAAGGGCAGCGCGCTGTACTTGCGCAGGTCGAAGGTGGGATCGATGATCACGCCGATGGGGCCGCTGTAGGTGCTGCCATAGCTCAGGCCGCCGCTGCGCCGGTACACCGGGCAGGTGTTCATGCAGGCGCCGCAGCGTATGCACTTCAGGCTGGGCCAGAAGTCGGCCATGCCCAGCCGTTCGCTGCGGCCGTTGTCCACCAGCACCACGTGCAGCTCGGTGCCCGGCCGTGGCGCGCGGAAGTGCGAGGTGATCTGCGTGATGGGCGAGCCCAGGGCGCTGCGCGACAGCATGCGCACGAACACGCCCAGGTGCTCGACCTTCGGGATCAGCTTCTCGATGCCGATGGACGCGATGTGCAGCGGCGCGATGTTCACGCCCAGGTCGGCGTTGCCTTCGTTGGTGCAGACCACGAAGCTGCCGGTCTCGGCCACCGCGAAGTTGGCGCCCGTCATCGCCGCCTGCGCCTTCAGGTAGCTGGGCCGGGTGTGGCGGCGCTGGCTCTCGGCGAGGTACGGCACGTCATGGTTGGCAGGGTCGGTGCCGATGTGGCGGGCGAAGACCTCGGCCACGTCGGCGCGCAGCTTGTGCACCGCCGGCACCACGATGTGGCTGGGCGGCTCGCCGTCGAGCTGCTGGATGCGTTCGCCCAGGTCGGTCTCGACGATCTCCACGCCGCGCCGCGCCAGGTAGCTGCGCATGTCGCACTCGTCGGTGAGCATGCTCTTGCTCTTGACCAGCAGCGTGGCGCCATGCGCCTTCAGGATGCCGTGCACCACCTCGTTGTGCTCGGCCGCGTCGCGCGCCCAGTGCACCACGATGCCGTTGGCCGTGGCCTTGCGCTCGAACTCCTCCAGGTAGCCGGCCAGGTGGCTGAGCGTGTGTTCCTTGATCTGCGAGGCCAGTGCGCGCAACGCTTCCCATTCCGGCAGCTGGCGGGTTTGGGTGTCGCGCTTGCCGCGCAGGTCCCACAGGCGCTGGTCGTGGAAGTCGGCGTGGTCCTTCGCTTCGATGAAGCGGGAACTCGCTTCGGCGTGATCCACCCGGCTCATGAACGGGCCCCGTTCAGCACCTGCGCGATGTGCAGGTACTTCAGCGGCGCCCCCATGCGCCGGGCACAGCCCTGCTGGTGCATGGCGCAGGACATGTCAGGCGTGACGACGTACCGCGCGCCGGCGTCGAGCTGGTCCTGCACCTTGTCCTGGCCCATGCGCGCCGAGACGGGCTCCTCGAACACCGAGAAGGTGCCGCCGAAGCCGCAGCATTCGTCGGGGCGCCGCAGCGGCACCAGCTCCAGCCCCTTCACCGCCTGCAGCAGGCGCGCCGGCTTGTTGAAGGCCGGGCCCGCCACTTCGCTGGTGCTGGCGGCGTGCAGGCCGCGCAGCGTGGCGCAGCCGATGTGCAGCGCCACCTTGTGCGGGAACTCGGCCCAGGGAAATTCGCGCACGCCCAGGCCGTCGTGCAGGAAGGTGACCAGCTCCACCGTGCGCGTGCGCACGGCCTGCACCTCGGGCGTCTGCTCGATGGCGCTGAGGTGGTCGCGCACGTGGTGCACGCAGCTGCCCGAGGGCGCCACGATGTGGTCGAAGCCGGCGAAGTTGCGCACGAACAGCGCTTCGGCCCCGGCCGCGTCGGCGTGGCAGCCACTGTGGGCCATGGGCTGGCCGCAGCAGGTCTGCTCCAGCGGGTAGTGCACCTCGCAGCCCAGCCGCTCCAGCAGTTCCAGCGTGGCGATGCCCACCTCGGGGAAGAAGGCGTCGACGTAGCAGGGGATGAACAGTCCGACCTTCATGGGCGCAGCACCAGGCGGCAATGTGCCTGCCCCCGGGGCGGCCCGCTTGATGCGCATCAACCGCGCTGCGGTTCGGCGCCCGCTGCATTGCATGCCGGCCGGCATCGCGCGATGCTTGCGCCATGTGCCCCACCACCGACGCGACCCTGCCCGCGCTGCTGGCCCGCCATGGCCACGAGCCGCAGGCGCTGCTGCAGGTGCTGCGCGGACTGCAGGCTGCGCTGGGCTGGCTGCCGCCGGCCACGCTCTCGGCGGTGGCGCAGGCCCTGGGCGTGACGCTGGCGCAGGTGCGCGGCGTGGCCGGCTTCTACCGCTTCCTGCACCTGCAGCCGGTGGGGCAGTACCGCATCCTGTTCAGCGACAACGTCACCGACCGCATGCAGGGCAGCCAGGCGCAGATGGCCGACCTGTGCCGCCGCCTCGGCGTGGCGCCGGGCGCGGTGGCCGAAGACGGGCTGGTGAGCGTGGACACCACCTCCTGCACCGGCCTGTGCGACCAGGGGCCGGCGCTGCTGGTGAACCACCAGCAGGTGGTCACGCGCCTGGACGCCCGGCGCGTGGCCTTGCTGGCCGACCTGGTGCGCCATCGCGTGCCGCTGGCGCAGTGGCCGGCGGCGTGGTTCGAGGTGCACGACAAGGTGCAGCGCGCCGACGTGCTGCTGGGCGACACCAGCCCGCCCGGCGCCGCCCTGGCCGCGGCGCTGGCGCGCAGCCCAGAGGGCCTGCTGGCAGAGTTGAAGGCCTCGCGCCTGCGCGGCCGCGGCGGCGCCGGCTTCGGCACCGCACAGAAGTGGGAGCTGTGCCGCAACGCGCCCGGCCGCGAGCGGGTTGTGGTGTGCAATGCCGACGAAGGCGAGCCCGGCACCTTCAAGGACCGCGTGCTGCTGGCCCGCCATGCCGACGCGGTGTTCGAGGGCATGGCCATCGCCGCCTACGCCATCGGCGCGCGCCAGGGCTTCGTGTACCTGCGCGGCGAGTACGCCTTCCTGCTCGAAGCGCTGGAAGCCACGCTGCAGCGCCGGCGCGATGCGGGCCTGCTGGGTGCCCGCATTCAGGGCCGCGAGGGTTTCGACTTCGACATCCGCATCCACGTCGGCGCTGGCGCCTACGTCTGCGGCGAAGAGAGCTCGCTGCTCGAATCGCTGGAAGGCCAACGCGGCACGCCGCGCATCCGGCCGCCCTTCCCGGCTGAAAGCGGCTACCTGGGGCTGCCCACCATCGTCAACAACGTCGAGACCTACTGCGCCGCCGCGCAGGTGGCGCTGCGGGGCGGCGCCTGGTGGGCCGGCATCGGCACCGCCAGGAGCACGGGCACCAAGATCCACTCGGTGTCGGGCGACTGCGAACGACCCGGCCTGTACGAGTACCCCTTCGGCACGCGCATCGGCCGCATCCTGGAAGACTGCGGCGCCAAGGACACCCAGGCGGTGCAGGTGGGCGGGCCTTCAGGCACCTGTCTCTCGGCCTTCGAGTTCGGCCGCCGCATCGCTTTCGAGGACGTGCCCACGGCCGGCGCCTTCATGGTGTTCGACCGCAGCCGCGACATGTTCGAGATCGCACGCGGCTTCGCCCACTTCTTCGCGCACGAGAGCTGCGGTTTCTGCACGCCCTGCCGCGTGGGTACCGCACTCGTGGTCAAACGCATGGACAAGCTGGCCGCCGGCCAGGGCTCGCGCCACGACATCGACGTGCTGTTCGAGCTGGACAAGCTGATGCACACCACCACCCACTGCGGCCTGGGCGCCACCGCCTGCAACCCGCTGCGCGACACGATCCTGAAGTTCCGGCCGGCCTACGAGAAGCACCTGAAGAGCCTGTACTTCGAACCCGGCTTCGATCTCGACGCCGAACTCTCCATCGCGCGCCGCATGACGGGGCGCGACGACCCCGGTGCGCACCTCAGAGGCGCAGAGCCATGAGCGGTCGCTACGAAGCCGACGCACGCCAGACCTTCCAGCTCGACGGCGAGGACGTGCACTTCCACAGCGGCGACAGCATCCTGGCCGCCGCCACGCGTGCCGGGCGCTACATCCCGCACCTGTGCTGGCACCCCGACTTCGCCGCGCATGGCTCCTGCCGCATCTGCACGGTGAAAGTGAACGGCCGCGTGGGTGCCGCCTGCACGGTGCAGGCGGGGCCGGGGCTGGAGGTGGAAAGCAACACCGAAGAGCTGAACGCGCACCGCAAGACGCTCTTGCAGATGCTGTTCGTCGAAGGCAACCATTTCTGCCCCAGCTGCGAGAAGAGCGGGGGCTGCCTGCTGCAGGCCACGGCCTACCAGATGGGCATGGAGGGCCCGCACTTCGAGGAGTTCTACCCCGACCGCCCGGTGGACGCCAGCCACCCCGACCTGCTGCTCGACTTCAACCGCTGCATCCTGTGCGGGCTGTGCGTGCGGGCCAGCCACGAGGTCGACCACAAGGACGTGTTCGCCATCGGCGGCCACGGCATCGGCACCCGGCTGCTGGTGAACAGCGCCAGCGGCCGGCTCGCCGACACGGACATGGCCGCCACCGACCGCGCCGCCGGCGTGTGCCCGGTGGGCGCGATCCTGCCCAAGCGGCGCGGCTTCGTCATCCCCATCGGCGAGCGCCCCTACGACCGCCAGACGGTGGCGGAACAGGTCGAAGGGAAGGAGCCGCGATGACCCCGCTGCAGCCGCACGGCCCGCGCAAGCTGAAGGTGGCCACGGTGTCGCTGGCCGGCTGCTTCGGCTGCCACATGTCGCTGCTGGACATCGACGAGCGCCTGTTCGATCTGGTCGAGAGGATCGAGTTCGACCGCTCGCCGCTGACCGACATCAAGACCGTGGGCCACTGCGACATCGGCCTGGTCGAAGGCGGCCTGTGCAATGCCGAGAACGTGACCGTGCTGCGCGAGTTCCGCGCCCACTGCAAGACGCTGGTGGCGGTGGGCGCCTGCGCCATCACCGGCGGCCTGCCGGCGCAGCGCAACCACCTGGACGTGGGCGTGATGCTGGCCGACGTGTACCGCCAGCGCCCGGGCCTGAGCGCCGGCAGCAACGTGCCCAACGACCCCGAACTGCCGCTGCCGCTGAACCAGGTGCACCCCATCCACGAGGTGGTGCACGTCGACTACTTCCTGCCCGGCTGCCCGCCCTCGGCCGATGCCTTCTGGCAGTTCCTGAACGACCTGATGGCCGGCCGCACGCCGCACCTGGGCCATGGCCTCATGCACTACGACTGAAGGGGCGCGATGAGCAGCCATCTCGAAACCGCCGCCCACCCGCAAGGCCTGCGCCGCGTGGCCATCGACCCGGTGTCGCGCGTGGAAGGCCACGGCAAGGTGACGCTGCTGCTGGATGCGCACCACCGCGTGCAGCAGGTGCGCCTGCACATCGTCGAATTCCGCGGCTTCGAGAAGTTCATCGAAGGCCGGCCCTACTGGGAAGTGCCGGTGATGGTGCAGCGCCTGTGCGGCATCTGCCCGGTGAGCCACCACCTGGCCGCGAGCAAGGCGCTGGACGCCGTGGTCGGTGCCGCGCCCGTCACGCCCAGTGCCCGCCAGCTGCGCCGCCTGATGCACCACGGCCAGGTGATGCAGAGCCATGCGCTGCACTTCTTCCACCTGGCCAGCCCCGACCTGCTGTTCGGCTTCGATTCGGAGGTGAACCGCCGCCACATCGTGGGCGTGGCCGAGGCGCACCCGGACATCGCGAAAAAGGGCGTGCTGCTGCGCAAGTACGGCCAGGAGGTGATCCGCGCCACCGCCGGCAAGCGGGTGCACGGCACGGGCTCGGTACCGGGTGGCATGAACCGGCACCTGAGCGCCGAAGACCACAAGCTGCTGCAACGCGACGTGGTGCAGATGACGACCTGGGCGCAGGACGCTGTGGACATCGCCAAGACCCTGCACGCGCAGAACCCGGCGCTGTACGACAACTTCGGCCTCGCGCGCACCAACATGCTGTCGCTGGTGCGCAAGGACGGCGCGCTGGAGCTCTACGACGGCGTGCTGCGTGCGCGCAACCCCGACGGCCACATCCTCTTCGACGGCGCCAGCGACCAGGGCTACCGCGAGCTCATCGAGGAGGAGGTCAAGCCCTGGAGCTACATGAAGTTCCCCTTCCTGAAGAGCCTGGGGCGCGAAGACGGCGGCTACCGCGTGGGCCCGCTGGCGCGGCTGCAGAACTGCGACTTCATTCCCACGCCGCGCGCCGAGGCGCAGAGGCGCGAGTTCGTCGACTGGGGTAAGGGCGCGCCCCTGCACGCCCCGCTGGCCTACCACTGGGCGCGCATGATCGAGCTGCTGCACTGCATGGAGCTCATCGGCGAGCTGCTGGACGACCCCGATCTGATGGCCGGCGAACTGATGGCCAGCGGCCCGCGTCGGCACAGCGGCGTGGGCGTGATCGAGGCGCCGCGCGGCACGCTCATCCACCACTACGAGGTGGGCAACGACGACCTAGTGACGATGTGCAACCTGATCGTCAGCACCACGCACAACAACCAGGCCATGAACGAGGCCGTGCGCGCGGTGGCGCGCGAATACCTCGACGGGCGCGAGCTGACCGAGGGCCTGCTCAACCACATCGAGGTGGCCATCCGCGCCTACGACCCCTGCCTGAGCTGCGCCACCCACGCGCTGGGGCAGATGCCGCTGGACGTGGCGCTGGTGGGTGCCGATGGCGCGCTGGTCGACCACGTCACCCGCTCACCCGACGGCGGCTTTGCCCGCCTGGCTGTGGCGTGAGCGCTCCGCTGCTCGTGTTCGCCTGGGGCAACCGCAGCCGCGGCGACGACGCACTAGGGCCGCTCTTCGTCGAGCAGCTCGCTGCGCTGATGGCCGCGGCCGTGGCGCGCGGCGAGATCGAGTTCATCGACGACTACCAGCTGCAGCCCGAACACGCGCTGGACCTGCTGGGCCGCCAGCGTGTGCTGTTCGTCGACGCCAGCCTGCACTGCGCAACGCCCTTCGAGGTGAGCGCCGTACACGCCAGCCCTGCACCCGCCGCCGTCACCACCCACGCCCTGTCGCCGCAGGCGCTGTTGCAGGTGTACCGCCGCGTGCATCAGGCGGATCCACCCGCCTGCACGCTGCTGGCGATACGCGGCGCGGCCTTCGAGCTGGGCGCGGCGCCGGGTGCGGCCGCGCTGGCCCATCTGCAGTCGGCGCTGACTTGGGCGCTGGGCTGGCTGGCACCCACAGGTGGCGCTGGCTGGATGCAGCAGCCTAGGTGCGTCCCCCCGCCTGTGGACGCCACTGCAAGCAATGCCTGAGGCCTGCCATAGCCTCGGAACCACGACGAGGAGGAGATCGCGATGGGTATCTGGTTGAACCTGTGCCGCTGGGCCTGCTGGCTGGGCCTGCTGGTGCTGGTACCTGCGCCGGTGCTGGCAGCGCCGGCCGCGTCGGCGGCCGTGCCGGCGTCGGCGGCGTCGGCGGCATCGGCGTCCACGCCTGCGGCCAGCGCCGCCGAAGCCAGCCCCACGGGCCTGGCCGGATTACGCTTCGAACCGCCGGCCATCGCCTTCGCCCGTCCCCAGGAGCTGGGGAGCAGCAGCGCCGCCCGGGCCCTGGTGCTGCATGCCGACCCGGCCGCATCGGCAGCGCTCAGCTACGAGCTGCGCACCACCGGCGAGTTCACGGTCACACCGGCGCGCTGCGAGCTGGCAGTGCGCGGCTCGTGCGCCGTCAGTGTCGCCTTCGCGCCCACCAAGGCCGGTGACACCACCGCGGCCGTGGTGGTGGCAGAGGCCAAGGGCGGGCCCACGCGGGTGGCAGCCACGCTCAGCGGGCGCGGCGTCGGCGTTTGCGAGGGCGCCAGCGCCTTCGGCTGCGCCAGCCGGCCCGGGATCTGGCCGGTCGTCGCCGTGGCCCTGCTCTACGGCCTGGCCATGCTGGCGGTGCGCTGGCACATGGTGGCGCTGCCGGCGCGGCGGCTGCTGCTGGCCGAGATCGATGCCGTGGGTACACGGGTCGACGGCTTGACGGGCGCACCAGCAGGAGCGGCGCCGATCAGGGCGCTCCTGGTCGAGGCGAAAGGATTGCTGAGGCCGGGCAAGCTGCCGCTGCTGGACTCGCTGTTCTGGACCCGCGGCCAGGAGCATGCCGGCTGGCAGCTGGTGCACGAGGCCAAGGAGCAGCTGTCGCTGCTGCTGCCAGCGGCCGAGCTGCGCGTGGCGCTGGAAGACGCCGAGGTGCAGCTGCGCCAGGCCGGCGACGAGCAGGCCAAGGCGCTCGCCGACCGCATCCAGAAGGCGCTGGCGGCCACGCCGCCGCCGGCAGCGGACCGCGAGGCCGCGCTGTTGCGCGAGGCGCGCAACCAGCTCTACGACGCCACCGACAACGAGTTCGCCTCCATCGCCTGCTGGCACAAGAAGACCTCGTGGCTGGTGGCGCTCTCGCTGCTGCTGATCGTCGTGCTGTCGGCCGCGCTGGGCCACGCCGTCTTCTTCCTGGTGGGCGCGCTGGGCGGCCTGATGAGCCGGCTGAGCCGGGCGCTGGGCAGCTCGAAGCTGCCCACCGACTACGGCCTGAGCTGGACCACCATCTTCCTCAGCCCGATGGTGGGCGCGCTGGCCGGCTGGGCCGGTGTGCTGCTGGTGGCGCTGGCGTTTCAACAGGGCTTGCTCGGCAAGGTCTTCCAGGGCGTCACCTGGGGCGACACCTACGGCGAACTGGCCCTGGGCCTGGCGCTGGTGCTGGGCTTCTCGGAACGTGTGTTCGTGAACATCGTCGGCGGCGTGGAGAACAAGCTGTTCCCGGCGGCCACCGGGGCCGCTGCAGCCGCCAAGCTGGCCATCGTCACACCGGCCGCTCTGCCGCCGGGTACGCTCACCTCGGCCTATGGCCCGCTGCAGCTGGAAGCCAGCGGCGGCAAGCCCGGCTACGAGTGGTCGGCACCGCCGGGGCTGCCGCCGGGACTGGATCTCCGCAACGACGGACGCCTCAGCGGCCAGGTGACCAAGGCCGGCAACTACACGTTCAAGGTGGTGGTGAAGGACACGGCCGGCGCCAGCGCGGAGAAGGAGATGACGCTGGCCGTGGCCTGAGCCGGCCCTCAGGCCTCTTCCGGCACCATCTCGATGGCCCCGCAGGGACACTCGGCCACGCAGATGCCGCAGCCCTTGCAGTAGTCGAGCTTGAACTCGAAACCCTGCCCCGGCCCGAGCTTGGTGACGGCGTTGTCGGGGCACACGCCGTAGCAGTTGTCGCACTCGAAGCAGTTGCCGCAGCTGAGGCAACGCCGCGCTTCGAAGAGCGCGTTGTCGGCCGAAAGGCCGCCCTGTACCTCGTCGAAGCTGCTGGTGCGGCGCGCCAGGTCGAGCTGCGGGCGCAGGGTCTTGGGTGCGTCGCTGTAGTACCAGGGGTTGAGCTTGTCGAAGCTGGCCAGTGCGTGTTTGGGGGTCGGCTGCAGCACGGTGCCGCGCAGCCAGGCGTCGATGTGGCGCGCAGCCTTCTTGCCATGGCCCACGGCCACCGTCACGTTGCGGTCGGCCGGCACCATGTCGCCGCCGGCGAAGACGCCGGGGTGGCCGGTCATCATGGTCTGCGGGTCCACCTGCACCACGCCATCGTCGACCTGCATGCCACTCAGTTTGTTCAGTAGCGACAGGTCGACATCCTGGCCCAGGGCCAGGATGACGGAATCGGCCTGCAGGGTCTCGAACTCACCGGTCGAGACCGGGTTGCCCTTGTCGTCGAGCCGCATCTTCTCGATGGTGAGGACACCGCCTTCGCCGGCCTGCTTGATGGTGGACAGCCACTTCACCATCACGCCTTCTTCCAGCGCCTCTTCCACCTCGAAGTCATGCGCCGGCATCTTCTCGCGCGTGCGGCGGTAGACGATGACGGCCTCGGTGGCGCCCAGGCGCCGGGCGGTGCGCGCCACGTCGATGGCGGTGTTGCCACCGCCGTAGACCACCACGCGGCGGCCGAGCATGGGCTGGTCTTCACCTTCCATCGAACGCAGCACGCTCACGGCGTCGAGCATGCGCGAGCTGTCCTTGGCGGGGATGAAGGCGCGCTTGGCGAGATGCGCGCCCACGGCGAGGAAGGCGGCATCAAAAGCGCCGTCCTTCATCGTCTGCGCCAGATCTTCGACTTTGCTGTGGAGCTTGAGCGTCACGCCCAGATCGACGATGCGCTGCACTTCGGCGTCCAGCACCTCGCGCGGCAGGCGGTACTTGGGGATGCCGAAGCGCATCATGCCGCCGGCGGCGGGGCCGGCGTCCATCACGGTCACGCGATGGCCCAGGCGGCGCAGCTGGTACGCCGCCGACAGGCCGGAAGGCCCGGCGCCGACCACCAGCACCTGCTTGCCGCTGTCCGCGGCCGGCGCGTCGAAGCGCCAGCCCTGCTTCAGCGCTTCGTCGCCCAGGAACCGCTCCACCGAGTTGATGCCCACGGCCGCGTCGAGCTGGGCGCGGTTGCAGGCCCGTTCACACGAGTGGTAGCAGACGCGGCCCATGATGGCCGGGAAGGGGTTGTCGCGCACCAGGTGGCGCCAGGCGGCCTGGTAGTTGCCGCTCTCGGCGTGGAACAGCCAGCCCTGGATGTCTTCGCCCGCCGGGCAGGTGGCGTTGCAGGGCGGCAGCCGGCTGATGTAGACCGGGCGTTCGGTGCGCCAGGTGCCGGTCTTGTTGGCCAGCGAGGAGCCGGGGTCGAGCGTGATCGCAAAGGGCTTGTGCATGGTCATGCCACCACCTCTTCATCGTCCAGCAGCTTGAAGCGGCGGATGTTCTTGTCGGCATCGGCCTGGATGCGCGCCAGCATCTCCGGCTGCCCGTGCGGGCCGAACAGGTGGGCGAAGCGCTTCTGCGGCCGCAGGTATTCGTCCACCGGCACGCGGCGGCGGATGGGCGTGGCGTGGGTCACCTCGCCGTGTTCGGCCTCGAACACCGGGAAGATGCCGGTCTCGCGCGCCAGGCGGGCGAGCTTGATGGTGTCGGCACTGGCGGCACCCCAGCCCAGTGGGCAGGGCACCAGGATGTGGATGTAGCGCGCGCCGTGCAGGCTCATGGCCTTCTCGACCTTGTTCTCCAGGTCGCGCAGGTCGGCCACGGTGGCGGTGGCCACGTAGGGAATCTCGTGCGCCATCGCGATCAGCGGCAGGTTCTTGCCCTTGCCGAACTCGGCGCCCGGCTGCGGGCCCACGGCCATGGTCGTGGCCGTGCGTGCGCCCGGCGGCGTGGCGCTGCTGCGCTGCACGCCGGTGTTCATGTAGGCCTCGTTGTCGTAGCAGATGTAGAGCACGTCGTCGTTGCGCTCGAACATGCCCGAGAGGCAGCCGAAGCCGATGTCGGTGGTGCCGCCGTCGCCGCCCTGCGCCACCACGCGCACGCCCTGCTTGCCCTTGACCTTCAGCGCCGCAGCGATGCCGGTGCCCACCGCCGCGGCGTTGCCGAAGAGGGAGTGGATCCACGGTAGTTGCCATGACGTTTCCGGGTAAGGCGTGGAGAACACCTCCAGGCAGCCGGTGGCGTTGGCGGCGATGAGCTGGCCGGCGGTGGCGCGCATCGCGGCGTCGATGGCATAGCGCGCGCCCAGTGCCTCGCCGCAGCCCTGGCAGGCGCGGTGGCCGCTGTCCAGTGCGTTGCTGCGCTCGGGGCTGGCCTGCACGCTGCGCTGCTCGGGCGCCAGCAGGCGGTTGCCGACGGTGAAGGTTCCGGTCTGGTAGAACTTGACGGGGGTGTGCATGCTCAGCTCACTTTGGAAGCCACGGTGCCCACGTCACGCAGCAGGTTCTCGGCCACCGGCCCGCTGCGGCGCATGGCGCGTTCGCGTTCGAGCTGGCGGTTCACGATGCGCCAGTCCAGGTCGAGGAAGTGCAGCGGCTCCAGCGTGCCGGCCACGGCCTCGTGCAGCATGCGCGAGAGCGAGGCCTTGGTGATGGCCCGCCCGCCCAGCCCCGCCACCACGGTGTGGCCGTGCAGGTGCAGGCCCGACAGAGCCAGGCGCACGTCGGTGGACACCACGCCGCCCAGGCCGACCGAGAAGCTCTTCTCCAGCACCACCACCCGCAAGGCGCCCTGCAGCGCCTCGCGCACCGCGGCCAGCGGGAAGGGGCGGAAGGAGTGGATGCCGAGCACGCCGATCTTCATGCCGCTGTTGCGCAGCTCGTCGACCGTGTCCTTGAGCGTGCCGATCACCGAGCCCAGCGCGACGACGATGGTCTCGGCGTCTTCGCAGCGGTAGGCGCGCACCAGGCCGCCGGTGGTGCGGCCGAAGCGCGCGGCGAACTCGGCGGCGATCTGCGGGATGCGCTCCAACGCCATCAGCTGCTTGGCGTGGGCCAGGTAGCGCACTTCCATGAAGGCTTCGGGGCCGACCATGGCGCCGATGGAGACGGGCTCGGCCGGGTCCAGCACCTGGCGCGGCTCGTAGGGCGGCAGGAAGGCGTCGACATCGGCCTGCGCCGGCATGTCCACGCGTTCGTAGGCGTGGGTGAGGATGAAGCCGTCCATGCACACCATCACCGGCATGCTCAGTTCCTCGGCCAGCTTGAAGGCCTGGATGTGCAGGTCCAGCGCCTCCTGGTTGTGCGCGGCGAAGAGCTGGATCCAGCCGCAGTCGCGCTGGCTCATGCTGTCGCTGTGGTCGTTCCAGATGTTGATGGGTGCGCCGATGGCGCGGTTGGCCACCGTCATCACGATGGGCAGGCCCAGGCCACTCGCGTTGTAGACCGCCTCGGCCATGAACAGCAGGCCCTGGCTGGCGGTGGCGGTGTAGGTGCGCGCACCGGCCGCACTGCTGCCGATGGCCACGCTCATGGCGGCGAATTCGCTTTCGACGTTGATGAACTCGCAGGGCGTGAGCGCGCCGCTCTTCACCAGTTCACCCAGGCCTTCGACGATGTGGGTCTGCGGCGAGATCGGGTAGGCGCAGATCACTTCCGGGCGCGACAGCGCCACGGCTTCGGCGACGGCGCGCGAGCCTTCAATCTGCTTGAGCATGGGCCAGCTCCTGCTTTTCGCGCCGCACGTACTCGAAGGCTTCCGTGGCGGCGGCCACGTTGGCCGCGGCCACCTTGCCGCTGAACTTGGTGGCAATCGCGTGCGCCACGGCCTGCAGCGTCACCAGCTCGGCCAGTGCCGCGAAACCGCCCAGCAGCACGGCATTGGGCAGCGGGCGGCCCAGGTGCTTGAGCGCGATGTCGGTGGCCGGCACCGTGATCAGGCGCTCGTGGCGGAAGCGCGCGGCGATGTCGGCCAGGCCCAGCTCGTCGAAGCTCCTGCGGCTGTTGATCAGCACGTAGCCGTCGGGCTTCAGACCCTGGAACACGTCCACCTGGTGCAGCAGCGTCGGGTCTTGCACGATCAGCACGTCGGGCTCGACGATGGGCTCGCGCAGGCGGATCTCGCGGTCATCGATGCGGCAGAAGGCCACCACCGGCGCGCCGGTGCGTTCGCTGCCGAAGCTGGGGAAGGCCTGGGCGTGGCGGCCCTGCTCGAAGGCGGCGATGGACAGCATCTCGGCCGCCGTCACCACCCCCTGGCCGCCGCGGCCGTGGATTCGTATCTGCAGCATGCGCACCTCCGCCCGGGCGGGCCCGGGTCATGAGGCCGCATGGTCGGCGCGGGCGGCGCGGTGCGGGTTGCGCTGCGTCAAGCAGCCGGGGTGCTCAGCGCGCCACGCAGAAGAGGATGGCGTTCTGGATTGCCAGCACCGAACCGTCGGCCGCGATGGCCGTGGGTGTGTAGGCCTCGAAGATGCCCTGGGTGAGGCGGATTCTCTCGCTGAGCGTGTTGGTGGTGAGGTCCCAGCGGTAGAGGTAACCGTCCTCGCTGTTGGCCAGCACCGACTTCGTCGCCGGGTCGACCGCAGCGGTGTTGATGCACCACTCGGTGACGCCCGGCGTGCCGCCGCCGGCCGCCGTGGGGCCGACCTTGCGCAGCACCTCGGCCATCACGGTCACCGCAGGCTTGTAACGGTCTGCCTGGCCGGTGAAGGGGTCGACGATGGCCACTTCATTCAGCCCGTCGCCGGTACCGAAGCCGGCGTAGTTGTTGTACTTCACCATCAGCAGGTAGGCCGACGTGCCGGTGTAGCTGGGCACCAGGCTGGCCGGCACGATGGAGGGCGTGTTGTCCCAGCCGAAGCTGCCGGGGATGCGCGGGGTGGCGAGCGTGGCGTCGAAGTGCAGCAGCCAGCCGCGGCCGTTGTGGTCGGCGCCGAAGCGGTCGAGCACACCGTAGTACACGTCGCCGTCGGGGCCGACGGTGGGCGAGCTGGTGGCGTCGTCGCTGATGCGCGCGGCGGTGCCGGTGGCAGGCTCGACCAGCGCCACGCGGGCCCGGGTGGCGAGCGTGCGGCTGTCCAGCGCGAGCAGGTAGCCGCGCTGCACCGGGGTGCTGCCGCGCGGCAGGTTCACCGCCACATAGAGCGTCTGGCCATCGTTGGACAGGGCCGGCGCGCAGTTGCTGGCCACCTTGCTGATGGCGGTGTCGCTGGCCGCCGTGGCCGCGCCCACCCAGTTGCCGACGCCGTCGGCGCCGATGCGCGCGATGCCGCTCACCAGGTTCAGCGGGTTGGCGCCGGTGACGACGAAGCCGAAGAAGACGTTACCCGCGGCGTCGATGGTCAGCGGCGTGTTGATGTAGACGGCGTTGTTGTAGGTGGCAGATGCGGCGTCGTAGGCGGCAGCGCCGTAGAAGATGGCGCGCTGCAGCGCCGCGCTGACCGCATTGGCATCACGCACCAGCAAGCGACCACCGGCCGCGGGGATGTACAGGCGGTCCTGGGCGTCGAGCGCGGAGTTCCAGGTGGGCACCCAGCTGTAGCCGGGCGGCAGCAGGTAGTCGCTGTCGGCCTGCCACAGCAGGCCGCCGTTGCCGCCGGCACGCGCCTCGATGCGGAAACCGCCCGAGGTGCCGGTCTTCACCGCCACGATGACGGTGTTCTTCGACGTGCACAGCGGCGACGCGTAGTGCGCCAGCAGCGAGCCGCCGCTGGTGTAGGTGGGTGCCAGGTCCACCGGCGTCTGCCAGGCGATGCGGTTCAGCGCGCCCGTGGCCACGCCGCTCTGGGCGGCATGCTGGGGGTTGCCGCCGAACAGGCGCCAGGCCGGGCCGTCCACAGCCGGCGAAGGGTTCACTGGCGGCGGTGGGCCTGGTGGTGGTGGGCTGGCGTCGCCCCCACCGCCACCGCAGGCTGCCAGGGCCAGGGTGCTGGACATGGCCGCCAGCAGGCGGCGGCGTTCGGGCTGCTGCGGGTCTTGGGGTGCGTTCATGGCCCATTCTTGCGCAGCCGGCGGCCGTGTTGCGCAAGCGCTGGAAACAACAAGGCCCGCCGGGCGCGAGCCGGGCGGGCCTTGCGGGTGAACAGCGCCGGCTTACTTCTTGCGCAGCTTCTGGATCGCCGCCAGCTGCGCCGCCATGGCCGCGAACTCGCCTTGCGCGGCGGCCAGATCGATGTCGCTCTTGGCGTTTTTCATCGCCTCTTCGGCCAGCTTCTTGGCTTCCAGGGCCTTGGCTTCGTCCAGGT
>CAYREA010000001.1:0-123777 GCA_964423075.1 uncultured Rubrivivax sp. | reverse complement strand
CCGACTGCGGCGGCCCGGGCTGCCCGGCCTGTCGCGGCACCGGCTACCGCGGGCGCCGCGCGGTGGCCGAGCTGCTGCAGCTGGACGACGAACTGCGCGACCTGATCGCCGGCCGCGCGCCGATGGCGCAGATCAAGCAGCGCGCGCGCGAGCGCGGCATGGTGCCGCTGCGCGCCGCGGCGCAGCAGGCGGTGGCCGACGGCTGGACCACGACCGAGGAGCTGGACCGTGTCACCGTCGACGCCTGAAGCCGGCGTGCCCACGCCCGGCGGCCGCATCGCGGGACGCTTCCTGCAGCGCTGGCGCAGCACGTCGCTGCTGCTGCGCCGCGAAGGGCCCTGGGACGGCCGGCAGTCCTGGAGCAGCTTCGAACACTGGTGCCAGGCCCACCCGAAACGGCGCTGCACGCTGTGGCTGTCTTCGCACCTGCTGCACGAGCTGGTGTGCGATGCCGACCTGCCGCTGCGCGACGACCACGCCGTGCTGGCCTGGGCCCAGCCGCAGCTGCAGCACTACCACGGCGAAGCCGCTGCCGCGTGGCCGCTGGCCGCCTGGCAGCAGGGGCGGCAGCGTGGTGTCAGCGTCCTGCACGGGGTGTCGCTGCAGGCCGTGCAGGCCACGGCAGCGCAACACGGGGTGCGCCTGGTGGCGGTGCGGCCTTGGTGGTCGCTGGTGCTGCCGCTGGCGCTGCGCCGACACCAGGCGCTGCGCGGGGCGCAGGCGCGGCTGCTGGTGGTGGAAGGGGATGGTGTCGCCGCGCTGGCGCTGCGCCGCGGCCAGGTCTCGGGCCTGGCGCTGCGCCGCCTTGACGCCGCCACGGCACCCGCGCTGGCCGAGTGGCTGGCCGAACAGCCGGGTGCAGCCGGCAGCGCTGTGGCCATCGGCTACGGGCTGGGCGCGGGCCCGGTTGCCGGCTTGCAGGCCGCCGAGGGACTGGCCGCGGCGGCGCCGGCTTCGCGCTGGTTGAATGGGGCCCCGTCGTGAGGGCGCCGCACCTTGCCCCCAGGTGGCCGCGGTGACGCCACGGCCCGACTTCCTGCGACCCACGAGCCGGCCGCACGCCCTGGCCTGGCTGTCCTGCGCCACCGCCTGCATGGTGCTGCTGGCGGCATCGCTCGATGCCCAGCAGGCCTGGCAGGACCTGGCCCAGGCGCAGGCACCGCTGCCCACGCCGCGGCAGCCGGTGCTGGCCCCGCCGAGCGCCGCCGACACCGCGGCCCAGCGCAGCCTGCAGCAGGTGCTGGATCGTCTGGACCGGCCCTGGCCTGCAGCCTTCAGGTCGATCGAACTCGTGCGCGCGCCCGGCCTGGCCTGGCTGTCCGTGCGCATCGACGACACCGGCGCACTGCAGCTGGAGGGCCAGGCGCCCGACACGACATCGGCCCTGGCCGCGGCACGGCTGCTGCGCCAGCAGCCGGCCTGGCGCGATGTCGTGCTGGGCCGCATGGAGCGCACGGTGGATGGGCCGCTGCAGTTCGAGATCCAGGCTGCCCGTGGAACCGCGCCGTGAGCCCCACATGGCCCGCCAGCTGGGGCAAGCCCGGCGCTGTGGCGGCGCTGGCTCTGCTGGCCGCATTGGTGCTGGGCGGCCTGCTGGCGCCGCGCTGGCAGGCGCAGGCTGCCGCGGCGCGTCAGGCCCGGCCCGCCCTGCCCGCGACACCGCCGCCGGAGCCGGTGGCGACGCTGCAGCTGCCCGTCACCGGCGACGCCGCCGAACGTGTGGCCGAGTTGCTGCGCCTGGCGCGACGGCACGGCGTGGACGTGCAGCGCACGCAACAGCAGCTGGACCGCGATGGCCCGCTGCCGCGCCTGCAGCTCGGCCTGACGGCGCAGGGCCGTTATGCCGAACTGCGCGCCTTCGTCGCCCACGCACTGCAGGCCGACGCGGGCCTGGCGCTGGACCGTCTGCACTGGCGGCGCAGCTCGGTGGGCAGCGACGAACTCGAAGCCGACATGCAATGGTCGCTGTGGCAGGCGCCAGCCCGCATGCAGGAGGCGCGATGAAACGCGGCGCGATCCTCATCAGCGCCTTGTTGCTCACGCTGGCCGCCACCGGCTGGCTGGCCCTGCAACCCGACGAGCAGGCAGAGCCGGCGGTGGCTGCGCTGGGTCCCCCCGCCGAAACGCGGCGGCCGAGCCGCCCGGCTCCCGCCGCGAGCCCGCGGGCCACGCCGGCACGTCCGCTGTCGGCCTGGGGCCCACCGGCGCCCGGCGCCCTGGTCGCCTGGTCGGCGCCTGCCGCAGCACCCGCGCCGCCGGCCGCATCTGCGGCCGCGCGAACCCCGCCGCCCCGATTCCCCTACACCTGGATCGGCCGCGTCGACGACGGGGCCCAGGTGCAGGCCCTCTTGAACGGTCCGCAGCGCAGCTTCGGCGTGCGCGCCGGCGAGGTGCTTGACGGCCGCTGGCGCGTCGAAGCCATCGCCGCCACCCGGCTGCGCCTGACCTGGCTGCCCACCGGCGAAGCCGTGAACGTGGACGCCCGATGAAACGCTTGCGCCTGGTCTTCCTTGTGCTGCCACTGCTGCTGGGCTGCGCCAGCGCCATCGTCGACGAGTCCGACCGGCTGGCCCGGGCCGGCGACTACGAGGCCGCCTATGCCACGCTGGACGCCGCCATCCAGCGGCGGCCGGACGACCCCGCCGTGCGCACGGCCCACGCCCGTGCGCGTGATCGCCTGGTGGTGCGGGCCCTGGCCATGACCGAGCTGGCCCTGGCCGGTGGCCGCAGCGACGAGGCGCAGCGCCTGGTGGAGCGTGTGCGCCGCCTCGACGGGAGCCACCCGCGGCTGGCCGCGCTGGAGGCCGACATCGAGGCCGCCCGGCGCCGCCAGCGCGACGTTGAAGCGCGCCGCGCCGAACCCGCCGCCACGGCGCCGGCCGCCGACGCGGCCCCCACCCTGGGCCCCGCCTTCCAGAAGCCGGTGTCGCTGGAGCTGCGCGACGCGCCGCTGCGCCAGGTCTTCGAAGCCCTGGCGCGCACCTCGGGCGTCAACTTCGTGTTCGACAAGGACGTGCGCAGCGACACCCGCGTCACCGTGTTCCTGCGCCAGCTCAGCCTGGACGAGGCGCTGCGCGTCGTGCTGAGCACGCAGCAACTCGACCGCAAGCTGCTCAACGCCAGCACGGTGCTGATCTACCCCAATACGCCGCCCAAGCAGCGCGAGCACCAGGAGCTGGTAACGCGCACCTTCTACGTCGTCAATGCCGACGTGAAGCAGGCCGCTGCGCTGGTGAAGATGATGGCCAAGACCCGCGACGTCTATCCCGACGAAAGGCTCAACGCCCTGGTCGTGCGCGACACCCCGGAGGTGGTGCGGCTGGTGGAGAAGCTGCTGGCCACCATCGACCTGCCGGAACCGGAAGTGATGCTGGCCGTGGAAGTGCTGGAAGTGGCCAGCGAGCAGGTCGACGTGCTGGGCCTGAACTGGCCCACGCAGATCGAGTTCGGCGTGCCCGGCGGGGGCACGCCGCTGCCGGTGTCGCGCCTGAACGAACTGCGTGGGCTGGTGGCCAATCCGGCGCTCACCGCCGCGCTGCGGGGCCGCCAGGGCAGCACCAATCTGCTGGCCAATCCCACCATCCGCGCCCGCAACCGCGAGAAGGCCAAGGTGCAGATCGGCGAGAAGCTGCCGGTCTTCTCGACCACTTCGGCCACGGCCAACGTCGGCGCCTCGACCACGGTGACGACGCTGGACGTGGGCCTGAAGCTCGACGTCGAACCGACGGTGCAGCTCGACGGCGAAGTGACGATCAAGGTCAGCCTCGAGGTGAGCAGCCTGGTGGGCGAAGTGGCGGGCCCGGCGGGCTCGCTGGCCTACCGCGTGGGCACGCGCCTGACCACCACCTCGCTGCGCCTGAAGGACGGCCAGACGCAGGTGCTGTCGGGCCTGATCAACGACGAGGACCGGCGCAGCGCCACCGGCCTGCCCGGGCTGGCCGGCGCGCCGGTGATCGGGCGCCTGTTCGGCGTCAACGACAACGAGCGCACCAAGACCGAAATCGTCATGCTGATCACGCCGCGCATCGTGCGCAACCTGCAGGTGGTGAGCCGGGCCGATGCCACCCTGCCCTCGGGCACCGACCAGCTGCCCGGCCAGGCGCCGTTGCGCCTGCGCGAGCCGGCGCGTGCCGGCGTGGCGCCGGGTGCCGGATCCGGCAGCACCGCGGGCCCCGCGACCACCGCCGAGCCCACGCTGGTGGCGGCACCGGCGCCCGACGCCGCCGTGCTCACGCTGGCGCTCACGCCCGAGGCCGCGGTGGGCGACACGGTCTCGGTGGCCTTGAGCAACCGCTCGGGGCTGAACGTGCGCGGCGAGCTGCAGTTCGACACCTCGCGCCTGCAGGCCACCTCGGGCGTCACGGCCAGTGGCCGTGCCGGCTTCGCGCTGGGCGCGCGCGAAGAGGCCGTGGTGGTGCTGCGCGTGCTGGCACCGGCCGCCGGCAGCAGCGTCGCGGTGTCGGTGGTCGGCGTGGCCGCCAGCACGCCCACGGGCGAAGCGGCCGACATCCGGCTCGAAGGGTCCGACGCGGTGGTCCAGGTGCGTGCGGCGCCCGCGGCGGGGGCAGCGCGATGAACCCCCTGCGCCGCCGTGCCGGCGGTTTCACGCTGATCGAGATGGTGGTCGTGCTGGCCCTCGTCGGCATCCTGGCCAGCGCGGCCCTGCCCCTGCACGAACTGGCGCTGCGCCGCGCGCAGGAAAGCGCCCTGCGCGAGGCGCTGCGCACCTTGCGCGGCGCCATCGACGCGCACCGGCTTGCCGTCGAGGCCAGGCAGGTGGCGGCCGGCCGCGACGGTTCACCCTACCCGCCCACGCTCGAGGCCCTGGTCGCCGGCGTGCCGATGCTCGACGACGCCGGCCAGCCCGCCGCAGGGCGGCGCCTGTACCTGCTGCGTCGACTGCCCAGAGATCCCTTTGCGGACGCGGCCCTGCCGCCCGCCCAGACCTGGGCCCTGCGCGCCAGCCAGAGCCCGCCCGATGCGCCCGCGCCGGGCAGCGATGTCTTCGACGTGCGTTCGCGCAGCGAGCTGCGTGCCCTGGACGGCACGCGCTACGGCGAGTGGTGAAGCATGCCCCCACGCCGACGTGCACCGCGCCCGGGATTCACGCTGATCGAGCTGATCGTCGTGATGGCCATCGTGGCGCTGCTGGTGTCGATCGCGGCGCCGCGCTACTTCGCCAGCCTGGATCGCGCACGCGAGAACACGCTGCGCAGCTCGCTGTTCGTGATGCGCGGCGCCATCGACCAGTTCGCGGCCGATCGGGGCCGTTATCCCGAGAGCCTGGAAGAGCTGGTCAGCGCGCGCTACCTGCGGCAGGTGCCCGACGACCCGCTCACCGGCCGCCGCGACAGCTGGGTGCTGGTGGATCCGCCCCCCGACAGCCCGCTGGCCGGCCGCGTGGGCGACGTGCGCACCGGCTCGGCCGGCCGCACCCGTGATGGAGGCCTCTATGCCGACTGGTAAGCGGGCCTCGAAGGGCTACACCTACCTGTTGCTGCTCTTCGTGCTGGCCATGGGCGGCGCCGGACTGGCGGCGCTGGGCCAGCGCTGGCAGACCCTGGCCCAACGCGAGCGCGAGACCGAGCTGATCTGGCGCGGCCTGCAGCTGCGCGATGCGATCGAGCGCTACGTCGCTGCCAGCCCGCCCGGCGCGGCGGGCCTGCCCGCCACGCTGCAGGACCTGCTGCAGGACCGGCGGCAGTCCACGCCGCGCCACTGGCTGCGCCAGCTCTACGCCGACCCCTTCACCGGCGCTGCCGACTGGGTGCTGCTGCGCCACCCCGAGGGCGGCATCCAGGGCGTGGCCAGCCGTTCGACGCGGCCGGCCCTGCGCCGGCATGGCCTGCCGGCCGGCGTGACCGTGGTCGATTCCGCGCTGCCGCGGGTCGCTGACTGGCAGTTCAAGACCCGCTACGAACCGCCGCCGAAGCCGCGCGCGACAACGATCCCGAGGAGTACCCGATGAGCACAACCGCAACCGACGAACAGGGCGGGTCCAGCGCCTGGCCGATGCTGAACACCCAGCAGGCCGAGGCCATCGTGCGCGTGCTCGAGGCTGCGCCGGCCGTGCGGCGGCGCTACCAGTACTTCGTGTGGACGCAGAGCCAGCTGCAGATGCTGCTGCCGCACCAGATCCTGGTCTGCGGCGCCTACCTGCGGCAGCGCCGCGACCTCGTGTTCGAGGCCTTCCACAGCATCGTGCTGCCGCCCGACCTGCTGGACCTGCTGACCGACACCCAGGGCCCGCTGTTGCGTTCGCTGCTGGCGGCCTGGGTCGACGGGCGCGGCCAGCCCTTGCTGATGTCACCCTCGCGCCTGGCCGGCCCGGGCCTGATCGACACGCTGGCCGTGCTGCAGACCAGCCGCATCGAGAGCCTGCTCATGCATGGCGTGTCACGCCCCCAGCGCCCGGCCGAGATCGAGAGCTTCTTTGTCTTCGCCAGCCCGGACGCCATGGCCCCGCACCCGGCCCTGACGCACATCGAGCTGCTGCTGCCCCATCTGCACTGGAGCTGGCAGCGCGTGATGGCTGCCGAACGCGAAATGGCGCTGCCCACGCCGGCAGCCAAGACCGTGGCCCGCAGCCCGGGTGCGACGCCGGCGCGCCGCATCACCGAGCGCGAGCGCCAGGTTCTGCTGTGGGTGCGTGAAGGCAAGAGCAACCAGGAGATCGGCGAGGCGCTGGGCATCAGCCCGCTGACGGTGAAGAACCATGTGCAGAAGATCCTGCGCAAGCTGGAGTGCAGCAACCGCGCACAGGCCGTGGCCGACGCCATGGCGCTGGGGCTGCTGCCCGCGGGCGGCGCGCGATGAGCCGTTCGGCACGGGTCGGCACGCAGCGGCCAAAGAAGCGTCATGCGGCGTCGGCCCAATGCAGGCGAGTGCCGCGCAGGAAGCTGCGGCGCCTTTCCGATTCCCCCTGAGCCCTTCCTGATGTACACCTCGCCCAGCTTCCCTCTTCCGGCCACGCTGCCCGGTGCGTCGCACCACCCCGGCACCCCGATGTGCTTCGGCCCCTTCACCATCACCGAGACCCAGAGCTTTCCGCCGCCCGCCCAGCCGCACTGCTGGGTGTACGTGACCTTGAACGCCGAGATCGCCCTGAGCCTGCCGCGCAACCCTGCACTGCAGGGGCTGCTGCAATCGGGACGCGCCAGGGTCAGCGTTGACGGCCAGTGGATCTGGTGGGCCCTGCGCCGCAAGTACGCCGGTCGCCCGCTGTACAAACTGTCGGGTTCCGATCTCATCCACACCTTGGCCGGCCATTGCGCCGCCGAGGGCCGACGCCTGTTCCTGCTGGGTTCCTGTGCCGGGGCCAATGCCCAGGCCGTGCAGCGCCTGCGGCGGCGCTGGCCGGCGCTGGCGGTGGAAGGTCTGGCGCTGCCGCACTTCCAGGCGGGCCAGGACGGCGAGCGCGCGGCGCATGCCCAGGCCGTGGCCGCCCTGCACACCCATCGCCCCGACTACGTCGTTCTGGGACTTGGGCCGACCAAGCAGTACCCTTTTGCCGCCCGGCTGGCCGGCGAACTCGACGGCAGGGTGACCGGCGTGCTGTGCTTCGGCGGCGCCATCGACATGGCCAGCGGACAGGTCGCCCGCGCACCGCGCGCCTGGCAGCAGTTGGGCCTGGAAGGCCTGTATCGCGTGCTGCAGCAGCCCGCCCGCATGGGGCGGCTGCTGGGCGTCTTGCGCATCCTGCCGCGGCTGGCCCTGGGTCGCTACTGAGCGGCCCCGTCAAATGAAGGCCCTGGTACGCAGTGCCCTGCACCGCTGCGGCATCGACCTCGTGCGCCACGTGCCGCCGGGTTCCGACGCGGCGCTGCCGCGCGACGCCAGCACGGCCGACCGCGACATCCTGCGCCGCATCGGCGCCCTGACCATGACCAGCCCGGCCCGGCAGCTGTGCCTGATCCAGGCGGTGCGGCATCTCGCCCGCCAGCGTGTCGAAGGCTGCATCGTGGAGTGCGGCGTCTGGCGTGGCGGCAGCAGCATGGCTGCGGCCCTGACGCTGCTGCAGGAAGGCGACGCCGGGCGCGAGCTCTTCCTCTACGACACCTTCGAAGGCATGACCGAGCCGTCGGAACACGACCGCATGCCTGACGGCACCACGGCCAGGCTGCGCCTGGCCCGCGACCCACGGCGCCTGGGCGAGGTCTGGGCCGTGGCCGGCGAAGCCGACGTGCGGCGGCACATGCAGTCCACCGGTTATCCCGCAGGCCAGGTGCACTTCATCAAGGGCGCGGTGGAAGACACGCTGCCGGCCCGCGCGCCCGCCGGGCCCATCGCCCTGCTGCGCCTGGACACCGACTGGTACGCATCCACCCGGCACGAACTCGAACACCTGTACCCGCGGCTGTGCCGCGGCGGCCTGCTCATCATCGACGACTACGGCGACTGGCAGGGCGCGCGCCTGGCCGTCGACGAGTACTTTGCCGGCAGCGGCAGCTACCTGCACCGCATCGACGAGACCGGTCGCCTGGTGGTCAAGGCCTGATCACCGGCGCAAGGCCACGGCCACGACGTTCAGGGCGCACAGGCGGTCTGCCGACAGGCGCTGCAGCACAGGCGTGAGCAGGTTGATCAGCCACTGCAGCGGTCGCGCCCAGCGTGGCAGCAGGTGGATCACCGACACCGCCACCTGGGTCAGCGTGCCGCAGTCCGCATGCAGGCTCAGCACCTGCAGGCCGTGGCTGCGCAGCAGGTGGTCCAGCCCCTGCGGCGTGAAGCGGAAGTAGTCATGCGGCAGTTCGTGCAAAGGCCAGTAGAACGGCGCGCTGAGCACGAGCGCGCCGCCGGGCCTGAGCAGGCGCGCGCACTCGGCCAGCAGACGCGCGGGGTCGGTCACGTGTTCGATGACCTGGCTGCAGAAGACGAGGTCGGCGCAGGCGCTGGCCAGGGGCAGCTGCAGCACGTCGGCCAGCAGGTCGGGCGTGGCGTCGTCGCGGCTGTGATCGACGCCGACGAGACGCGCGCCGGAGAACAGGTCCGCATAGGGCATCGCGCCGCAGCCGACGTCGATCACCACGAGCCCGGCGCGCTCCCGCCCGTCGAACGCGCGCGCCACCGCCTGCTCGATGGCCGGCCACAGGGCGCGCTGGCTCAGGTAGTCGCGTGACCAGAGGCTCAGCTTCCGCGTGCGCAGTCGCGCCATCAGCAGCGGGCCCGCTGAGCGGCGTGCAGGCACTGCGCCAGCGCCTGGCGGTAGAGCGCCACACGCGCCGTGGCCCAGGTCTGCACCGCGGCGGCCGAGCCCGCGCTGGCCGGCACCTGCGCGCACAGCCGGGCAAAGACACCGGGCTGGTCGCTGGTATGCACATGCGGCGGCAGCCCCGGGCCCAGGCCGCGCAGGGCGTGCGTGGTGGCCACCACGGGCCGCGCCGAGGCGATGGCCTCGATGGCCTTCTCGTGCACGCCCGAGCCGCCCAGCGAAGGGATGGCGACGACGTCGACACTGTCGTAGAAGCGGTGCGTGTCCTCGACGCGACCGAGCGACTGCACACGCGCCGGCAGGTCGCGCTGGGCCAGGCCTGAACCTGCCAGCACCAGCGTGCAGTGTGCCGGCAGCAGCGGCAGCACCTGCTCGATCATCCAGCGCAGCGCGGCCTGGTTCGGGCCCCAGGTCCAGGTGCCCAGCATGCCGATGCGGCGCCCGGGCGCCGCCGGCACGGGCCCGGGCGCAGGCGGCGTGTCCAGCGGGTACCCCGGCAGAACGAGAAACGGCACGCGGGCGCCGCAGCGTTCGGCGAGCAGGCGCAGCGCCGCGGCGTCGCTCTCGCTGAGGCAGGCCACCACCGCGGCCTGGCGCAGTGCCCGCACCTCCAGCCTTCGCAGCAAGCGGAACTCACGCCGGAAGACCGCCGCCGCCAGGGGTCGGCCGGCTGCGGCCGCCAGCAAGGCACGCTCGGCATAACCGTCGGCTTCCAGGTTGTGCATGACCAGCAACATCGGCGCCAGGCGCACCGCGGCAGCAGGCAGCCAGGCAAAGGGCTGCAGATGGTCGATCACCAGCAGTTCCGCGGCCGGCGCTGCGGCCAGCAACTGCCGCACCTGCGCCGGCACGCCGCCGGCAGACAGCCGCTGCACGGTGGAAGCGCGGCGGCTGGCCAGTGCTGCGCACAGGCTCATCAGCTGCCTGTGCCGCGGCATGGTCTCGAAGGCGGGCACGGCCGCACCCACGCTGACCCGGTGCAGTGCATCGGACACCCTCCCTGCTGCGGCACCGCGCCCGATGACCTGGAGTTCGTGCCCGGCCTGCCGCAGTTCGCCCAGCAGACGGGCGCTGCACATCTCGCCGCCGTTGCGCGGCGTGTCGAAGAGCTGGGTGGTGACAAAGGCGACCCTCATCGCGAGGCACTCGACGGATGCAGGTAGAGCGCCAGCGCGGCGAAGCCCAGCGCGTTGCCGCCCACCCCCAGGCTGGACGCCGAGAACAGGTAGGTCAGCATCCAGAACAGCAGCCAGGCGGCGAGCCACGGTGCGCCGGGATCGCGGCGCACCGCGCCGGCTGCCAGCACGTCGCGCGCCAGCGCGCGCAACCACAGCAGCGACAACAGCGCCGCAACGCCCACCTGCGCGATGACATTGCCCAGGCCGCTCTCTTCGCCGACCTCGGCACCGGCGTCGGAATAGTTGCCGGCAGCGCCGATGCCTTCACCCAGCCAGTGGCCTTGCGCCAGATACTCCAGCGCGGTCGCCAGGCCGGCGACATGCTGCAGCGGCCCGTCGAGTTGGAAGCGCGTGGCCGCAAGGGCCAGCGCACCGGCCAGCAGCGCCAGCACCAGCAGGTGCCGCGGCGAGAACACGCCCAGGGCGCGCCAGATCAGCAGCACGATCAGGAAGGCGGCATAACCCTTGGACAGCGTGGCCAGCCCGCAACCCAGCGCCAGCACGACGAGCCCGCCGGCAGGGTGGCCCCGCGCCTGGCGCGCCAGTGCCAGCACCAGCAACACGGCCATGCTGGCGGCCAGGGTGGTGGGTTCCAGGTAGGTGGAAATCACGCGCCGCAGCGGCGCTCCGGTCCAGGCCTCGAAGTCGGTGCTGAAGAAGCGGCCGCTCTCGGTGTAGGCCAGGTGCCCGAAACGGTCGAAGTTGTTGGCCGCGGTATAGGCCTCGATGTCCAGGAACTCAGTCCAGAAGTCCTCGGCGAACAGGCGCTCGACCAGGCCGAAGGCCGCCACGACGGCGCAGCTGCCAACGACGAGGGCGAACAGGCGGTCGATCTGGCGCGGCGTCCACGGGATGATCTGCAGGGCCACGAAGAGCAGCGGCACCAGCACCAGCCGGCGCAGGTTCAGCGCCGTCAGCAGCAGGCCGCTGGCAGTGAGCAGCGCCAGCAGACCGTAGACAAGCACGAGCACCAGGGCCCAGCGGGCGCTCGGCGGCAGCGGCCGCAGGCGGGACTGGGTCGGCCAGGCCACCAGCGCAAACGCCATGAGCACGACGATCGCGACGTCGCGCACGATGCCGCTCCAGGCCCAGCCTTCGTGGCCACTGAGCCGGAATCCGACCAGGCCGACCATCGGTCCGAACTGCAGCGCCAGCACCAGGAAGACGAGCACCGCATAGGCCGGCCCCGGCGCCTGCGAGGGTGGCGCCAACGAAGTGATGGGGGCGGTGGGCGTCAGCATGGCACCAGGCCCTCGACGTTGCCGCCGCGCAGCGCCCGCACCACGCGCTGCAAGGCGCTGCGATAGCGCGCCTCGTCGCACAGCACCGCCATGCGGGCCTGCGCGTGCGCCACGGCCTGCCGGCGCGCGCCCTCGCTGCGCAGGCCGTCGAGCGCCTGACGCAGGCCGGCCGCGTCACCGAAGTCGAACAGGCTGCCGGCAGGCAACAAGGTGCGGAGGCCGCTGCCGCGGCTGGCCACCACCGGGCAGCCCCGGGCCGTGGCCTCCAGCGCCACCAGCGGCAGGCCCTCGAAGCGCGAGCACAGCAGCAGCACGTCGCAGGCGGCCAGCGCCTGATCGATGGGTGCGTGTGCATGCACCTCGACATGCCCGTCACCCAGCGCGCTGGCGATGCCACGCAGCAGGCGCTCCGCGGGCCCGCGGCCCTGGAAGCGCCAATGGCAGCGCCGGGCCCAGGCCGGGTGCGCGAGCAAGGTGGCGGCGAGCCAGTCCAGGCCCTTCTGGTGCGCCTCGAAGCGGCCGACGTAGGCCACGCGCAGGCGTGCGTCGCGGGCGCGTGGCGTCTGGGGCGCAGGCGACGCGGGCGCCGGCAGGCGCGCCCGGTTGGGCAGCGCCAGGACCGGCGCCGTGACACGCCAGGCGGCGCGCAGCAGTGACACCTGGCGCGCATCCAGCGTGATCCAGGCGCTGACCCGGCGCAGCCAGGGTGCCAGCAGCACGTCGCGCCAGCGGCCGGCGCTAAAGCCCATGCGCACGGCCGTGTGCGCCATCGGCACGTAGACCCACAGCCGGCAGCCCCGCAGCACCGCGGCGGCCAGCAGCCAGGCGTCGACATGCAGGACGCCGGGCGCCAGCAGCAAGGGCCGAGCGCCCGGGCCGCCCAGCAGCGCGCGCAGCAGCGCCAGACGGGGCCAGCGCGCCGTCACGGGCTGCAGCCAGCGCGCCAGGCCGGCGTCGGCGCAGGCCTGGATCAGCGCGGGGTCCGTCGCGACGATGAGCGGCCGCAGGCCGAAGTCGCGCACGGCATCGGCCAGCCAGCCGAACAGCGCGACCTCGTGGCCACCGGGCTGGCGCGGCGTGAGCAGCACGCACACGTCGAAGGGGCCGGCCTCGTCCGGGTGGCGCTCCATGGCGTTGGTCAGCGCGCCGGCCGCATGCGCCAGCCGGCCCGCAGGCCGTAGGCCCACTGCCTGACCGAAGCTTCGGCCCACCAGCACAGCGGCAGCAGCAACGTGGCCAGCGGCAAGGCCGCCGGCTGCAGTTGGGCCCACAGCCCCAGGGTGAGTGCCGCGGCCAGCGAGGGGCGCACCAGCAGGGTAGAGACCAGGGCGCGCAGCCGCGGGCCCGGTGCAAGGCCCGGCGCCGCTGCACCGAGGAAGATCAGCACGCCCGACCAGGCGCCGAAGGCAGCCGCCACAGCCAGGCCGGTGGCGCCGAAGAGTTGCAGTGCCAGCAGCGCCAGGGTGATCTCGCACAGGGTCCACGCGGCATGCGCGCGCGCCGTGCGCCAGGGCGCCTGCGCCACCATCAGCCATGCGCCCAGGGCCGTGGTGGCCACGCCGGGCACCATGCGCAGCGCCAGCCACGGCACCAGGGCCACCGCCTCGTGCCAGCGCCCATCCCAGGCGGCGGCGTCCAGTTGCGCCAGCCAGGCCGGCAGCAGCGCCAGCGGTGGCAGGGTGGCGATGCTCAGGCGGCGCACCTGCGCCAGCACCAGCGGCCAGCGCGCGGCGGCAGCCTGAGCGCGCAGCGCCGGCAGCGCCACGCGCGACGCGGTCTGCACGCTCACCTGGCTGGCCAGCGCGCAGGCCGTGAGCGCGAAGGTGTAGACGCCGGCCCAGTGGGCACCGAACCAGGGCGCCAGCAACCACAGGTGCATCTGGTCGCGCAGCATCGACAGCCCGGCCGCGGCCTGCACGCCGGAGCCTTCCTTCAGCAACTGCGAGGCGCCCTCGCCGCCGCCGGCCGTCTGGGCCGGCTCGAGGCTCGCCGCCTGGCGCACCCACACCGTGCGCAGCGCCCGCGCAGCCACGGCAGCGGCGGCGAAGGCCAGCCACCAGGCCATGCCGCCAGCCATCAGCAGTGCGGGCAGCACAAACTCCAGCGCCAGCGACGCCGCTTCGGCGCGGCCCACCGGGCCGAAACGCTGAGCCCGCTCCAGACGTGCCAGTGCCGTGAACAAGGGCGGGTAGCTCAACCAGTAGGCCGCGGGGTAGACGAAGAGCAGCAGTGCCTCGCCCATGCCCAGGCGACCGGCCAGCGCCAACCCGCCGGCGGCGCAGGCCACGGCGGCGCACAGCAGCACCGCCAGCGCCGCACTGAGCCAGCCCAGACGCCGCTGCGTGGCGGCGTCGGGCATCAGGGCACGGCGCACCAGCGCCGTCTTCAGGCCACCGTCCAGCAGCAGCAGGCCGGCACGCGACACGGCCAGTGCCAGCGCCCAGTGGGCAAACGCCGGCGCGTCCATGCGGCCCGCATACAAGGCCGCCGCCGCCACCGCGGCCAGCAGCGCCAGCGCATTCGCCACGCCCAGGCTGAAGACGCCGCTGGCGCGCGCGGCCGTCATCCGGAGCGCCGCATCGGCAGCGCGCGCAGGAATGCGACGCGCTGCGTGTAGAGCGGATCCAGCCGCGCCAGCGCCATGCGGTGGCGCAGCAGCACCACGGCGGCCACCAGCAGCAGGCCCAGCAGCGCGCCGCCGACGAGCCACATCGGCAGACGCGGGCTGCTCGGCCATTCCGGCAACTGCGCGCGGTCCAGGGTCTGCAGCGGCATGGCGTCGGCCGCTTCGTCCACACGCGCCACCTCGGCCTGGCGGGCCACCGACTCGGCCAGCGTCTCGGCGTAGCGGAACTCGCGCACCCGGGCGACGAAGGAGCCGGGCCCGTCGTCCTTGGGCGCTTCCAGGCGGGCGAGCTGGGCGCGCAGGGCTTCCAGCTCCGACTGCAGTTGCAGGATCTCGGCGCTGCCTTCGGTGCGCACACGGCGCGTGGCCGCCAGGCGCACCTCGGTGGCCGTCACCTCGGCCTGCATGCGGCCGTAGGCTTCGGCTGCCGCGCGCGGCTCGGCGCGCAGCGCGGCGCGGTCGAAGCCGCTGCTCTGCAGCTTGCGCTGCGCTTCATCGAGTGCGCCGCGCGCGCGCGCCAGCTGGGCGTCGTAGAACTGGCGGCGCTGACGCGCCTCGTCGAGCGCGAAGTTGCGCAGGATGGCGCGCAGCTCCTCGATGTACTGGTTGGCCATGGCCGCCGCACGGGGGGCCGCCTCGTCCTCCACGGTGATGACGACCACACCGTCACGGCGGCCGACACCGAAGCTCACGCGCCGCGCCAGCTGCAGCCGCGCCGTGGTGCGGTAGGGCGTCTGCCAGGCCTGCTGCAACTCGAAGCGCTGGATGATGCGGTCGGACATGGTCTGGCTGCGCAGGATGGTCACGTACAGGTCCACCGCACTGCCGCCGGGCGTGGACAGCCCGGCCAGCGCAGGCAGCGCCGCCGCCAGCCCGGAGGGCGAGGCGCGCAGCAGCGGCTGCACCGCGAAGCTGGCCTGGGCGGTGTAGCGCACGGGCTGCGGCAGGCAGGCGCCGAGCCCGAGCAGCATGCCCAGCAGCCCACCGGCCAGCAGCCACCAGCGGCGCTGCCACAGCGGCAGCAGCACCTCCAGTGCACCGGCGCTGCCGGCCGGTGGTGTGGTGGGTGGCGTGGCGCCGAGCTCGGCCTCGGACAGCGGGGCGGCGCGGTCGGGGCTCATCGCACGGTGCGCAGGGCGGCCAGGCCCACGCCGAGCTGGTAGAGGATCTGCGTCCAGTCCTTGGCACCCTGCACGAAGGTGCCGCGCGCCACTTCCTCGGGCACGAACACGGTGTCGCCCGGCAGCGCGGGCTGGCCTTCGAATTCGCGCGTGCGCGACCACCACGAGCCCTGGCTGGCGCTCAGCACGCTGCCGTTGGCGCGCACCACGAAGGCCGCGCCGTAGTCGGCGCCGCCGCTGGGGCCGCCGGCGCGCTGCACATAGTCGCCCAGGTTGCGACCGCTGCTGTGCAGGAAGCTGCCGGCGTTGAAGACGCTGCCGAACACACCCACGCTCTGGTTGCCGGGCGGCAGCAGGATGCGGTCGCCGTCTTCCAGCGCCACGGCCGGCAGCTCGGTCGACTGCGGCTGCACTTCCAGCACCACGCGGCCTTCGGGCCTGCGGTCGCGCAGGCGCGCCAGCAGCTGGCGCGCCGAGGCATTGGCATCGGCCGCGGTCTCGTCGCGTGAAGGCCGGCTGGTGGCGCTGCGCGCCAGCTCGGTCTCCAGCTCGCGCAGCGCGCGCTCGTAGTTGGCCTCCTGCGTCAGGCGCACGCTCTCGCGCCGCAGCGTGGTGCCGTAGATGAAGGCGCTGGGCGTGGGCCCGCCGGCGGCGAGCACGGCGTCGGCCAGCGTGGCGCTGGCGGGCAGCAGGTATTCGCCCGGCTGGCGCACCTCGCCTTCCACCAGCACGCGCTTGTTGCGCAACTGCGTGGGCGAGCTGGCCGTGACCTGCGACTTCACGCGCAGGATGTCGCCGTCGGCCAGCGGCGCAGCCGCGTCGCGCGGCAGCGCCAGCTCGGTGGCACCGCCCTGGTGGCGCTCGCGCAGGCGTTCCACCAGCACGCCGGTGCGGTCGGCCACCGACGAGAAGCCGCCGGCCAGCGCCAGCACGTCGGTCACGGTCTCGCCGGGCAGCACCTCGAACACGGCCACCCGGTTGACGCTGCCCAGCACCGCCACCTGCGCGCCCAGCGGCTCGACGTAGAGCACGTCGCCCGGCTGCAGCAGGCGGTCTTCGCGCCGGCTGCCTTCGCGCAGCAGGGCATAGAGGTCGAACAGCGCCACCGGCTGCTCGTTGCGCAGCAGCCTGATGCGCCTGAAGCTGCCGCCGGCCGCCGGCCCCTGGGCCGCGGCGAGCGCGCTGGAGATGGTGCTGAGCGCCGGCACCACGTAGTCACCCGGGCGCTCGACGAAGCCGGTGATGTGCACGCGCAGCGGGCTCACCTCGGTGACGGCGGCCGCGAGCTCGAAGCCCTTGAAAACCTGCGCCAGGCGTGCCTGCAGCAGCGCCGGCAGTTCACCGGCGGTGCTGCCGGCCACCGCCACGGCACCCACGCGCGGCATCGTCAGGCGGCCGGCACGGTCCACGCGCAGCTGCCATTGCGCGTCGATGCTGCCCCAGACGGTGATCGAGACTTCGTCGCCCACCTGCACGACATAAGCGGGCGGCACCCGTGCCGGTATCTCCAGCTGACCCAGGCCGCCTTCGCTGCGCGCGGCCTGCGTGCCCAGGCGCCACACCGGGCGGCCCGCGTTGGCTTCGGTGGCCAGGCGCTCGAATTCACTGGGCTCGCGGTAGGCCTCGGCCTCAGGCGGGCGCGGCTGGCGCGGAGGGCGCGACATGGGGGCTGCGTCTGTGCTTGGGCGGGTGGGCGCTGCGGGTGCGGCCGCTGTGGGCGCCGAGGCCGTGGGTGCCGGCGATGGCAGACGCGTGACGGCCGACACCCCTTGCGCCAGCGCGGGGCCAGCGGCCGCAGCCAGGCCGGCCATCAGCCACCGTGCGGCCACGCGCCGCCAGGCGCCGGTGCCGGCCGTGAGAGGAGTCACCATGATGAACAACAGGCCCCGGAGAATGGGCAGGAAGACGGGTTCCATTCACTCTAGCGACGCAATGTTTCAGTCACATCACAGCCCCCACGGGCCGTTGCCCTAGCGCTTGGCGGGTTTGCGGCACTTGCCGGCCTTCTGGTCCTCGTCACTGCACTTCTCGTCTTCCTGCGCCGCACCCAGGCCCAACAGTTCCACCGTCAGCAGCGCATTGCGCGGCTTGCTGTCCTGGGTGGGTGGTGCCGTGCTGGCGGCCCCGACCTGGTTGTCGCTGCTGGCCGGCGGTGGCGTCACGTTGGCGGCGGGTGCCGCCACCACCGCGGCCGCGCCGCCCACCGAGGCCGACTGCAGGTTGTCGCCGCCGCGGATGGAAGAGCCCAGCACCACCGAAGGCGCGCGGATGAAGGCATCCAGCGCCAGGATTTCGCCGAAGGCCGGGTACAGGCCGATGGTGCCCTCGCGCCGGCCCAGGATGTTCTCGAGGATGCCTAGGCCGCTGCCGGTGGTGGTGGCCGGCACCTCGAAGACGATGCCGTCCACCGAGCGCCGCGGCGCCAGCGGCGGCGCGGCCACGGCGGTGTTGGCACCGCGGCCGGAGTCGATGTCGCCGCTGGACGACCAGATGTTCATGTCGCCTTTGCCGACGATGAAGACACGCTGCGTGTTGACCTGGAAATCGTTCCTGGCATAACCGAAGATGTCGCCGCCACCCAGCGTGATCACGCCCTTGGGCGCGTTGCTGGCGCCGACAACCTCCTTCAGCCCGACGTTGATGGCGCCGCCCGGGTTCACCAGGCTGATGCGCCCGCCCCGCTCGGTGACGACCCCACTCTGCGTCATCTCCAGTTGGCCGCTCGCACGCAGCACCGGCGTGGCACCGGGCCACACCGGCTGCGGCACGAAGCTGCCGGCACCGCTGAGTTCGGCCGCGCGGAAGCCCGCGTCGAAAAGTGCCAGCCGCATCGGCAGCGACAGGCGGCCGAAGTCGGAGGCCGCGGCGGCCGCAGAGGTGGTCTCGCGCTCCAGCACCTGCTCCTGGTAGCGCTCGAACGGCGCACCGCTGCGCGCCGCCAGCCCGCTGCGCCATGCAACGGCCGTCGGGTCGTCGGGCGCAGCCGCTGCCAGCGCGTCCAGCGCGGCGGTGGTGCTGCCCAGGCTGGTGGCCACGGCGTTGCGCCAGCCCTGGCGCACGGACTCCAGGCTGGCCACGCGCCGGTTCACCGTCGCGTCGATGTCGAGGCCGCTGAAACTCAGCGCGCGTACCGAGGCCAGGTAGTCCGCCAGGGCCTGGCCGGTGAGCTCTTCGCGGCCCGGCAGTTCCAGCTTGCCGTCGGCGGCCAGCGCGGCTTCGCCGGCGGCGATGAGGTCGGCCTTGCGCCGATCGAAGGCGCTGTTCAGCGCGGCAGTCACGTCATCGACACTGGGCGCCGGGCCCTCCAGGTAGGCGGCGCCGAACTCGATGGCCATCACCTGGCGCGCCAGCGCCACCTGGGCTTCCACGGGGAAGCGCTGGAACTGCGCCCAGGCCTCGGCGTAGCCCAGGCTCGGGTCGGCCAGGGCCTTGCGCACCTCGTCGAGCAGCAGTTCGCGATAAGTCGCACTGCGTGGGTTGGCGCCGGCACCCGTGCCGTCGAGGTAGGCCTGCTCGAAGCCCGCCAGGTCCAGCGACGGCGCCGTCGCTGCAGCCAGCCGGATGCTGGCCCCTTGCGTGGGCAGGTTGGCGTTCTTCTGGTTGCCGATGGTGCGCAGCCCGTTCGACGCCCCGAGATCCACGTCGCGCCCGGCGCGCACGTCCAGTTCGCCGGGGCCTGCCAGCTCCACCAGCCCCTGCAGACCGGCCGTGAAGTTGCGGCCCGCCTCCACCGTCGTGCGGTCGTCGGCGCGCAGGTTCTGGGCTTCCAGGCGCAGGTTGAGGATGTCCTTGCCGGCGGTGAACTGGGCCGCCTTGGGCAGGCGCCACGTTCCCTCGCCGAACTGCACGATCGACTCCTCGGCATGCACCCGCACGGTTTCCGCATCGGCGCTGTGGATGGCGTCGCGCGGCCCTGTGCCTGCCAGGCTGCGCTTGACCAGGCCTGCGTCACCGGCAAGCACCGACCCGCTGCCGGTTCCCGTCGAAGGGCTGCGGAAGTCCGACCACCCGGTGACGGCGCTGTCGGACATGGCCAGAACGGTCCCACTGCCCGACGCGCCGCCGAGCCTCACCGTGCCATCGGCCCAGATGCGCAGTTGCGCCGAGGCTTCCGGGAACAGCACGGCGCCCGTCCCCAGCAGATCCACATTGCCGCCGAAAGCGACCACCTCCAGCGACGACGGCAGCACACGGAAGAAGTCATTGGTGATCGCGGTGGACGACAGGCCGAAGCGGGCCGGGGCGCCCACGTTTGCGCCCGTGTACGCGGCGCCACCGGCCGCAGCGTGCAGGCTCAGGGCCGAGTCCTCGCCCCAGGTGTAGAAGAAGCCCGAGGTGTTGACCCGGCCGTCGGCCACGGAGACAGGCACCGCCGTCGGGTTGAAGCTGCCTGCCACAACCACCGACTCGCGGGCCTGCACGCGCCAGGAGGCGCCGTTCATCTGCGCCAGGATCGGCTCATCCACGGCCACGTTGGCCGCCAGGTCTTGAACGCCTCCCCCTGCCGAGACCCGTGCGATGCCGCGCCCGGCCAGGAACTGGCCCGCCAGCACATCGCGCCCGGCCTGGATGTCCACTTCGCCACCGCCCAGCGTGCGCAGCGTGGCCAGCGCCGGGTCACGGTTGTCGGCCCAGCCGGCGTTGGGGGCCATGGCCTGCAGGTTGACCACATCGCGGCCGGCGCGCACGTGGATCGACGATCCGCCGAAGGCGCCCAGCGACTGGCGAAAGCGCGAGAACTCCGTCCACCATGCCAGATGCGAGCTGGTGCTGAAAAGGCCGATGTCGGGCTCGGCAGGTCGAAGCAAGCCGCTGCGCCACAACCAGTTGTTCACCAGTTGTGTCGCTTCCGATGCGACGACGTCGCGGCCGGCCTCGATCTCCAGGCGGCCACCGCGCTCGGTGAAGCCGGGCTTGGCCGTTTGCCCGGCAAAGAGCGCCATCGCCGCATCGGCATCGCTGCCCGTGCGCTGCGTTCCGGCCACGTAGGCGATGCCCGCGCCTGCCGTGCCGCTGGGCGCGGCAAAGCGCACATCCTGCGCTGCGGCCAGTTCGATGGAGCCCGCACCCGTGCGCACCATGCGGCCGGCCGCCACGGTCAAGGAGCCCGTTGCGGCCGTATCGGAGGCCCTGGTCGCCAGCAGGTTGGCCGCCGAGAGGTCGGCACCGGCCACCAGCCGGTACGACCACGCGCGGCCGTTGCCCAGCAGCGCGGCCGTCGTCGCCGTGCCGGCAAAGCCGTCGCTGAGCGAGCCGTTGATGTTCAGGTCGCCGGCCGCCCGCAAGGTCAGGAAGCCGGCATCGCCGCCGGGGCGCGCCGCGTTCAGCGCCCAGTCGGCACTCACGGCCAGCGAACCTGCGGCCTGCACCTCGACGCCGGCGCGCAGATGGAACCGCTGCCGGTCTGCTTCGGCCACGCCCAGTGCGTCCACGGCGCCCGCCGCGCTCGCCATGAAGGCGGTGCTGTCGGCGTTCACGCTGGCCTGGCCCAGGTTGCCGGCATTGCCGCTCACGGCACTGTTGCCGGCCACGATGGCGGTGATGTTGCGGCGGGTGCTGCCCGACACCACGTCCCGGTACACGCGCACGGCTTCGAGGTTCACCTCGCCAGCCACGAGGTCGCTGCTGCGCAGCGGGTCAAGCTGCAGCGTGCTGCCGTCGGCACTGCGCAGCGCGCGCAGCACGATGCGGCCGTCGGCGCTGTCATCGCCACCGGCATCAACCCGGGCGCCGGCGGCCACGCCGACGCGGCCACTGGCGGCCGACAGCAGCACGTCACCGCCCTGTGCACCGGCTGCCGTGGAGCGGGCGTCGATGTTTGCCGCCGAGCCGAGCACCACGTCCTGGCCGGCGCTCAGTTGAACCACGCCGCCTGTCGATGCGCGTGCGTCGACACTGGCGTTCAGGCGCAGCGAGCCGCTGTCGGCCGCGACGCGCAGGCGCTCTGCCTTTACCGCTGTACCGATCTCGACGTCGCCCTCGCGGCTGCGCAGCTCCAGTTCGTGGTCGATGCCGCCGGCGGCCACCGCCGTCAGCAGCCCGGCCGTGTCGCCCACCCGGCGCAGGTCGAGCTGCAGCGAGCCGCCGCGGTCATCCGCCCGCGCGCCGCCATGGGCCGCCAGCGCACCCGTGCTGCTTCCGTCGGCAAGCACCAGCGTGCCGCCGGCGCCGGTGGCCTGCAGCACGATGGCACCGGCATCACCTTCACCCCGGCTGCCGTCCGGCCGCAGGGCCGCGCTGGCGTCCAGGCGGCCCAGCAACTGGATGGCGCCCGAGCCCGCCGTGGCCTGCACGCGGCCGGCGCGGCCATCGACGACAAAACCGTCCGGCCCGGCCACCGAGAAGCCGGCCACCGAGGTGAGGGACGTGGCACCGAAGCTCAGTGCCGTGCTGTCGGCCCCGTCACCCGCCGCCGTGATGTCGAGCAGCCCTGCCAGGACTTCGATACGGCCGTCCTGCACGATGCGGCGCGCCGACAGGCTGAGTGCCGCGCCCTGCCCCACACGCTCGCCCAAGGTGCGTGCGGATGTCGGTGTACCCACGCGCAGCGTGCCGGCATCGGCCGCGATGGCGTGGTCCGCGCCCGTGGTGGCGGTCAGGCGGGCGCTGAGCAGGCTCAGGTCGCCCTGCGCCGTGAGGCCGCCCGTGCCGGCGAGCACGATGTCTCCTTGCGAGACCAGCTGCGTGTCGTCGAAGGCGAGCAGCGACGCACCCGGCCCGACGGTGAGGCCCCCGGTGCGGCCGTACTGCGCCTGGGGCAAGACCTGCAGCGTGATGCTGCCCTGTCCGGCGCCGAGCACCGGCGTCTGGGCCCCCACGCTGTTGCGCAGCACGATCTCGCGCGCGGCGATGTCCACTTGCGCCAGGGCCGGCCCGTCGTTCAGGCCGCGCACCACCGGTGCGTCCAGCACCAGGCGGTCGAACACATGGGTGGCTGCCCCACCCGGCGTGGCCCGCTGCGCCCACAGCTGCTGGCCGATGAAGTCGATGCTGCTGTAGCTGCGCAGGCTCAGCTGGTCCGAGCCTTGCACCGAGGCCAGCAGATCACCCGTCAGCACGGTGGCGCTGGCATCGGCCTGGGCCAGATTGCCCAATGCGATGCGCGGCGCAGCCAGGCTCAGCGAACCGGCCGTGAAGCCCGCGCTGCCGTCGAGTTCAAGCTGCGCCGTCGCATCCAGGCCCACGAAAGCGCCCTGCAGCAGGCTGCCGGCGCCCACCGCAAGTTGGCCCGCGGTGTTGGCGACACCACCGCGCTGGCTGGTGATTCCATTGGCCGACACGAAGGCCAGCGCACCGTCGCCGTTCAGCGTCAACGAGCGTGCGCCCAGCGTGCCCCTGTCGGTGCTTTCGATGCGGCTGCCGGCGGCGATCGACAAGGTGCCCGACGACGCCAGGATCAGCTCTTCCAGCCTCAGGGCTTGTGAAGTGCCCAGGTCCACGGTCACGGCACGGGTGCCCGCGGCGTCGATGGTCGACGTCGGCGTGCCCTCCTCGCTCAAGGGGCCGGCCGCGCGCAGGCCGCCCATCAGCACGCTGCCGGCGCCGCTGCCTCCCAACGAAGCCGCCCCGATGCCCAGCGCAGCCTCCGGCGTCTTGTCCAGATCATCGACCAGAGCCAGCCTCGCGGCAGTGATGTCCAGCAGGCCTGCTCTGCCACCTGCCGCGCCGGCCTGCAGCTGGGCCTGCCACAAGGAGCGTTCGCTGCCGGTGGTGCTGATGCGGATGGAGCCGGCGTCCAGCGGCAGCGACGGCACCGGCGCATCGGAAGCGTTGGCGCGGCGCGTGAGCAGTGCACCGACATCGGTGAGCCGCACCTCACTGCGGCGGCCGAAGACGTCTGCCGTCTCGACCACAAAACGCTCGCCAGGCGCGCCCAGGAAGGCCGAGCCGGCGTTGCGGATGCTGCCGGTGACGACGATGCCGCCATCGTCCTGCACCAGCGGGGCCCCGAGCAGGGCGGAACCCTGGTCGCTGGCCCGGCGCACCAGGAAGGCGCCCTGGGGCAAGGAGCCCGCCAACAGGGCATAACGCGCCGGCAGCAGGGTGTAGGCGCCGGGTGCGAGCCCCGAGCCCGGCATCGTCACCACGAGTTCGCGACCGCCTGCGTCCACCCCTGCCAGATCGCCGGCCAGCGACACCGGTGCGCGCGTGCCGTAGTCCGGCAACACGGCGTAGAGGCCCGGTGTGTTGAAGTAGTCGGTGCTGCCGCCGACGCCGGCAAAGAACTCCGATGCCAGGATCGCGCCGCCGCCGGACGCGTCCACGCGGGCGTCTGGCGAGGTGGAGATGACGGCGGCCGACAAGCTGATGGACTTCTCTCGCGGCAATACGCTGCGGTACTCGTTGAAGAGTGGCTGCAACCACAGCGACAGGTTGTCCGTGCTGCCGTACAGCTGGGTCTGCCCGGCGCCCGACACACTGGTGAGGCTGCCTTCGCCGAGCCGCAGCGTGCGTTCAGCCTGCAGCGATATCGCACCGAAGGGCTGACGCAGAACACCTTCGTGGTCGATGTCGGTGGCGCGCAGCGTCAGCAGCCCGAAGGCGGACAACGGCGCCTGCGGGGCCGCGCCCGCCGCGCTGGACCGCAGAACGATCCGGCTGCCCGGGTCGTCGCCACCGCTTGCGGCCAAGCCCTCGACGGTGAAGTCTGCGGTCGTGGTCGCGAAGGTCTGGCCCGAGGTGATCGTGAGTTCACCCGCAAAGCGCAGATGGTCCTGCAAGCCGCCCCGGGCCTGGTCGCTGGGCGAGACGGCACCGAACCTCACCTCGCCCAGCGCGGACGCACCCGCATCCAGATGCACCGTCGAGAAGCCCTGCAACGCCGAGCGGCCGAAGGCCTGGATCGTCCGGGCCTGCACCTGCAGGCGGGTGCTCTGGTCGGCCGCGCTGTCGGGCAGGGCCACCGCGCTGGCCGGCGGGTTCGCGCGGTTGAGCGTGCGGTCACCGAAGGAGACCGTGTGAGCCGCCAGTTCGACGGCCACCCCGGGCTGGGCGGCGAGCACCGGGCTGTCCAGCGTGATGTCGATGGCGGCGGCCAGGCGCGTCGGCGTTTCGAACGAGATGCGGTCGCCGGCGCCCAGGCGCAGGCTGTCGAAGCCGGCGTCGCGCAGCAGGCTCAGCGGCAGGCGCGTGCTGCCATTTCCGAGCACCGCGAACAGGTCGTCACCCGCCTGCACGCTGCCGGGCACCAGGGTCGGGCCGAACTCGCCCACCAGCAGCTGGCGTGGTGCGTCCGGGTAGGCCGTACCCGAGGTGAAGCCATAAACGCCACCCACGCCCTGCGACACCTGCAGGCTGCCGCCGGTGGTCAGGGCGTTGCCGGCGCCGTCGCGCGGCACGCGGGCAGAGACGGCGCCATCCAGCACCATGCCTTCGGGGCTGCTCAGCACCAGCCGCCCCGGTTGGCGGGCTACCGTCACCGGCGCCGCCGCGCCCCGCAGGTTCAACGCGGCGGCGGCACCGTCCAGGTTCAGCTTCGAGCCCTGCTCCAGCACGACGTAGCCGCGCTGGTTGACGATCTCGATGCTGCCGCCACCGAGCACGCTGCCCGTGATGCGCGGGCTGCCCGCGTCCTCGGCGGGCGCGCCGAAGGTCACGAAGGCCGGTGCCGCGCCATCCGCACGCAGCTCGGCGGTGCCGGCGACGGACAGTTCGGCGTCCGCACCGATCCAGGTCGCCTGGCTGGCGATGAAGCCGATGGGGTCGAGGCCGAATTCCGGCTGCGATGTGGCGCCACGCAGGCCGTTCAGCGCCAGGCGCAGGGTTCCGCCGGGAGCCGTGAGACGGGCCTTTTCTCCTTCAACGCCGCCTTGCGTGCCGACCGAAATCTCGCCGGTGGCCGACAGTGCCAGGCTGCCGCCGGCTTCCAGCGTGATCGAGGCGCCGCGCTCCACCACCAAGCGGCTGCCAAAGAAGCCGACGTTCGGATTCGGCGCGCGATTGGCGGCCAGGCTCAGATTCACCGGCAAGCGGTCGGCCAGCGCTTCGTCAACCGGCTGCGGCAGCGCCACCTCGGCGCGCATGCGTCCGCTGGGTGCCTGCCTGTAGTCGGGTGACAGCAGCCAGGAAGACAGGGTCGGCTCCAAGGCCGCGCCCGCAGCGACGAGCACGTCGCCGAAGGCGTTGATGGACACCGAGCCGAACCCGCCGGTGGAGAAGAACGCCGGGGCCAGACGCAGACCTGTGAAGTCCACGGGCTCGGTGGCCCCGGGTGCAGCCACCCGAACGCTGGGCGTTCCGAGCGACAGGCTGCCGCCCGCGCTGAAGTCAAAGCCCCGCAGGCGCGTGCCCTCGATCTGCAGGCGCGTACTGAAGTCGTCGGAACGCCCGGCCGACAGGCTGATGGACCCGGCAAGGCCGCGGCTCAGGGCGCCGCCACCGGCCAGGCGCGCACCACCGGATACGTCGATCTCCAGGCCGGGTTCGGCCAGCAGGTCGTGTGCCGCACTGATGATCACCTTGCCGCCATTGAGCTTGAGCGGCGCAAAGCCCGAGGCCCCGCCTGTCAGGGTGTCGTTGGTCCACAGGCCGGCGGTGTCCAGCGTCGTGGCCGCCGACAGCCGGATGTCACCCAGGCCGGTGGTGGCCGAGTTCGCGCTGGCCCCGTTGGTGACCAGGTTCACCGTGCCTCCAGGCAGGGTGTAGTCGCCGTCGAGCGCGATCTGCTCGGCCTGGATGTCCAACTGCCCGTTGATGCCGAGATCGAGCGTGCCGAAGCTCGGCTGTTCAACCCGCAGGGCCCGCAGCAGCAGGCTGCCGATGCCGCCTTGGCGCACCGCATCCAGAGACAGCGTGGTCGTCGAAGGCAGGCCCGACAGGTCAGCCGTGGCCGGTGCCTCGAAGATCGTGGGGTCGACAGGCGCTGCGGCCGCAGGCTCCAGCGACAGGCCGCCCAGATACTGGCCAGAGCCCTCTTTGCGACCCACGGCCCAGGTTGATGGTTTGGCGGGCGCCACCGTGCCGGCGCGCTGACGCTCACCCAGCACCACCTGGCCCACCACGTCGCCTGCAAAAGCCACCCGGCGGCCGACCAGTTCCAGGGTGCCGCCATCGCCGCCTTCGACATAGGCTGGAACGGGTGTCTTGCGGGTCTCGCTGAGCAAGGAGTCGTAGCGGTTGCCAGCACTGGCGCTGCTGAACAGCACGATCGCGCCGTTGCGGCTGAGCAATGAACTTTCCAACGTGGTGGCAGAGACGCTGATCGAGCCGCCCGACACATCCAGCTGCGCGTCCTGCCCGACGACGACGGCGCCTTCGGAATTGATGCGCAGGGTGCCGCCCGAAGTGGCCCTTTCGGCGGCGGTGTATCGAATGCCGGCCGTGGCGCCGGCGACATTGCCCACGCCGATGCGGTTGGCGTCACGGCCGTCGAAGAACACCTCCTGCCGGTACAGCGGGCCCGATTGCTGTACCGGTGCATCGGCCAGTTCGATGCGGAAGAGGCGTTGTGATGCCTGGTTGCGCGAGCCATCGACGGCCACGTCGCGCAGCCCGGCCACGGACAGTTGCGCCCCCGGCGCGATGACCACGCGGCTGGCATCGGCCGTGGCGACGAAAGCGGCGTTCGCGTTGAACAAGGGACTCTGCTGGCGCGTGCTCGCGGCCAGCAGTTCCACCCTGCCGCCAGGCGCCAGCACACTGGCACCACCGGCCACCGTGATCGTCTCGCCTTCGACACGCACGCGCGACGGGTTGAACACCTCGGCGGCCAGCTGCGTGGCGCCGTTGTTGCTGGGCAGCACGGCCGTCCGGCTGCCGGCGGCGATTTCCACCGTGCCACCGGTGGCCGACACACGCGCCTGGGCACCACTTTCCACCACCCAGCCACGCTGGCTGGCGGCGCCGCCGGTGCCTCCGTTCAGGCTGACGGTCGAAGCCATGCCCTGCAGATGGATCACCCCATTGGCGCCCTTCACCGCGGTGGTGGCGTTGATGTGTCCGGCCTGGCGCACGAGCAGGCCGACGAGATTGACGGTGCCGCTCTCGGCGCGGATCTCGTTGATGCGGTTCACCAGCCCGGTGGTGGCATCCAGCGGAGCGCCCTGCGCGCTGTTTTCCACGATGCCCAGGCTGGTGTCGTTCTGTGTGGGCTGGTCTTCCAGCTTGATCGGGTCCACCGCCACGATGAGCCCGCGCTGCGACGCGTCGGACGAGCTCATCAGGTAGACCTTGTCGCCCGCGGCGAGCACGGTCTGACCCTGGGGCGTTTCGATACGGCCCTGGTTCACCACGCGGGGCGCCACCAGCATCACGTCACCCCCGGCGGCGACGCGGATCTCGGCGCCTTCTTCCACGCTGATGACACTGTCGAGCTTGGTGGCCAGGTAGTCGGTGCCGCTGGTGGAGAAAGCGGCACTGCCATCGGTGACGTTGCGCAGGCCCTTCTCGAACACGCTGTCGGCGATGGCGTTGGCGGTGGCCACGAAGCGGCCCGTGTCGACGCGCGCGCCGCGGCCGAAGTAGACGCCGTTGGCGTTGAGCAGGATGACTTCGCGGTCGGCGGTGAGCGAGCCCAGGATCAGCGACGGGTCGGCACTCCAGATGCGGTTCAGCGCCGAGACGTACTTCGTCGGATCCTTGTCCTGCGCGAAGTGCACGCGATGGCCAGCGCCGATGTCGAAGCTGTCCCAGTTGATGACCACACGTTCGACAGTGCCCTGGTTGAAGGTGCCGGTGGTGCCGTTGACCGTCCAGCTGACACGGCCGGATGCGCGCAGGTCACCCGATGCGGGGCCCCGGGCGGGGTCGTAGGCGAAGGGCCGCGGCGTGGGGTTGACGCGCGTGCCATCGCTCTTGAAGGTGCTGCCATAGACCTGCGGCAGCGGTGCCGCGGGCGCCGGCAGCTTGCTGGCGAACACCACCGGTGGCCGTGCCGGCGGCGCGGTCTGCGCGTGCGCCGCGGCCAGCGGCAACAGCGCAGCGGCCCACAGGCCCAGCCCCGCCGTCGAGCTCTCGCCGGCAGCGGCCTTGCCGCAGGCCCGCGCGTGCTCGGCCACGGCCACCCGCATGCCATGACGGCGGCTGAAGATCAGGCGGTGCAGGTGCTTGTTCATGGCTGTGGTGGGGTTCTCAGAACGACTGGCGCAGAGTGAAGTCCCAGCGCTCCGAACGGCCGGCGTCAGCGCCGGTCAAGGGCACCTGCAGGCCGCTGGTCTCGCTGCGGCGCGTGTCCTTCAGGATGCGTGCCCAGCTCAGGCTGGCCGAGAGGCCGAAGGTGCTGGCCACGCGCAGGCCCAGGCCGGTGCTGCCCAGCTTGACGGTCTGCGCCTCGCTGGGCAGCGCGTACAGGCGGCGCAGCGCGGCCGCGTCGGCGAAGGCCAGGCCCGTGAGCGACAGGCTGGGCAGCGCGGCCCAGGCGGGTGTGGCGAGTTCCACGCGCAGCGCCGCGCCCAGGTCGCCCGACTGCTCACCTTCGTAGTAGCCGCGCACCGAGTCCTGGCCGCCGTAGACCACCTGCTCCGAAGGCACCAGCGGCGTGTCGGCGAACTGGCCCTGCAACCGCGCCAGCAAGGACCAGCGGCCCAGCGGCTCGCGGTGCGTGAGCGTGAGGCCGAAGACCTGGAAGCCCGGGCCGGCCTGCGCGCGCTTGCATTCGAACTGGTCACGCGGGCTGCCGAAGCAGTCGACGCTGCGTCGGTTCAGGCCCGGGAGGCTCGCACTCAGTTCGGCCTGCAGGCTGCTGCTGCGGCCGGGCTCGGCGCCGCTGAGCTGCAGCTCGTAGCTGACGTTGAAGGTGCTGTACTTGAGCGGCGGTGTCTCGACGTCGAAGCCGGCCACGTCGACATTGCGGTCGCGCAGGTTGCGCAGCGTGGCGCCCCAGGTGAGCGCGTGGTTGATGCCTTCGAAGGTCGGCAATTCGTCGCGCCAGCGCGCGCGCCAGGTCTGGCCGCGCGAAATGGTTGCGCCCCCCAGCGCGGTGGGCGTGTTGCTGTCGGAATTCACCAGCGTCAGGTAGAGCCTGTCACCCACGCCCCCCAGCGGGAGATGCCAGCTGGTGGTCTGGATATTGGCCTCGCTGGGCCGCTGCGGCGAGTAGAACCAGCTGAAGCCCAGCGAGTGGCCACGCTGGAACAGGTTGTCGTAGTTGAGCCCGGCCTCCAGACGGCCGGCCTTGGTGTTCTGCGACTGCTTGTTGTTGAGCTCGGCAAAGCCGTGCAGCGGCAGGCTGTCCTGTACCTTCAGTTCGACGGCCAGGGTGCCGGGCTGCTCGCCGGCGGACAGCAGCGGGGTGATCTCGCGGTCGGCGCTGGCGCGCGACAGCTGCGTCAGCTGCTGCTGCATCTCGTTGAAGTTGGGCACGTTGCCCGGCGCCAGGCTGGGCACGGCCTCGCGCACCTGGCTCGGCAGGTGGTACTGCGCGCCGGTGACGCGCAGCTTTTCCACCTGGCCCAGCACCACCTGCAGCCTCACCTCGCCGCCCGCTTCGTTCACACGCTGCGGCGGCAGCAGCACGCTCACGCTCAGGAAGCCGGCGTCCTGGTAGGCCTTCTCCAGGGCCTTGCGAGCGCCTTCGGCGTCGGCCACGGTGCGGCCCGGGCCCATGAAAGCGTAGACCGCGCGTTCAATGGCCGCGGCGCCGAGCAGGGTGTCGCCTTCGACCACGAACTCAAGGATGTCGAAGCGGGGCTGCTCCGTGCTGCCGACCTGGGCGGTGGCCGTTCCCGAGAACTGCGCCAGGCAAACGCAGCCCAAGGCGATGAGGCGGTGAAAGTGCCGGTGGCTCATTGATCGTTGTGGTGTCGGGCTCGGCGTGGTTGGCAAGGCAGCAACGCTTGCCTGTGAATCAGAATTCTGGGCACCCAATGTGAAAACAAAAAAACGCCCGCGGAAGAGGCGGGCGTTGGGTTCGCCAGAAGCCCGAAGGCCGGATGGCCTTCGGAACATCCTCATCAGCCGATCAGTTCGACGAGCTGCCAGCGCAAGTCAGGCCGCCCTTGTTGAAGCCGACGTCAAGGGTGGCCTGGTTCACCAGGCCCACCGGCGCGGGCAGGCCGCCGAAGGCCGAGGCGATCGTGGCCCAGTAGCCGTCGTTGGTGGCATTGCCGCCGCTGTAGGTGGCTTCGAAGTAGAAGCTGTACGAGCCGTCCTTCTGCGTGATGGAATTGGTCAGGCCGGCGGTGCTTGCGACGGCGTTTTCGCCAATCGCAGCGCCGTCCACGCGCAGCCAGCGCCACGAATCAGTGGCCACGTTGTTCTCACCAGAGATCACGCCCAGGGCGAAGACACCGGCCTTGTTCAGCTCGGTGCGCACATTGCTGGTGCCGCCGGCGCCATAGACGCGGATGTTCTCGATCTTCGCGTTGGCGATGGTGCCGCCGGCCGGGTCGATGGTGGTCGGCTCGGGAACGATCGGCAGCGTGCTCAACGAGCAGGGCAAGCCCAGGAAGTAGTTCTGTGCCGAAGCTTGCGTGCCCGACGTGTCGACACGGCGCACGTAGCGCAGTTCGACGCCGGCGTCGGCCGGGTCGTTTGTCAGGAACTCCAGGCCCTTCTGGTAGGCGGCGTTGAACTCGTTGTTGAACATGATGGTGGCCATCTGGGCCTTGCCAATGTTCGGGATGCAGTACTTGATGCTCGTGTCGTTCACGAGGCAGCTCGCCGGGATCAGGCCTGCCGCCTTCTGGGCGTCAAACATCTTGGTGTACAGCGCGCTCGACGCGCCCACGCCGAAGACCTGTGCAGCGCCGAGCTTGGAGGCCGGGTACAGAATGTTGGCACCAATCGTGGATGCCGGGAACCGGCTGGGCTCGACGTCGTTGATGCCGCCGATGATCACGCCACCGGGCGTCAGGTCGGTGTTGAGGCCCGTGCCCGGGTTGCGGAAAGCAAAGATCGGGTTGGGCGGAATCACAGCGGGATTGACCCAGAGGGGGTCGCCGCCGACCGGGGCGTTGAGGATCTGGATGTTGCCGAACGAGCCGTTCGACACGTTGAAGCGGATTTCGGCGAAGGGCAGGCCGGCGAAGTTCCTGAATTGGCTGTCGGGCTTGGCGGCGTAGGTCGCAGAGGTGCCCGAGGTCGGCGACGAGGCGGCCAGCGCCACGTCGGCGCAAACCACCGTGGTGAAGTTGCCACTGACGAACGAGGTCACCACGTTGGGGGCCACGCACAGGGACTCGACAGCCAGGCGCACGTTGTTCTGGACGGCGGAAGCACCGGCACTCTTGGCGATGCGGGAGGCATTCGGAGCGGCGGTGGCGGCGGTGGCGGCGCAGACGGCGGCCACGGCGAAAGCGATTTTCGAGAATTGCATGTCTATCTCCGTAGAAGATGATGGGGTCGAACAAGACCCGCGGCGTTTCACCGCAGGGCCTTGAAAGAGCCGGAAGAAGGGTTGGGAAGCTCAGGCCTTGCGGCGGCGAGCCATGAAGCCGACGGCGCCCAGGCCAGCCATCAGCAGGGCGTAGGTGCCCGGCTCGGGAATCGCCGGGGCCAGCGTCAGGCTGTTGGTGGCGATGTCGAAGGTGAAGGTGATCGGGTTGGCCGCCAGGCTGTCCACGGCGTTCGGGTTGCCGTACTGCGTAACCAGCGGGTTGCTGGCCTGCTGCTGCTGCTGGAAGGTCGACGACACGCCGTTGGCCAGGAGGTAGCTCCAGGTCAACGAGCCGCCGAAGTTGCCGCCCATGGTGCTGCCATTGAGCCAGGCCACGCCGTCGGACGAGGTCGTGGTCGCCGCGCCGTTCGTGTTGGCGGCGGCCAGGTTGCCGAAGTTGTTCACCGCGACGGCGAAGTTGCCGAGGTTTCCGAGTGCAACGGAAGTCGGCGAAGACGTGTTGGCGGCCAACATCTGAGCCGCGGTGGCGTTGCCGGTGGCCAGAACGTTGCGGTTGAACGGGGAACCGGCAACCGTGCCGGAGATGTTGTCACCCGCGATCACGCCCCACGTGAAGTTCGTGTCGGTCTGGGTGGCCACGAACGTGGCGTAGGCGGCGCTCCAGGCATTGGTGCCGGTGATGCCCGAGTTGGTGGCGTTGGTGGCGAAGTTCCAGGTCACCGGGGCGGCCAGGCCGCTGGTGAAGGTGGTGCTGGAGGCGAAGTCGTTGACCGTGAGGCCCAGGTCGGCGGTGAACGCGATGTTCGCGTCAGCGTCGATGGCAACGAACAGCAGGGTTCCGTTGCCGGTGGGGGGGAAGTTGATGTCGGCATGAGCGCTCCCGACCATGAAGGCCGCAGCCGCGAAGGCCAGCGCGCGAAGGTTGAATTTCATTCCGTCACTCCTAATTGGATGATTGGTCATTCAGATCAAACGGTGCAGGTGCACCGTTAGGGGACTCTAGGAAGCTCACATGTCACGACAACCGGGTCTGGGGCCTTGCTCTAGTCCCTGCTCTAGTCCTATCAGCACCTGCTCCCGTGTAGCCCCCGGCGACAGCCACTGAGCATCCTTCGTGTGCGTGACAAGTGCCGGGCGGCAACCGATGCCGAATGGCCCGTAAGGGCTACGAAACACCCCGCGTCGACCCACAGACAGGGGGGCACCAAGCCCATGTCGAGGCGAGCCCGTCGACACGGGTGCACACAAATGAAAGTGCGCCGTGTCCGGTTGCGGAGTGCGCAGCCCCGCTGCCAGGCGTTGTCTGTCGAACGGCACCACTGACGCTGTCTCGTCACACAGCAGCGTCACACTTTATTGCTCGTCCGCGAGTCGCCGAGTTCACCGCGGGATGCCTGCACGGCGCCCTGTTTCCCAAGGTGCCTTCAAGTCCCTACAGACCGAGATTCATGAATCCGACGATGCACGATGTTCCCGCCAAGGGACGCCTGTGGTTGGCCGTGGCCGCCATGCTGGCGGCTGCAATCCTGGCGGGCTGCTCCGAGAAGAAGAGCGGTGCTGCAAGCCAGACGGCAGCCAAGGTCAACAAGGACGAACTCACGGTCCACCAGATCAACTTCATCCTGCAGCAGCAGCGCAACCTGCGCCCCGAAGAAGCTGAAGTCGCGAGCCAGCGGATCCTCAAAGGGCTGGTCGAGCAGCAACTGGCTCTGCAGAAGGCAGAGGCACTGAAGATCGACCGCGACCAGCGCGTGATGCAGCAGATCGAAGCCGCGCGCCGCGAGATCGTCTCCCGCGCCTACCTGGAAAGGGTGGGCCAGGCAGCGGCAGTCCCCAACCCGGAAGAAGTCAGGAAGTACTACGACGACAACCCGGCCTTGTTCAAGGAACGTCGCATCTACAGCCTGCAGCAGATCGCCATCGAGGCCAAACCAGATCAGGCGCCCGAACTGCGCGACAAACTCGCGGCCAGCAAGAACATGAATGAGTTCATGGACTTCGTCAGGGCCAAGGGGTACCGCTTCGCGGGCAATCAGGTCGTGCAGGCCGCAGAACAAATGCCGCTGAACAGCTTGAACTCGTTGGCGCGCATGAAGGACGGCCAGGCCATCCTGTTGCAGTCGCCCAATGGCATCCAGGTTGTCGTTCTTGCCGGTTCGCGCAGCGAGCCCGTGACGGAGGAGCAGGCCCGCCCGGCCATCCAGCAGTTCCTGCACAACGAACGCAAGCGCAAGCTGGTCGAGGAAGACAGGAAGGCCTTGTTTGCCGCCGCCAAGATCGAGTACGTGGGCAAGTTCGCGCAAGCCGCGTCGGCTGCCGCGCTGGAGGTGCAGGCGCCCGCCGCCGCGGCGTCGGGCAATGACACCGACGCCATCAGCAGGGGGCTGGGGCTGAAGAAGTGACTTGTCGGAGCGGCGGACTCCCGCCACGCGGTGCTGCCGGCGGCATCGATCCCCTGGCCGCCCCGATCCGTCGCAAACACCACACCCCGCGCCGGAGCGGCGAAGTGCTGCGCCCCCGCGCACGGCCCGAGGTGTACACGCGGTTCGGCCAGCATCGGAGTGACAGATGAGTTTCGGCACCTTGCTTCAGATACTTCGAACACGCTGGCTGGCATTCGGGCTGGCGTTTGTGCTGGTGCTCGGCGGTGCGGCGGCCATCACGTTCGCCACGGCCAAGACCTATACCGCCGCGGCTTCGCTGGTGGTTGACCCGAAGATGGACCCGATCGCCGGCACCATCCTGGCCGGCATGGCCTCGCCCAGCTACCTGATGACGCAGGTGGACATCCTGCAGAGCACGCGTGTGGCGGCGCGCGTGGTGGCCATGATGCGCTTGACCGAGATCGGCGAACTGCGCGAACGCTGGCTCTCGGCGACCAAGGGCACGGGCGACTTCTCGGCCTGGCTTGCCGACCTGATGCGCGCCGGGCTGGACGTTCGGCCTTCGCGCGGCTCCAACGTCATCAACCTGTATTTCAGCGGCACCGATCCCGCCTTTACCGCCACGGCCGCGAATGCCTTCGTCAAGGCCTATCTCGACACCACGCTCGAGCTGCGCACCGCGCCCGCGCGTGACTACTCCGCCTTCTTCGACGCCAACGCCAAGGCGCTGCGCGACAAGCTCGAGGCCGCGCAGACCAAGCTCTCGGAGTTCCAGCAACGCACCGGGCTGGTGGTCAGTGACGAGCGTCTCGACGTCGAAACGCAAAGGCTGAACGAGCTCAACGCCCAGCTTGTCCTGGTGCAGAGCGCCGCCGCCGATTCGCAGAGCCGGCAGGTGCAGGCCCTGGCGCAGGGTGACCGCATGCTCGACGTGATGGCCAACCCGATGGTGGCCGGCCTGCGCCAGGAGATCGCACGCCAGGAGAGCGCGCTCGAGCAGATGATGGGGCGGCTGGGCGAGAACCATCCTGCCGTGACCGAGCTCAAGCTCGGCATCGCCGACAACCGCACCCGCATGGAGGCCGAGATCAAGCGGGCGCAGGCCAGCGTCGGCATCAACAACACGGTGCAGCAGTCGCGCGCCACCCAGGCCCGCCTGGCCTTCGAAGAGCAGCGTGCCAAGGTGTTGAAGCTGCGCGCCTCGCGCGACGAGGCCTCGGTGCTTCAACGCGACGCCGAGAACGCCCAGCGCGCGTACGAAGGTGTGCTCGCGCGCCTGAACATGACCAATCTGGAAAGCCAGGCGAACCAGTCGAACGTGGTGGCACTGGAGCGCGCCACGGCCCCCAATTGGCCGTCTTCGCCGCGCATCGGTCTCAACCTGCTGCTGGGCGCGGTGGTGGCTGCGATCTTCGGCCTGGTCGTGGTGGCGGTGCTCGAGGCGCGCGACCGTCGCGTGCGCGGCGTGGCCGACTTCGAGTTGCTGCTCGGCCAACCGCTCACCGGACTCGTACCGTCATTCAAACCCAAACGCCGCCTGGGGGGGCTGCGCCGCGCCAGGCCCAACCCCACCCTGCTGGCGCCGGGCGGGCGCAAGCCTGCGCCTGGCTGATCACCCGCCAAGCCGCAAACAGGTCGCCCGAACCTTTCCTCCATGCCCCACACCCCATACGGCGCAGACGCCGCGTCCGCGAAACGGCCCACCGCTGTGCAGGCCGAGGACATCGGCGTTGCCGGCACCGCCGTGCAGGATCCGATGCTCGGCGAGATCCTGCGCCGCACCAAGGGCCTGACCGCCGAGAGCGTGCAGCGCGCGCTGGACTATCAGCGCGACAACGGCGTGCGCCTGGGCGAGGCCATCGTCAAGCTCAAGCTCGCCAGCACCGAGGACGTGATGTGGGCGCTCTCGCAGCAGTTTCACTACGCCTACGCCGCCAACGCCAGCGCCGATCTCAACGCCGAACTGGTGGTCGCGCACCGCCCCTTCGACGACAGGGTGGAGGTGTTTCGCGATCTGCGCACGCAGTTGCTGTTGGGCGGCTTCGGGTCTGCGGATGATCGTTCGGCGCTGGCCGTCGTCAGCGCCAGCCGCACCGACGGCAGGACCTTCATCGCCGCCAACCTGGCCATCGCCTTCGGCCAACTGCCCGGCCGCACCGTGCTGGTCGATGCCGACCTGCGCTCACCGCGGCTGCATCAGATCTTCAAGGTCGCCACCAGCACCGGCCTGACAACGGTCCTGAGCGGGCGCTCCGAGTCCGACGTGCTGCAGCCCGTGGACAGCTTCCCCAACCTCTTCCTGCTGCCGGCCGGGCCGACGCCGCCCAACCCGTCGGAGCTGTTCCTCAAACCCGCCTTCAGCCTGCTGCTGAACGAGCTGACGAACAAGTTCGACTACGTCATCGTCGACACCCCGGCGGCGGAACAGGGCTCCGACGCGCGGATCATCGCGTCGCGCTGCGGCGCGAGCCTTGCCATCTCCCGCAGGAACCACAGCCGCTTGCCGCAGCTTCAACGGCTCGTCACGCAAATGAGCAAGAGTGGCGTGAAGATCGCCAGTGGTGTGATGAATGAGTTCTGACTCAAGAAGCCCCGTACGCTGGGCCCTGTTCGCCGTGCTGGCGCTGATGTACGCGCCGGTCTTGCGCTCATTGCTCGACAACGGCCTGTGGAGCACGTCCGAGCACGGCCACGGCCCGGTGGTGCTGGCCGTATGCCTGTGGCTCATCCACAAACGCTGGCAAGAGATGCGGCCGGCCCTGGCGGTGTCGCAGGACGCGGCCTGGGCGTGGCCGGTGCTCGCGCTGGGTGCGCTGCTCTACCTGAGCGGCAGCATCCTCGACGTGGTGTACGCCGAAGTGGGCTCGGCCATCCCGATGGTCATCGGCGTGCTGCTGCTGACCGATGGCCGCGCGGCGGTGAAGGCGCTGGCGTTTCCGCTGTGCTTCATGGTCTTCATGATCCCGCTTCCCGGCTTCATCGTCGAGCCCGTGGGCCAGGTCATGAAGGTCCTGGTTTCGACGGTGGCCGAGCACCTCCTCTACGCCGCGGGCTACCCGATCAGCCGCACGGGTGTGCTGCTGCAGATCGGCCAATACCAGCTGCTGGTGGCCGACGCGTGCGCCGGCATGCGCACGCTGTTCATGCTGGAGGCCTTGGGCATCCTGTATCTCAACCTCGTCAAGCACGCCAGCTGGTTTCGAAACATCTCACTGGCCTTGCTCATCGTACCCATCTCGTTCACCGCCAACATCATCCGCGTCATCACGCTGACCCTGGTCACCTACTACCTGGGCGACGAAGCCGGCCAGGGCTTCCTGCACGGCCTTGCGGGCATGGTGCTGTTCGCCAGCGCGCTGGCGCTGATGTTCTTTGCCGACTCCTTGCTGCGGGCAGCGGGCCAGCGCTTCGGCGTCGGTCGAATGGCAGCGCCTGCATGAACACCATTGCCGCCACCGACACCGGCCGAGCCAAGGGCTTGCCCCCCGCAGGCTGGGATCTCGCCCACCTGCTGCTGGCCGGCCTGCTCATGCTGGCCTGCCTGGGCCTTACCGTGTGGATGAAACCCACCAAGTTCTGGTCCGACAAGGTCGGCGAGCCTGATCTGGAGAACATCGTCCCCAAGGCCTTTGGCGACTGGACACTGAGCCCCTTCGGTACCAACGCCATCGTCAACCCGCAGCAGGAAGAAGCCTTGCGGGACCTCTACAACAAGACCATCGCCCGCGTCTACATCCACAAGCCCACGGGCCGCAGGATGATGCTGTCGCTGGCCTACGGAAGGGACCAGTCGCGCGACACGCAGTTGCACGCGCCGGAGGCCTGCTATGGCTCGCAGGGATTCCGGATCAACCGCCTGCAGCCAGAGGACATCCGTATAGGCAGTGTGACCCTGCCCGCGGTGCGCATGGACACGGTGATAGGCGTCCGGCAGGAGTACGTGACCTACTGGGTGCGTGTCGGCGACGAGCTGGCGCGCGGATCGCTGCAGCGCAACCTGGTCCGCATACGCTATGCCACCCGTGGCTACATCGCCGACGGGCTGCTGTTCCGTGTCTCGGAAGTCACGCCAGGCCCGGCCGAGGACAGCTACGCGCTGCAGGACGTGTTCTTGCGTGCACTTCTTGCCAGTGTTCCGAAGGCGGCTGTGCATGGCCTGGTCGGCCAGCAGCCACTATAGGCAACGCCGTGGGAGCTACTCCAGACCTGCTGGACGGGATCATGCACAGGCGGCTGCGGCAGCGGGCGCTGCGCCCATGAAGGTGGTGCTGTGCGCGCTGGGCAAGTTTCATCACTTCGATCTCGCCCGCGAGCTCGACCGGCACGGCCATCTTGAAGCGGTGTTCACCGGCTATCCGCGCTTCAAGCTGCGCGGCGAAGGCATCCATGCGGCCCGCATCGACAGCTTTCCGTACCTGCAGGCGCCGTACATGGCCTTGTCACGCTATGGCCTGTTGTCCGATGGCTCGCGTCGCGCATGGGAGTACGCGGCCAAGCTCAGTTTCGACGCGCACGCAGCGCGCACGCTGCCCTCTTGCGACGTGCTGGTCGGCCTTTCCGGTTCGGCATCGCGCACCGGGCGCGAGGCCCGGCGCCGAGGCGCACGGTGGGTGTGCGACCGGGGCTCGACCCACATCCGCACCCAGGATGAGTGGCTGCGTGAGGAACATGAGCGGTGGGGCTTGCCCTTTGCCGGCATAGACCCCCGCATGATCGAGCGCGAGGAGGCCGAGTACGCGGAGGCCGACTGCATCACCGTGCCGTCCAGCGTCACCCGTGACAGTTTCATCGCGCGCGGCATTCCCGCGGCCAAAGTGCGGCGCGTGCCGTATGGCGTCAACCTGTCGCGTTTCCACCCCCAGGGGACACCTGACGCCGATTCGTTCGACCTGCTCTTCGTCGGTGGCATGAGCCTGCGCAAGGGCATTCCCTACCTGCTGCAGGCCTACGCGCGCCTGCAGCACCCGCGCAAGACCCTGAGCTTCGCCGGCAGCGTGGCGCCTGATCTGGTGGAGCACTTCACGCGGCGCGGGCTGTGGCCGCAGGACGCGCGGCTGCTGGGCCATGTTCCGCAGCCGCAGTTGAAGGCGCTGATGAGCCGCAGCCATGTGCTGGTGCTGCCCAGCATCGAGGAAGGCCTGGCCCTGGTGCAGGCCCAGGCGATGGCCTGCGCTTGTGTCGTGGTGGCCAGCCGCAACACCGGTGCGGAAGACTTGTTCGACGACGGCGAAGAGGGTTTCATCGTGCCGGCGCGCGACAGCGACGCACTGGCCATGCGCCTGCAGCAACTGGTTGACGATCCCGGCCTGCGCCGGCGCATGGGCGAACGCAGCCTGGCGCGTGTGCGCCATGCCGGTGGCTGGGCCGAGTACGGGCAGCAGGCCGTGGCAACCTACCGTTCACTGCTGGCCTGAGCCGATGCGCATCCTCTACCTCGGCAGTGCCGGTGGCACCAGTCTGGATCGCGCCGAAGCCTATCGTCGGCTCGGGCACGAGGTCTTGCACATCGATCCGCGGCGGCTGCTGCCAGCGACGCCCTGGGTCGACCGCGTGACCCACCGCCTGGGCGGCGCCGTGTGGTCACGCTGGATGCAGCATGCGCTGGCTCGAAGGCTGGTGGGCCAGCGTTTCAATCTCTGTCACGTCAACGGCGGCGAGCACGTCACGCCCGCGGTGATGCGTGTGCTGCGTCGCCACTGCCCGCTGGTGGTGAACTACAACAACGACGATCCCCTGGGCACACGCGACGGTGCCCTTTTCGCGGCCTATCGCGCGGCGGTGTCTCACTACGACCTGCTGGTGGTGGTGCGCGAGCCCAACGTCGCAGAGGCCCGCGCCCTCGGTGCGCGCGGTGTGCTGCGCCTGCGCCTGAGCGCGGACGAGATCTGGAGCCGGCCCGTCGAAGCCAGCGCCGCCGAGCGCGTGCAATGGGGCAGCGACGTGAGCTTCGTCGGCACCTGGATGCCCGAACGCGGGCCTTTCCTGTGCGAACTGCTGCGCCTGGGCGTGCCGCTGACGATACGGGGTTCGCACTGGCACAAGGCGCCCGAGTGGCCACAGCTGAGGCACGTCTGTCGCGGCGGCGAGGTTCTGCGGCGTGACTATGTGCTGGCCATCCAATGCGCCAGGATCAGTCTTGGGCTGCTGTCCAAGGGCAACCGCGACGCGCACACCCGGCGTTCCATCGAGGTGCCCGCCATCGGCAGCCTGCTGTGTGCCGAACGCACCGGCGAGCATCTGTCCATGTATCGCGAGGGCGAGGAAGCGGTGTTCTGGTCAGACGCAGCCGAGTGCGCCCGGCTCTGCCATGAACTGCTGGCCGACGAACCGCGCCGCGCGGCCATCGCAACGGCCGGCCAGCGCCGCGTTCAAGCCGACGGGAACTTCAACGAACCCCTGCTCGGCGCCATCCTCGAGGCCCTGGGCCTGGGCAGCGCCGGCTCGGGCCGCCGCCTGCTTCCGCACTGACACGCGACCATGGCCGCCGCCGCAGCGCTCGACACCCCGCACGACGCCGTTCAGCAGCGGCGGCTCAGCCGCGCCGACGCATCCTTCATCGGCCTGCACCTGATCACCGCTGCGGCCGGCGCATTGCAGGCCTTGATCGATCCGAGCTACGACAACCTGATCTGCATCCTTCTGGTTCTGTGCTCGTCTTCACTGACCTTCCTCTACGTGCGCGGCACGCGGGCCCTGCACGAGTGGCCGCTGTCCACCGCCGCTGTACTGGGCCTTTGCGCCACCACGCAGTGGGGCGCGCTGATGGGGCAGACGGTGCTCTGGAACTCGCTCACCGAGAACCTGCGCGTGCCGCTGCAGACTTTCGGCTACCTGCTCGGCTTTCAGCTGACGGCGATTGCCGCGCACGGGGTGTCGCGTTCGTTTTCGGTGTTCGTGGCAGCGCGCCGGCTGGGCGCGGCGGCAGTGGCACCGCTGGGCGCATTCAGCGTGCCTGCCGTGCAGGTCGTCTGGATCGTCGGGCTCGTCGGCCTGGCATCGGCGATGGGCGGGCGGCTGCTCGGCGGCAACCTGCTGGGCAAGGTTCTCGATGGTTTTGCCACATTCGCCTGGGCCCCTTTTGTATTGCCCTTGCTGTATGAGCGTTACGGCAGCGCGTACTGCCACCTGCGCCGCCACATCCCCTTCCTGGCCTTGCACGTCGTCCTGGCGGTTCTGGCGGGGCTGGCATTCAATGCCCGCTCGATCATGGTGGTGGGCGCCATGACCGGCCTCCTGCTGTACCTGATGCATTTGCTGGACGACGAACGCCCCTTCGAGTTCACACGGTTGTGGAAGCTCGCCCTCGCAGTGCTGGCGGTCGCGCTGCTGTTCCAGCCCGTCAGCTACTTCATGACGGCGGTTCAGGTGGCGCGGGCCGAGCGCGGCAAGATCTCGCAGATCGAGATGGTCAAGCACACATGGCAGGTGCTGCAGGATCCGGTGGCGGTGCGGCGCGAGGCCGACCGCGGGCTGATCGCCGCGGATGTCGGCCCCTATGACGAGATCTACTTCCGCAGCGGCATGATCGGCCGGCTCGTCGAGACCAAGTTCCACGACAACAGCTTCTTCATGGTGGACGGCGTCTCCGCCACCGAGTCACGCCTGGTGCGCGAGGATGCCTTCGACCGCATGGTGGCGATCCTGCCGTACCCGGTGCTCAAGTGGATGGGACTCGAGCGCTCCAAGTTCGTCACCTTCTACTCGGCCGGCGACCTGCTGGTGCACCTGCGCCTGGGACTCGACCTGGGTTCCTTCGTCACCGGGTCGATATTCGCGCAGCTCCTGGCTTGTTTCGGCGTCTGGTCGCCGCTGATCTACTTTGTGCTGTGTGTCGCCATGTTCATCGCTTGGGACCTGCTGTCGCGACCCGGACGAAGCGGTGCCGCGCCGGTGGTTTCTGTCGTCGCGATGATGCTCATGTACCGGGTCTTCTCCTACGGCATCGTTTCGGAATCCATCAGCAACATCGCGGGCCTCCTGCTGCGATTCCAGGTCCAGAACATCCTGCTGTTTGGCCTGCTGCTGGCCGTGACGCGCGTGTTCTGGCGCCCATTCAACGCCGACGGCCCGGCGGCCGACCTGCGGGGCCGGGCATGAACCTGGTCCTCTACACGCACCCCGCGCTCAGCGAGTCGCAGAGCATGCCGCGCTTTGCGCGCTTGCTCGCCACCGGCTTTGCGGCGCGTGGCCATGCCGTGAGCGTGCGGGCGCCAGACGAGCCGCTGCGCAGCGCGCTGCAAGGCACGCGTTGGGCCAAGTGGGGCAGCTACGTCGACCAGTACCTGCTTTACCCGCGGCAGCTTTCCAGGCTGGCGGCACAAGATCCTGCCGACACGCTGTACGTCTTCTGTGACCAGGCGCTGGGGCCCTGGGTGCCGCGGGTGGCGCACCGCCCGCATGTCGTGCACTGCCACGACCTGCTCGCGCTGCGCTCGGCGCTGGGCCACTTTCCGCAGAATCCGGTGCGCGCCACCGGGCGTGCCTACCAGCGATACATCCGGCGCGGCTTTCGGCGCGCGCGGCACTTCATCTCGATCTCGGAGCGCTCGCGGGAGGACCTGCACCGCTGGGGCGGTGTGGGGCCGGTCACGTCGGAAGTCGTCTACAACGGCCTGAACTTCCCCTTCTGCCCGATGCCGCAGGACTTGGCCGAACGCACGCTGGCCGCCGCAGGCCTGGCAGCGCCTGCATCGGGTTTCCTGCTGCATGTGAGCATCGGCGTCTGGTACAAGAACGTGCCGGGCTTGTTGCGCCTGTATGCGCATTACGCGCGCCGCGCGGCCCAGCCTCTGCCGCTGTGGCTGGTGGGGGTGCCCGAACGGGGCGCCATCGACGAGGCGCTGGCCGAGGTGCTGCCGCAGGGCAGCGTGCAGTTCCTGCAGGGGCTGGCCAGCGAGACGCTGCAGGCCGCCTACTCGCTGGCCCGGGCCTTTGTCTTTCCGAGCCTGGCCGAGGGATTCGGTTGGCCCATCGTCGAGGCCCAGGCCTGCGGCTGCCCGGTCATCACCACCGCGGAGGCCCCGATGACCGAGGTCGGTGGCCCGCACAGCCACTACCTGCCGCGCCTGGACGCAGGCGCCGATGTGCAGGCCTGGGCCGCCCACGGCGCCGGCATGCTCGACGCACTGCTGGCACTGCCACGGCCGGCGCGCGAGCAGCTGTCGCTGCAGTGCGTCGAATGGTCGCGCCGCTTCGACGCCCAGTCCGCGATCGATGCCTATCTGAAGGTCTATCAGCGCGTGCTCGACTGGGAGCGTCAACACGCCGATGGCACGGCAGGCGGCGGGGCGCGCTGACATGTGCGGCATCGCCGGGACCTATGCCTACGGACCCAACGCCGCGCCTGTCGACGAGCCGGAGTTGTTGCGCATGCGCGAACACATGCTGGCGCGCGGCCCGGACGGCGCAGGGCTGTGGCTGTCGGCCGATCGCCGCGTGGGGCTGGCGCATCGCCGGCTGGCGATCATCGAGCTGAGCGAGGCCGGGGCCCAGCCGATGCGGGACCCGGAGACCGGCAACCACATCAGCTTCAACGGCGAGATCTACAACCACGCCGAGCTGCGCCAGGGCCTGCAGGACGACGGCGTGGCCGTGCGCACGCACTCCGACACCGAGGTGCTGCTCAAGCTGTACGCGCAGCGCGGCCCGGCGATGCTGGGCCTGTTGCGCGGCATGTTCGCGCTGGCCATCTGGGATGCCGGTCAACGCCAGCTCTTCCTGGCGCGCGACACCTTCGGCATCAAGCCGCTGTACCTGGCCGACGACGGCCGCTGCCTGCGCTTTGCCTCGCAGGTCAAGGCCTTGCTCGAAGCCGATGTGGACCAACGGCCCGAGCCGGCCGGCCACGCCGGCTTCCTGCTCTGGGGCTCGGTGCCGGAGCCCTACACGCTGTACCGCGGCATCCGCGCGCTGCCGCCGGGCCACTGGCTGCGGGTGGCCGATGGGCGCGTGGCTCGGCCGCAGTGTTTCGATTCCCCCCTGCGCGGCCTGCAGCGCGTGCGCCGCGTGGCCGGCGGTGACAGCGCACTGGCCAACGGGCTGCAGCAGGTGGCCGAGGCCGTTCGCGACAGTGTCAAGGCGCACATGGTCGCCGATGTGCCGGTGGGTGTGTTCCTCTCGGCCGGGCTCGACTCGACCATGCTGGCCGCGAGCGCCGCGCGGCTGGGGCAGTTGCGAACGCTGACCCTGGGCTTCTCCGAGTACGCAGGCACCACGCTGGATGAGGCTGCGTTGGCCGACACGGTGGCGCAGCAACTGCACACGCGCCACAGCCTGCTGCGCATCTCGGCGCCCGACTTCGCGGCTGACCGCGATCAGTTGCTGGCGGCGATGGACCAGCCCTCGATCGACGGCGTCAACACCTGGTTCGTGGCCAAGATGGCGGCGCAGCAAGGGCTGAAGGTTGTGCTCTCAGGCATCGGTGGCGATGAACTGTTCGGCTCCTACCCCAGCTTCCACCAAGTGCCCCGGCTGCGGCGCCGCATGGCACCCTGGGCGCAGGTGCCGGGGCTGGGCCGCGCGGTGCGCGCCGCGCTGGCGCCGGCCGGGCGCTGGCTGCCCTCGCACAAGTACGCCGGCTTGCTGGAATACGGTGGCACCCTGCCCGGCGCCTACCTGCTGCGGCGTGCGCTGTTCATGCCCTGGGAGTTGCCGGCGCTGATGGACCCGGCACTGGCCGCCGAAGGCCTGCAGCAGCTGGACACGCTGGCACAGCTGCGCGCCAGCATCGACGGCCTGGACAGTGAGCGCCTGGCGGTGTCGGCGCTGGAGATGCAGTGGTACATGAAGAACCAGCTGCTGCGTGACGCCGACTGGGCCGGCATGGCGCACTCGGTGGAGATCCGCGTTCCCTTCGTCGACACGGAACTGCTGGCGCGCATGGTCGAGTTGCCCACGCTGGCCGGTGCCGGCGAGAAGCGCCACTTCGCGCGGGCCGTGGCACCCGAGCTGCCGGCCGCCGTGCTGGAGCGGCCCAAGACCGGTTTTGCGGTACCCATGCACCAGTGGCTCAACCCCGACGCCGGCTTCTCGGTGGGCAACAACCGCAGCTGGGCCCGCCTGCTGTACCGGTCGTGCGTGCAGCCATGACGTCGCCTGAACCTCGCAGGCCACGCCGATGAAGATCCTTCACGTCATGCCCAGCGTCAACCCGCTCGGCGGCGGGCCGATGGAAGGGGTGCGCCAGCGCGGGTTGCGCCTGCTGGAGCTGGGGCACCGGGTCGAGGTGGTCACGCTGGACGATCCGGCCGCTGACCATGTCGACGCCTTTCCGCTGCCGGTGCATGCCCTGGGGCCCACCCAGGGCCGATACGGGTACAGCCCGCGCCTGCTGCCCTGGTTGCTGGCCCATGCAGCCGGCTACGACGCCGTGGTGGTCAATGGACTCTGGCAGTACCACGGCCTGGCCACGTGGCGCGCGTGCACGCGGCTGGGCCTGCCCTATCACGTGTTCACGCACGGCATGCTGGACCCCTGGTTCAAGCGGGCCTATCCCCTCAAGCACCTCAAGAAGTGGCTCTACTGGCCCTGGGCCGAGTACCGTGTGCTGCGCGACGCCGCCGGGGTGCTGTTCACCAGCGACGAAGAGCGGATTCAGGCGCGCCTGAGCTTCTGGCTCTACCGCGCTCGCGAGCGGGTGGTGGCTTACGGCACGGCGCAACCGCCGCAGGACGGCGAACGCCTGCGCGAGGTGTTCCTGGCTGCGCACCCGCCACTGCGCGGCAAGCGCATCGTGCTGTTCCTGAGCCGCATCCACGAGAAAAAGGGCTGCGACCTGCTGCTGCAGGCCTTTGCCGCCGAGGCCGCGGCCGACCCCAGCCTGCACCTGGTGATGGCCGGCCCCGATCAGGCCGGACTGGGGTTGCGGCTCCAGCAGATGGCACACGCCGCCGGCGTGGCCGGGCGCGTGAGCTGGCCCGGCATGCTGCAGGGCGACGCCAAGTGGGGTGCCTTCCACGCCGCCGAGGTGTTTGCCCTGCCCTCGCACCAGGAGAACTTCGGCATCGCCGTGGCCGAGGCCCTGGGCTGCGGCTTGCCGGTGCTGATCTCCGACAAGGTCAACATCTGGCGCGAGGTCGAGGCCGATGCTGCCGGGATCGTCGCCCCTGACACCTTGGCCGGTGCCCGGCTGTGCCTGCGCCAGTGGCTGAGCCAGTCGCCCACGCAAAGGGCGCAGTTTCGGCAACGTGCTGCGGCAAGTTTTCGCCGCCGCTATTCCGTGGACGCCATGGCCGACAGTCTGATCGACGTACTGGCCAACCGCATACCGGGCGCAAGCCTGCAGGGAGCTGAAGCGTGAGCAGCGAAGCGGTTGAAACCTACGGCTGGGGCTCGACCCAGGCCCCCGGCTCCTGTGGCTACATAACGCCCAAAGTCGTTGATCTCCTGGCGCGCCTACCGGCCAAGCGGGTGCTTGACCTTGGCTCCGGCAATGGCGCGCTGTGCGCCCACGTTTCGACGCTGGGCTACTCGGTCGTCGGCGTCGAGTACGACGCCGAAGGTGTGCGCGTGGCGCAGGCGGCCTACCCATCCGTGCACTTCTACAACTTCGGGGTTCAGGACGATCCGGCCGAACTGCTGCAATCCGAGTTGCCATTCGATGCCGTCATTTCAACCGAGGTTGTGGAGCACCTGTTTGCGCCCCACCTGCTGCCTGCGTATGCACGGGCGGTTCTGAAGCCTGGCGGTCATCTCATCGTCAGCACGCCCTACCACGGCTACCTGAAGAACCTCATGCTGTCCGTCTTCGGCAAATGGGACAAGCACTTCACGGCGCTCTGGCATGGCGGGCACATCAAGTTCTGGAGCCAGCGCAGCCTGACCCAATTGCTTGAGGCCCAGGGGTTCGAATTCGTTTCCTTCAGTGGGGTCGGGCGCCTGCCCTACCTTTGGAAGAGCATGATCGTCGTAGCCAGGTTGCGCGCGCAGTGACCCAGCACCATTCAGTGCGTCGCGCCTCTCCGAAGGCCACGGCGGCAGCGAACCGGCATGCGTGAACCGACTTTCATCGACCGCGGCGCCTGCCCGCTGTGCGGCTCGCTGCAACGCCGGCCTCACTTCAACTTCCCCGACATTCCAGTCGTGCGTTGCGCTGACTGCGGTTTCCTGCACTCAGCTTGCGTGCTCGGCGAAGAGGCGTTGGCGGCCTACTACGCCGACGGTTTTGGCGGCCTGCGCCATCAGCGGGGCCAGTCGGTCAATGCCACCGTCAATGCGGCGGTGCTGCCGCGGCTGTTCGGCTTGAGTCCGGGCCAGCGCGTGCTGGACGTGGGCGCGGGTTACGGCTACTTGCTCGATCTGCTGCAGCAGCGCCACGGCGTCACCGGCATCGGCGTCGAGCCGTCGCGCCAGGAGGCCTGTTATGCGCGCGATCAACTGGGCGTGCAGGTCATCGACGCCATGCTGGCCGACGCCGGCCTGGAGCGGGCCAGCTTCGATCTCGTGGCCAGCTTCGAGGTCATTGAACACGTGGCGCGGCCGGTCGACTTCATCCGTGAACTGGCCGGCTATGTGAAGCCGGGCGGGCGCCTGCTGGTGATGACCGACAACTTCGAGTCGGATGCCGTGCGAGCGCTCGGGCCGGGTTTTCCGAAGTGGATCCCGCACACCCACATCAGCCACTTCGGGCCCGCCACGCTGGCCCGCGCGATTCAGGCCGCGGGCGGCCTTGAGGTCGAGACCGCCATGACCTACACGCCTTGGGAGTTCTGGCTGCGTGACACCGTGGGCCGCCTGCGCGGCCGGCCCGTTGCGGCTGAGCAGGCCTACGACCTGAAGCGTGCGTTGGCCAGCGAGATGGGGGGGCGCTACCGCCTCTACCGCCTGCGCAGGCTGCTCAATGCCGCGTGGGCCCGCGCCACGCTGGGCGCTGGGTTGAATGGCGCGGTGATGTACTTCGTCTGTCGCAAACCGGTATGAGCGAACGGCAGCCTAACCCCGGCCCGGTACACATCAACCTGGCCCGCAACCGCACACACTGGCCACTCAACATCAAGGTTCGCCGTGCGTTGTGGTCTTATCTGCTGCAGCCGCTGGTGCGCTGGTTGCCCAAGCCCTTCTCGCCGTTGCGCGTGGCGGCATTGCGGGTGATGGGGGCCGACATCGGCCGTCACTGCACCATCATGCCGGGCGTGCGCGTGCTGATGCCGTGGAACCTGAAACTGGGCGACTGGGCGGCACTGGGCGAAAGCGTCAACGTCTACAACTTTGCGCCCGTGACGCTGGGGCCCCAGAGCGTGGTCTCGCAGTTCAGCTACCTGTGCACCGGCACCCATGACTACGTCCGTGCCGACATGCCGCTGACATTTGCGCCCATCACCATCGGTACCGAGGTCTGGGTAGCCGCCGGCGCATTCGTGGCGCCGGGTGTGTCTATCGCCAACGGCGTGGTCGTGGGGGCGTGTTCGGTCGTCACCAAAGACCTCGACGAGGCCTGGACAGTATGCGCTGGCAATCCCTGCCGAAGGATCAAGCCGCGCGTCGTTCAGCACTCCCGGCCCGACGAGGAGAGCGGCAGTGAGTGCGAGCGGCGTTTCGGTGTTGATCCTGACCAAGAATGAACAGCAAGACCTGCCCGGCTGCCTGGCCAGTGTGGCGTGGTCGGATGACGTTCATGTCTACGACTCGGTCAGCACCGACGACACGCTGAACATCGCGCGGCGCGCCGGCGCCCACATCACCCAGCGCCCCTTCGACAACTGGGCCGCCCACCAGAACTGGGGCCTGCAGAACATCCGGTTCAAGCACCCCTGGGTGTTCTACATCGATGCCGACGAACGCATGACGCCGGAGCTGGTGGCGGCGGTAAAGGCCGCTGTGGCCGAACCCGGCGACAAGGTGGCTTTCCGCCTGCGGCGGCGCGACTACTTCATGGACACCTGGCTCGCGCATGTACAGGCCTCGCCTTACTACATCCGCCTGTTCCGCCCCGAGAAGATGCGTTACGAACGGCTCGTCAACCCCATCTCCATCGCTGATGGCGCGGTGGGGCAGCTGGGGGGCTACCTGGACCACTTCCCGTTCAGCAAGGGCATCACCCATTGGCTTGAGCGGCACAACAGCTACAGCAGTTTCGAGGCCCGGCAGATCGTCGACAACCGTCGAAGCCAGGCCGCGTTCTCGCTGCACAAGGCTTTCGCGGCGGCGGACTTCAACGAGCGCCGCTTCCACCAGAAAGAGCTCTTCTACCGCTTGCCGCTGCGCCCGCTCGTGAAGTTCCTGCTGCTCTACCTGGGCAAAGGTGGCTTCCTCGATGGGCGTGCCGGGCTCGCCTACGCCGTACTGCAGTCGATCTACGAGTACATGATCGTGCTGAAGGTGCGAGAACTCGAACGGGTGTCGTGACGACACCGCCCTGCTGCCCGGAGCCTGGCATGCGCATCCTTCTCTACAGCTGCAACTACGCGCCCGAGCCCACCGGCATCGGCAAGTACTCGGGCGAGATGGCCGAGTGGCTGGCTGCGAACGGCTTCGAGGTGCGCGTGGTCTGCGCGCCGCCGTACTACCCCGATTGGAAGCTGGAGCCGGGGTATGCCTGGCCACCGTACCGCTGCGAGACCATGCAGGGCGTGCGCATCTGGCGCGCGCCGCTCTGGGTGCCGGCCCGGCAGGGCGGCCTGCGCCGCGTGCTGCACCTGCTCAGCTTCGCGGCCAGTTCGCTGCCGCTGATGCTGGCGCAAGTGGCCTGGCGGCCGGCCGTGGTGATGACCGTGGCCCCGGCCTTCGTCTGCGCGCCGGTGGGGCTGGCGACGGCATGGTTGTGCGGCGCCAAGAGCTGGTTGCATGTGCAGGACTTCGAAATCGACGTCGCGTTCCGGATGGGTCTGCTCAAGGGCAGCGTGACGCGCTCCATCGTCGAAGCGGCCGAGCGCTGGCTGATGCGGCGCTTCGACTGCGCGTCGTCCATATCGCGCCGCATGCTGGCCAGACTGCAGTCCAAGGGCGTCGAGCCGGATCGCGTACGTCTCCTGCCGAACTGGATCGACGTCGATGCCGTGCGGCCCTTGGTGCGCGACAGCGCCTACCGCGCCGAGTTGGGTCTGGCGCCAGACACCGTGGTGGTGCTCTACTCCGGCACGCTGGGGGCCAAGCAGGGCCTGCTGCTCATTCCGCAGGCCGCGCGCCTGCTCGCGCACCGGACCGACATCGTCTTCGTGATCTGCGGCGACGGCGTCATGAAGCCCGCGCTGCGGGAAGCCTGCGCCGGCATGGCCAACGTGCGCCTGTTGCCGCTGCAGCCGCTCGCGCGGCTGACGGAACTGCTGGGCCTGGCCAACATGCACCTGCTGACCCAGAGCGCCGATGCCGAAGATCTGGTGCTGCCGTCGAAACTGACGGGCATGCTGGCCAGCGGGCGCGCGGTGGTGGCCACCATGCGGCCAGGCACCGAGATTGCCGAAGTGCTGCAGGACTGCGGGGTGCGCGTGCAACCGGATGACGCCGAAGGGCTCGCAGCGGCGATCGAGGAACTCGCGGGGCAGCCCGAGCGCCGCGCCGCCATGGGCCTTGCGGCGCGACGCGTGGCGGAGTCGCGCATGGGCGCCTCGGCAGTCCTGGCGGCACTGGCCGCGGACCTGTTCGAAACGGCGGGCGTGCCGGCCCGGCAGGAAGCGGTCTGACGGCATTGCACTACCGCGGCATCGAGGCGTCGCCGGCTTGGCGCAGTTCGGGCGTGGGCCCCCTGCCCGCTGCGCACCGACCCCACCGGGTGATGGCCCATGCCCGCGCGCGGGCTTGACGTGGGCCTGCGGGTGGGGCGCCGCGACTTGCGGCTGCGCCTGACCGACTTCAACCGCCTGCGCTGGGCCGTGGCGGCACTGCGCTTTCACCCGGCCCTGCGCCAGCGCCTGCAGTCAGAGTCGCCAGGCGTAGGCCGGGTGTGGATCTTCGACAGCAGCGCGCTCGTTCAGCAGGAAGCGGCCAACCCCGCGACCGGCAGCTGGGTGATCCTCTGGGACGGCCTCAACAGTCTGGAGGGCTTGCGCCGCGCGCACCCGCACCTGGGTGCGCGCGCCGATCTGCGCTACCTCTACGTGGGCTCCTTCAGCGATGTGCACGGTTGTTTTCCAGCCGGCAGTTCGCCGCTGTTCCCTGCCGCGGCAAGCACCCAGGTCGCATGGGACCGGAACGAGCTGGGCGTGCCCTGGTGGTTGGACGCCATGGCCGCCGGCCGCGCCTGGATGCGGCCCTACAAGAACGCACACCTCGCACCGACCCTGCACCGCCGACTGCGAGGTGGCGCAGGGCTGGTCTTCTGCGGCCTCGTGCGCCCCAATGCGGCGGTGCTGGACAGCTTCTTCCTCGGCTCCAAGCTGCACCAGGTGCGGCTGGAGCTGCAACCCCTGGTCGACCTGGCCTGGGATCGTGTGCCCGGGCTGGCTCGCGAGCGGGTCGCGCGCGCCTTCGAGACGCTGGCCGGCGCTCCCGCACGCAGCGCAGCGGACCATGCCGCCGTGTACGCGAGCGTGAACGTGCTGCACCGCATGGCCACGCTCGGCAGCCTGCATGGCAGCGGGGCCGACCTGCTGGTCAACGAGTACGGGGTGCACCCGCACCTCGATCCCTATGACACGCCGGCCTATCGGCGCAACCTGTTCCTGGACTTCGGCAGCACGCGCGGCAGCGACCTGGTCTACCCACGCACGGTCGACCTGCACCTGCAGGGCAAGGCCGCAAGCTCTCTGCGCTTCCTGCCCGGCGGCCGCAGCCTGGCTGACTTCCTGGTCCATACCCGCGCGGCAGACTTCCTGGCCTTGTGCGACGCCCATGCCAGGCAGGCTGCACAAGGCCTTGCCGACGCAGCCCGGGACTGGGGGCGCCCATGACGCGCGGGCCTTGCACGCGGCGCGGCGGGCGGGCGCCTTCTGCAGGCGCCGGGCAGAGCGGCCCGTGAGCGTCGGTGCGCGCATCGCCGCCGCGCTGGCCGCCCATGCATTCGGGCAGGCGGTGACGGTGGCTTCGCAGCTGGTGCTGACGCCGCTGTACTTTCGCCTCTGGGGCGCGGCGACCTACGGCGAGTGGTTGATTCTCGCCAGCGTCCCGGCGTACCTTGCGATGGCCGATCTGGGCATCGGCTCGGCGGCCGGCAACGAGATGACGATGCGAGCCGCCGCCGGCGACCGCACAGGCGCCCAGCGCACGCTGCTGGGCGCCCTGTGGGTGGCCGGCGGCGCGGCGGCACTGGCCCTGGCACTCGGCCTGATGGCGGCGGCCTGCGCCTACCACTGGCAGATGCCGCACACGCCGAACGTGGCGCCGGTGCACGCGGCGCTGATCCTGGTGGGCCTTGCACTGACGGTGGCGCTGGGCTTCGTGGGCGGGCTGGCATCTGCCGGTTTCCGTTGCTGCGAACGCAACGCCCTGGGCATCATGGCGGCCAATTCCGCACGCCTGGCCGAGGCGCTGACCGTGGCGGCGCTGCTGCTGGCTCGCCAGCCGCCGGTGGTGATCTGCCTGGGCATGGTGGGGGTCAAGGTGGCGGCGGTCGCGGTGCAGTGGCTGGTGCTCTGGCGCGTGTGCCCCTGGTTGTTCGTCCCGAGGCTGCGCGCCGACCGCGCCATCGTTCAGCGGCTCATCAAACCGGCGCTCGGCTTCCTCGCCTTCCCCCTGGGCAATGCGCTGGCCCTGCAGGGGCCCATCCTGATCGTCGGCGCGGTGTTCGGTGGGCCGGCGGTGGCGATGTTCTCGGCGCTGCGCACCCTGGCGCGTGTGCCGATGCAGTTGACCACCATGTTGAACTCGTCGGTGTGGCCGGAGATGTCGCGCGCCCAGGGTTCAGGAAACCTGAACCTGCTGCAACGACTGCATCGCACGTCCTGGGGCATGACGGCCCTGCTGGTGTTGGGCATGGCCATCGCGCTGGAACTTCTGGGCCGCCCGATCGCGCTGCTCTGGCTGGGCGACTCAGCCCCTTTCGAGCCGCTGGTCTTCAGCCTGTTGTTGCTGCTGACCGTCGTTTCTGCACTCTGGAACTCCAGCGCGGTGGTGCTGACCGCGACGAACTCGCATCTGGCGCTGGCAGGCATCTATGTGGCCGTGACGGCATCGAGCCTTGCGCTGGGCACCGCGCTGGCACCGGCCTTCGGCTGGCTGGCGCTGCTGGGCTGCCTGGCTGCGGCTGAAGCCGCGATGCTGGCCTGGGTTCTGCCCCAGGTTCTGAAACTCACGAGCGACCGCTTGCCGGACTTCGCCAAGAGCGCCTTGTATGGTGGCCTGCGCCGCTTGACCTCACGGTGGTCAAGTTCCGGCAGGGCCAGCTAGTTCCGATGGCACAGCCGCCGACCGACCCGACACTTCCAACAACACGGCAACCCGCACCATGAAACTCGTCGAACGCGCAAATGCAGGCCTGCACGCGCACGTCATGCAGCTGGTCGCCGACACCGCGCCGGACCGACAGGGTGCCGTGCTGGACGTCGGCTGCGGCACCGGCGCATTCCTGCTGCGGCTGCAAGGGGCCGGCTACAAGTCCTTGTTCGGGGTCGACATCAAGGCCCCTGCCGCCCGGATTCCTGGTGTCACTTTCTCGGAATATGACCTTGATACGGGCGGTATGCCGCACGTCGATTCTTCATTCGCGGTCATCACGAGCATCGAAGTGCTCGAACACGTTGAGAACCTTGGCACTCTGGTGGGCGAGGTGGCGCGCGTACTGGCACCCGGCGGGGTGTTCATCATGACCACGCCGAATGTCCACTCCATCGAGGCACGGCTGCGTTTCCTGTTGCTGGGCAAACTGAAGCAGTTTGACGAACTCAGCGATCCGACGCATTTGAGCCCGATCGTGCTGTACACGTTTGCGCGGCTCTTGAGCCGACACGCGCTCGAGATTGCAACGGTCAGCGGGTTTCCAGGTGACGGAAGCAGCCCCACCTCGCGCAGTTCGCTTCGTCTCCTCTCGCGGGTGCTGCGATGGCTGGGCGTCCGCGGGGCGCCCTCAGGCGACCATCTCTGCCTGACGATCAGGAAGCGCCCTCAACAGGGGGGCTTGCCCTTGCGCTCGAAGCAGAGTCTGGTCAGCGATCACTATTGAACGGCTTCAGCACGGCAGGCGCAGGGCTTGGCGGGCTCGGCATGGCCTGGACGATGGCGGCCGCCGCGGCCTCGGTGGAATAGGCCTGCATCCGCTTTTCGGCCCAATCGAAACTGCGCGGGAAGGCGGCGAGTTGTTCGATGGCCGCGGCCAAGGCCGCATCGTCACCCACCGGTATCACGCGCACACGTTCCCAGGCGCCGAAGTCGCGGTTGCAGCCGACAAACTGCGACACCACGGCGGCGCAGCCGGCGTGCAGCGCCTCGTTGATGACGAGGCCCCAGGTCTCCCCGGCCTGCCGCGAAGGCAAGGCAACGATGTCGGCGGCCAGGTAATAGTCGGGCAGCTTGCTCTGGTTGATGAAGCCGGCAAAGACCGTCTGCACGTTGGAACTGGCCTGCAGGCTGGCTGCAGCGGTGCGCATCGCGTCTTCGAGTTCGCCCGCGCCCACCACCAGATAGGCCAACGGCCGGCCGACCAGGGCTTTCATGCGAGCCAGCGCGTGCAGGATCAGCGCCGGATCCTTCTTGGGGATCAGCTTGCCGAAGAAGGCCACCACCACGGCGCCATGGGGCAGGCCCAGCGCGGTGCGCAACTCGGCGCGCCGCTGCGTCTTCTGGGCCGCGCTCAGAGCGGCCTGCGGATTGGGCGTGCAGTAGTGGGCGGCGGCCAGCCGCCTTTCCGGCACGCCGTGGCGCAAGAGGTGTTCGCGGCTGAGTTGGCCGATGTAGAAGGCCTTGGCCACGCCGGCGTACAGCGCCCGGTAGGTCAGGGCGCGGATCAATCCTTTCACGGGCCCGCGCGGCTGGGCCTCATCCTGGGTTTCCATGCGCAGCCACACCGGAATACCGCGGCGCAACGCGGCCCCGTACGCAGCCCAGGTGAAGGCGTAGCCCATCGAGCTGAGCAGCACGGCGCTGGGCCTGGCCGCGCCGACGATGGCGTCGATGCCCTTGGCGGTGAGGCCCGACCAGTGGTCCAGCCGGCGTTCCGTCTCGTTGCCGAGCACCCTGTACGGGTAGCCGCTGAGCAGCGGCGTGTCCCACGCGAAACTGGTGCCGAAACCTGCGTCCTTGTAGCCGCGCACCGAGAAGTCGCTGGCGTAGAAGACCTCGAAGCTGTCAGGCGCCAGCCGCTGCATGGCCTGGAAGACCGGAGCGCGGTACTGGATGGGGTGCGTCTCGAAGACGAGCAGTTTGCCGGTCATGGGTACCACCACTCAGCGGGTCAGCAGATGGTCGAAGTAGGCGATGGTCCTGGTCAAGCCCTGCTCCAGTTGGACCTTGGGCTCCCAGCCGCCCAGTGCCTGGCGTGCGAGGCCGATGTCGGGTTGGCGCTGCTTGGGGTCGTCGGCAGGCAGCGGCTTGAACACCAGCCGGCTTCGTGTGCCGGTGATCGCGATCACGCGCTCTGCCAGTTCGAGCATGGTGAACTCGTTGGGATTGCCGACGTTCACCGGCCCGGTGAAGTCGTCGGCCGTGTCCATGGCACGCACCATCGCGTCGATCAGGTCGTCGCAGTAGCAGAAGCTGCGCGACTGTTGGCCGTCACCGTAGATCGTGATGTCGTCGCCACGCAATGCCTGCACGATGAAATTGCTGACCACCCGCCCGTCGTTCGGGTGCATGCGCGGGCCGTAGGTGTTGAAGATGCGCACGACCTTGATGCGCAGCCTGTGCTGGCGGTGGTAGTCGAAGAACAGCGTCTCGGCGCAGCGCTTGCCTTCGTCATAACAGCTGCGGATGCCTATCGGATTGACCTTGCCCCAGTAGGCCTCGGGCTGCGGGTGGACCTCGGGGTCACCATAGACCTCACTGGTGCTGGCTTGCAGGATCTTGCTGCGCAGGCGCTTGGCCAGGCCCAGCATGTTGATGGCGCCGTGCACACTCGTCTTGGTGGTCTGCACCGGGTCGTGCTGGTAATGGATGGGCGACGCAGGGCAGGCCAGGTTGTAGATCTCGTCGACCTCGACGTACAAGGGAAAAGTGACGTCGTGGCGCATCAGCTCGAAGCGCTTGCTGTCGAGCAGGTGCTCGACATTGCGGCGCGCGCCCGTGAAGAAGTTGTCCACGCACAGCACGTCGTGGCCGGCGGCCACCAGGCGGTCGCACAGGTGGCTGCCCAGGAAGCCGGCACCGCCGGTGACCAGGACGCGCTTGGAGGTGATGGCTGGGTGCATAGGTAACGACAGCAGGCTGGGCGGCAGCCACGCGCACGCGTGGCCGGCACCTGACCGATGCTGCGCACCGGGGCCTCTCGGTGGCACGCCCCAACGGCGGGTGCCGGCCGGTTTTAGCAGGCGAGTAAGACCGCCCGATGTCGTTGCGCGGCGCTCAACGCACCAGCGTGGCGATCGACTTCTCGCCGCCAGGTGCCGTGGCCATGTCTATCCACAGCGCGCCGGAATCCACCAGCACGTTGTCGGCCAGCACGCTGCCGTGTGCACCCGTGCCGACGCGAAAGGCGGTCGCGCAGTGGGTGCACGTGTTGGCCTGCATCACGGTGCCCAGCAGGCTCGCAAGTCCGCCGGCGTAGGAGGACCCTGTGACGGCCATCTGGTTGTTGTAGCCCTCTCTCACGGCCAGCCCGCCGCGGCCGTTGTCGTAGTTCGGGCTGTTGGCCACCAGCAGGTTGCGGCGCACTTCCACACCGATCGTGGCCAGCCCGACAGCCTGGCCGTCCAGGTTGGCAAAGTGCACCGCCAGATGCGATGGGTAGCGGCGCGAGGCGTTGCGGATGGTGTTCCTTTCGATCCGCACACCCTGCAGCGGCGAAAACCAGTTGTCGGCCACGCTCTGATGCGCGCGCACCAGAATGCCGCCGTTCTCGACCAGTCGGTTGCCGATGATCTCGATCTCGCGTGCCGCCGTGGAGTAGAGCAGGATGCCGCGCGGGTTGTTGCTCAGCAGGTTGTCCTTGATGACGGCCTTCTCCAGGCCCCAGACAGCGGTGGCATACCGGCTGCCGGCGTCCGGTATCACGTCCCAGGGCCGCTCGATGGTGAAGCTGCCATTGCCGTAGCGGGTGACACGGCGCGACTGCCCCGCGCCGGTGCCGGCCACAATGACGATGCCGAAGTTCTCAGCCAGTTGGCCGTCACGCAGCACCCTGGGGTTGAGGCTGGCTTCTGGGTCGGTGACGGAGGTGGCCGTGGCCGAAGCCACCCGGCCCAGGCCCTCGGTGCGGGCAGCGCCGCCACCCTCGGTGAGTATGGTCTCGCCGTCGGTCTTGGCCAGGTCCAGCGGCCCGTTGATGGCGTCAAAGCTGTTGGCCACGAGAGCGATCCGGTGCGCGAAGTTGACGGTCAGCACGTGCACCACGCCGGTCTCGTGCTGACGGCCGGCGTCGCGGACCACCGTGTTGCTTTCGATGATCGCGTCGCTGGTGTGGTCCAGGTTGATGCCGATCCCACCCAGGAACCCGATGCGGTTGCGGCTGACGACCAGCCCCTGGTTGCCCGACAGGTGCATCGCGCCCGTGGCGCCGACGCTGCCGGTTTGCAGGAACTCGCTGTCTTGAACGACGACGTCGGTGTTGCCGTAGATCCAGGCCATTGCCTTGACGCCCTCGTTCACGCGCACGCCCTGCACGGCCAGGCGGCTGCTGTGCTTCAGGTTCAGGCTGGCCAGCGCGGCGGCCCCGGTGTTGGTGAGCGTGAGGTTCCGTAGGGCCACCAGATCGGACCTGGCGGTGTAGATCGGCGAATCGATGCCGCTGCGCAGTTCCGTGGCGTTCGCTCCGGCACCTTCGAGCACGGTGGCGGAAAGCAGCTGCACGGCCTTGCCGAGCACGCAAGTGCCGGCCGGCAGCCTGACCACGCCGCCACCGGATCGGCTGGCGAGGATCAGCGCCGCTTGCAACGCCTCGCTGTCATCGGTCTGTCCGTCGCAAGCCATGCGGCTCTGCAGGCGGACATCGGTGGCCGCCTGGACGACGCGCGTCATCAGCGGCGCATAGGCGGCGGCCCAGCCGACGCCCAGCCGCAAGGGATCACCGATGGGGGCGGTGGCCACCTTGATGTTGCGATCGAGCGGGCTGGCGCCGGAGCCGTTGCCGTTGTCCACCGTGATCACGGCGGCGCTGCTGGCACGCAGGCCGACGGGCGCGGTGACGCTGAGCACGTGTTCGTCGCTCGCGGCCAGGTTCACGCTCGCGGCCTGGCCGTCCACCCACACCGTGGGCGTGCTGCCGGGCAGCGCCAGGTTGCGTCCAAAGATGCGGAACGCGCCGCCGGGCGTGATCTGCATGGCATCCAGGTGGTGTGCGGTGGCCGCATTGAGCTTGACCCGCGTGCTGGTGGTGCTGCCGTTGCTGATGCGCAGCGCCAGCGCGCCGGTAGCGCCGGCCGGAATCTGCACCGCCAGCCAGCCTGTGCCCACCTGGTTGAGCACGGGCAGCGGCGTGGCGGGCGTGGAGCCGACCGCATCGAGCCACACGACGGGGGCCGTGCCGAAGTTCTCGCCCTGTACGCTGACGATGTCGCTGGCCCGCGCACTGCGCGATGCGTTGAAGACCATCGGCGCAGGTGCACTGGCGGGAACGCTGGCGGGGTCGGCCAGCGCAACCGATGGGCCTGCAGCACGCTCCTCCGATTGGGTGCTCCCACCACCACCGCAGGCGGCAAGGACGCCCAGGAGGGTCAGGCTGGCCAACATGCGCTGGCTTCGTCGAAAGGGGAACAAAGCGCGCTTCTCCAGAGGTTCTGCCGGTTATCGGCAGCTGGAGGCACGCGTGTAGGAGCTTGCAGGTCGGAGGGGCTCACCTTGGTGTCGTCCCCTGCCCTGACGCAACGACCGGACACGGCACTGCGATCCCCCGCAGGCACGCGAGTCGAGCCCTTCGAGCCGTGTTCACACTTCACCCGCCGGGCTTGGCACGCCCCGTCGCAGGCGGGTTGCCCTGGCCCTGTGGTCGGCTGGCCCATTCAATCGCCTGTCGAATCTGTTGCGCGTCCTTGCTGCGCAATCCTTCAACCAGGGCGTGCGAAGCATCGCGGCGAACTTCGGCGTAGTCGCGCACGGATTGCAGCGCGGCGGCCGACGGCGCTGCGGAATCAAGGTGCAGCTTGCTCAACTGTTCAAAGCTCTGCGCATAGGGGCCGCTGACTTCGTCTTCGATGCGACCGGCGAGTTCATCAAAGCTGGCTTCATCCTGGCGCGCTTGATGGAGGATGGCGCTCCAGCGCGCGCGGATGCGGGCGTCTTCGAAGATGAACGCGTTGATCTCCCCGCGTGCCTGGACTTCCTCGCTCCAGCGATACCTCGGTTCCGGGATATGGCCCATCAGCAAGGTGGTGCCGGCGAACAAGGCACCGACAGCCAGCCAGCGTGTGCGTCCGCCGCGCGGAGCGGGGTCGTGTGGACGCATCAGCGCGGCGCCGGCCAGGATGCCGCCCATCAGGCCGCCGATATGCGCCGCATTGTCGATGCCGGTGATCTGCAGGCCCAGGCCGATGCTGACGACGGAAAAGCCCAGCGCAGCCCGGAACAGCCACTTGAACTCGCGTGGGTCCAGGCGGCCACGCTCGTGCCAGAGATACACCATCAGCGCGCCGTAGACACCGAAGATGGCACCCGACGCGCCGCCGGAAATGGCGCGATCGCCCTGTGCAATCAGCGACAGCAGGTTGCCGACCAGCCCGCTGCAGGCGTAGATCAGCACAAACCGGACTGATCCGTACATCCGCTCCACGAGACGGCCACCGTCCCACAGCGAGAACAGGTTGAACGCCAGGTGGACGAGGCCGAAATGCAGGAACAGCGCGCTGCCCAAGCGCCACCATTCACCGTCCTTGGTGGCCGGGCCGAAGTTGGCACCCCAGGCCAGTTGCACGTTGTTGTCGCTGTGCCAGAGCCCTGCCCCGAAGGCGAGCATGACAAGGAAGACGACGGTGTTTGCCGCCATCAAGCACCGTGTCACCGGCACCCGGGGGACACGCGCCTGGAGCTGGTCGATCAGTGCTCGCGGAGGGTGAGGCACGGCGTGCCGATAAGGCCAGCCCAGTCCCCCCCTTCAGGCCCTCACTGGCGCGCTTGCCGGCGCAACACCATGCCCATGCCCAGCAGGCCGGCGGCGAACATCGCATAGGTCTCGATCTCGGGAATCGGGGCGATCTCGGCGTAACCAGAGAGCGTGGCCACGTCCTTGCCGCCCGTCAGCGAGAAATCGGCGCGGAACTCCCAGGAGTCGTACGTGTAGAGGCCGCTGCTTCCATTGGCCGTGGCACTCTGAAGGCCATTGCCGCTGTACGTGATGGAGCCGGCCGGTGCACCTGCGTTCGTGTAGGCATTGCCGACGTCGACGCCGGCGGAGTAGGTGCCGAGATAGGCGCTTTCCTTCAGCACCACCTTCTGGATGGTGCTGCCCGAGGTGACACCCAGGTTGAGGGCCGAGCCAGCGACGCCGTTGACGAGCGAGCCGCTGATGTCCGAAGTGACGGTGTAGGCGCCGCTGATCGCAGGCAACAGGCTCTCGCCGAAGACGAATCCGTAGCTGTTGGTGCTGCCAGTGTTGTTCTTGACAGACAGGCCGTAGGTCATGAACGGGTCGACGTTGGCCGCCACCACGAAGGAGAACGACGAGGCCGAGTCCGCGCCCACCGGGGCGGTGTTGTTGAAACTGCCGTCGACGCGCGCGAAGCTGTCCCAACGGACAACGGTGCCGGTGGCCGGCTGATAGCTGCCGCTGCTGGGGTTGTACAGCAAGGGCGTATCGGCGCCTGGGGCTTCGAAGGTGAACACGCCGAGACCCCGTACCTGGGTCGTGCCGACGGCCTGGCTCACCGAGACGGCACCCGTGGCGGGATCGACGGTGAGGAACTGGCCGATGTTCACCGCCGCCGCGCCGCCGGTGGACGAGATGCCGGGAATGGTGAGCGCGGCCGACACCGAGGCAGGGCCCGGCTCGGCCAGCGCGGCAGCGGGCCCGAGAAGTGCACCAGTCAGCACAAGAAGACTCAGACGAATCATTTTCAACTCCTGAAAGCGTTGCTGGTTTCGCGGCGACTGGGTGATGCCGGGAATGGTCCACCTTGCGGCCAGTGTGGCGGGCCATTGCGAAAGAATGCGCATCGAATCCGGTGCGCCCATGTGCTTAACAGGCTACTCGGGCGCGTCGTAGACCTCGGGCTGGCGACGCAGCACGGCAGACCCACTGTCGCCGCTGGCTCAAGGAGCAGGCGCATGGTTCCTTCGGCTCACCGCCGCCCGGCCCGCGTGCTGTCGGCACCGCTCTCGATGAGGCGGGCCATGGCATCCAACTGGCCAACGCCGGCTGCCACGTCGAGCGCGCTTTCGCGTTGGCGGTTCAGCAGTTCCACATCCACGCCAAGCCGCAGCATCTCGTTCAGCACGTCCGTCTGCCCGGCGAAGCTGGCCAGGTGCAGCGCCGTCTGGCCGCTGCTGCCAAAGCGCGCCGGGTCTGCACCGGCCAGCAGCAGCAAGCGCACGGTGCTGCGGCGGCCGGCGAAGGCCGCGGCGCCCAGCGCGGTATGGCCGTCGTCGCCGACGCGGTCGAGTTCAGCGCCACGGCGCACCAGCTCGCGCACCAGTTCGTCCTGGCCCGCGCGTGCGGCCATCACGAGCACGTGACCGGCTTGTGCATCACGCGGGTTGGCATGGGCCTGGCCCGTCTTGACCAGCCGCAGCACCTCGGGCCAGAGCCCCTGGCGGGCCGCAGCGAACAGGGCCGTGTCGGCTGCGCGCAGGGGCGCGGGGCCGAAGCGGTCGGGCGGGCGCAGCCGTCGTTCCCACTCGAGGGCATCGACAGCCTGGCCGCGCGTGGCTGCGGGCAAGGGCCGCGCGAACGGCGCCAGGGCGCGGTCGTCGTCGTGCGCGCGCGCCGTGCCGGCAGCCAGCACGGCCAGGCACAGGGTCACGGCCAGGCGCATCGCGCGGCGATCAGGGCACACGGATGGGTGCCGCTGCGGCGGGCTTCAGGGCCTGCTGGTCGAGCTTGTCCTGGTAGCCCTGCACCAGGTTCTCCAGCTCGACGCGCTTGAACTGGAACAGCGGCTCCACCTGCGCCGTGGTCTCCAGCACGCCCTTGTCGAGCCAGCGCTGCAGCAGTTCGCGGCCGAGCCCGTGCAGGGCCTGGTTGTTGGCGATGCAGGCCTGCAGGCCCTGGGCCTGGGTGGCGTGGCGAGATTGCAGTTCGGCATAGCCGGCGTCGCGCTGCGCCAGATTGCGCTGCAGGCCGGTCTGCTCGGTGCGCAGCGCGGCCAGGGCGTCGGTGCGGGCCTGCAGCTCGGTCTTCAGACGCTCGGCTTCGGCCTGCAGCGCGGCGTGGGCCGTGCGCAGGGTATCCAGGTCCTTCTGGGTGTCTTCGGCCAAGCGCGAGCGCTCGGCGGCACTCTGCTGCACGCGGCGCATGCCGGCCGCCGCCGCGTCGAGCTGGGTCCGCGCCTGTGCCTTCTCGGACTCGGCGCGCTGCACGGCCTGCTGCTGCGCGGCCTGCTCGGCCTGCAGCTGCTGCACCTGCTGGCGCAGCCGGCGAATCAGTTCCTGCTCGCGGCTGGGCGCCTGCTGCGCGAAGGCCGAGGCGCAGAGCAGCGCGCCCAGCAGCAGCGTGCCCAGGCGCAGGCCGCGCGGGGCTTGCGGCTCAGAAGCGCACATTCATGTCCACCTGCATGACGTCCAGCTTGTAGCGGTCCTTCAGCTCGGGCTGCACGGTCGGCGACGAGATGGTGCGGCCGCTGAGATAGCGCAGGGCGAGCTGCGTGTCGCGCGCCAGGCCGTAGGTGGCGCCCAGCGTGACGCCGCGCACGTTGGTGCCGCCGCCGGCAAGGTCGCTGTCGACGAAGGCATCGGGCACGGCGTCGCTGCCCAGCCAGCGGTAGCCCAGGCTGAGCTGCCAGTCCCTGGCATTGCGCACCTGCTGCGCGCCCAGCGTGAGGCGCGCCGCGACGCCGAAGACACGTGCATCGTCAAGGTAGACCCCGGTGCGCTCGATGATGTCCTGGCGCCCGTAGTCGGTGTTGCGCACCACCTCACCCGAGAAGCCGATGACGAAGGGCGCGAAGTGCGAGAACTCGGCCGCCACCGTCAAGGCCACGGGGTTGAAGCGCGCGGCCAGGCCCCAGCGCGCCTTGTCGGGCGTGAGACCGGCCTGGATCTCCAGCGGGTTGTTGGTGAGGAACAGCGTGTTTCCGCGCTGGCGCAGGCCGGCCTCGTACTCGTACTGGCCATAACTGCGGCCAGGACCTGAGATGGCGTCGTAGTCGGGGTCGACGCGGCCTTCGAAGCCTGCGTAGCGGTACTGCGCCAGGCCGAAGCGGATGCGCGTGAGCGGGCTCCACTCCCACTGCACGCCGACCTGTGCACCCACCAGGCTGCGCCCACGACGTGGCGGCGACTGTTCGCGGATGGGGAACCAGCCCAGCGTCGCAAAGGGCTGCAGCGTCTGATTGGCAGCGGCCGGCAACTTGAAGCCGGCGGCCAGGCCGTCGAAGCTGAGGTTGTCACTCCACACCAGGTCGGTGCTGAACCAGGGGTTGGGCAGGCGACCGGCGCTCAGGCTCAACCATTCCGCCGGGTCGTACTTGAGGTAGGCACGGTCGACCAGGAACTGGTAGCGGTTGAAGTTCTGGCCCAGCGTCTGGTTGGTGGACACGCGGTCGGTGGCGCTGCCGGTGGCCAGGCGGAACGCCACGATGACGTCGTCGTTGACCTTGGCGTTGATGCCCAGGCGTGCACGCACCCGCAAGCGGTTGCGGTCCTCCTGGGTGTTGGCGGTGGGCAGGCCGGTCGCGGTGCCGCCAGCCAGGTCCACCACGCGCGTCGTGCCGCCCAGCGATGCAGCCAGCAGGTCCTGTGGCGACGGGTTGTCGCTGGCCGGCCGATCACCCTGCCCGCGCACGCGCAGGTCACCTTCGATGGCAATGCGGTCGGTCCATTCGGCGGTGGCGTTGGGCACGCCCCAGCGCTCCAGGCGCGCACGCGCCAGCACTTCCTCGCGCAACTCGTTGCGGATCTGGTCGCGCACCACCTGCGGCACGTAGGGCACGCGCACCACCGGCGCCTCCGGCTTCGGCGGCTCGGCCGGCGGCTTGGCGGCCTGCGCCACGGCGGCCTCGGCGCGCTTCCTGGCGTCGGCGATCAGCGCGTCGGCCTTCTCGCGCGTCAGCACGCCGGCCTGCACCAGCGCTTCGATAAGGGCCAGCGTGGTCTGGCGCAGCGACTCGAGCGACTCGCGCTCGCTCTGGGCATGGGCCTGCAGCGGCGAGGCAGCCGCCAGGGCCAGCGACAGCCACAGCAGACCCTGCCGACCGGATGATCGGATCTTCGGATGCATCGGATTCATCCCAGCAGGCGGTTGGACACCCGCAGCCGCAACGGCTGCGGCAGCCGCTCGGGCGGCGGGCCACCCGTGCCCGGAAAGCGCTCGATGGCCTCGCGCAGCGCCTGGTCGGTCTGCACGTCGCCCGTGCTGCCCACGAGTTCGGCGCGCTGCAAGGTGCCGGCGGGGCTGAGCCAGAGCTCGACACCGACCTGGTAGTCCAGTCGCTTGATGCCGCGGTCGCGCGCCAGGAATTCGTTGAGGGCGCGCGTGGTGGCGTTGGCGTAGCTCGTGGCAGCCAGGCGCAGGGCCGGATTCTCGGCCGGAGCGCCACCGATGGTCTGGCCCTGGCCCACGGGCTGGCCGCTGTACTCCTGCGTCACGGCGCCGGCGGCCAGGCCGTTGCCGGGCCCGTCGCCCGCGGCTTCGTCGCTCTTCAGCGCCTGCGCCTGCGGCACCTCCGCTGCCTTCGGGGCCTCGGGCGGGGGTTTGTCGTCGGGCTTGGGCGGCGGCTTGTCCTCGGGTTTCGGCGGCGGCGGCGGTGGCGGCGGCGTGTCGGGCAGCAGCTTCACCATCTGCTGGCGGCGCTGCGGCTTGTCGGGCTGGTCGCTGCAGCCGGCCAGGCACAGGGCCAGCAGGCACAGCGCGGTGCTGGGCAGTAGATGCTTCATTTCAGAATCCGATGCGGCCGGTAGCGATGCTCATCGCCACCTCGGCCTCGTTGCACAGATCGATCATGGCCACCACGCGCTCGTAGCGCGCGCGGTCGTCACCCTGGATGACCACGGTGGATTTCGCGTCGCGGGCGCGGATGGACTGCAGTTCGGCCAGCACCAGCGCGTCGGACTTGGGCACACCGTCCAGGCGCGCACCGCCGTCGGGGTCGACGCGCAGCACGTGCACCGGGTGTCGTTCGGTGGGCGGCGTGGCCGAGGGTTTGGGCAGGTTCAACGAAAGCCCCTGCACCGAGGCCGTGGTCATGAGGATGAACACCACAAGCAGCACGTAGGCCAGGTCGAGCATGGGCGTCACGTTGATCGTGTCGTAGGGCTTGGCTTCGTCCTGGACCTTCATCGCTGCCGCCTCATGCCGGCCCGCGCTTGGTGACCAGGCCCACCTGCGCGATGTCGAGCTTCTTCACCGCGGCCAGCACCTCGCGCACCTTCTCGAAGGGGGCCGCTGCGTCACCCTTGATCACCACCGGCAGGTTGGGATTGCCGGCCTTGTACTGCGCCAGCAGCGAGCTGAGCTGCTCCAGTGTCACCGGATAGGCATCGAGGTACATCGCGCCGTCGGCGGTGATGGTGACGGCGCGCGTCTGCGGCTTGGCCAGGTTGCTGACGGTCTTGGTCTCGGGCGAGGCCACGCGCACGCCCTGCACCGAGGCCGTGGTCAGGATGATGAAGGTCACCAGCAGCACGTAAGCCAGGTCCAGCATCGGCGTGATGTTGATGTCGTCGTAGGGCTGGTTGTCGGCCTTGATGTCCGCAGACATGTCAGTGCCTTTCAGCCGTCAGTGGCCCGTGATCAGCGGTCGCCATAGCTCTCGGCCACGCGGGTGACGAACTCGTCGACGAAGATCTGCATGTCCGACGAGATGTTCTTGATGCGCGCGGCCAGCCAGTTGTAGCCAAACAGCGCCGGAATGGCCACGCCCAGGCCGGCCACGGTGGCCAGCAGCGCGGCGGCAATGCCGGGCGCGATGGCGTTGACGTTCACGTCACCAGCCGCCGCGATGGCGGCGAAGGTGATCATCACGCCCACCACCGTGCCCAGCAGGCCCAGGAAGGGGCCGCCAGAAATCGCGATGGTGAGCAGCACCATCAGCGAGTTCAGCTTGTGGTTCTCGCGCACCAGGTCGGCGTCGATCGAGGCTTTCACGGCGTCCAGCGATGCCCCGCTCAGCGGCTTGGCGCCGGCCGAGCCGATGTCGCGCTTCTTCAGCTGGCGCAGCCCGGCGTCGTACAAGCGCGCCAGCGACGAACGCACGTGGCGGTCGGCGCCGCCGGCCACCATCACGTCGGGTGCATCGCGAAAGGCCTGCAGGAAGGCCTGGTTGCCGCGGTCGGTGCGCAGCACCAGCACCGTCTTGGTCACCATCACCCACAGGGCGATGACGAACATGATGCCCAGGATGATGATCACCACCCAGGCGTCGACGGTGAGGTTCTTGACCAGCACGCCGATGTAGCCCCCGTGGGCACCCTCGCCTTCGGCCGCCTGGTCGGGACGCTGCGTCTGGCTGGCCACCAGCTTGGCGTCGGCGCCTTGCGCGGCACGCGTGAACTTCATCCAATCGGCGCTGCGCAGCGTGGTGGCGATCTGCAGTTCGTCGAGCAGGCCGCTGTAGCCCTGGCCGATGCGAATGGCACCTTGCACGGCCGGTGCGCCCGCTGGCAGATCGGCCTGCGCGGCCTGCTCGCCGTTGACGTAGAGGGTGGCCTTTCCGGCACCCAAGGTCAGGCCGACATGCACCCAGGCCGAGGGCGGCAGGTCGCCACCACCCAAGCGCAGACCGCCCAGCGCGACGGCGACCTTGCCGCCCTCCAGCGACACCGACAGCGGCCCCTGCGCGACGAGCGTGCCGCCGAGCGCGGTCGGCCGCACCCACAGCGAGAGGCTGTAGGCGGCGCCGGCGGCGGCCTTCAGCGCATCGCTGGCCGGCAGCTCCAGGACCTTGGCGCCGTCGAAGCGCGCGCTGCTGCCGATCAGGCCGTTGGGTTCCACCACCACCGGCGAGGTGGCCGTCACCGTGCCGCTGAGGTCGCGCACGGTGCCATCGGCCTGGGCAAAACGGAAGGTGGCTGCGCTGCCGGCATCGGCCACCACGGCAGCCGGTTCGGCCGTGGCCTTCTCGTTGCCCGCATAGACGTAGAGCTGGTTCTGGTCGGTGCCGGGTGCCACGGCCGGCACCTGCACCCACAGCACAGCCAACTCGTTGCCCCCGTCGAAACGTTCGATCTGGAACTTCAGCGGTGTCTTGTCATCCCCGGCCACCACGCGCAGGTCGGCACCGTCGGGCTTGGCGCCGAGGAAGTCGAAGTTGCCCGAATGCAGGCGCACCGGCACCGCCACGCCGCTGAGCGCTTCGCTCGTGGCCACCCCGGCGGCGCTGGTATTCAGAACGATGCGCGTGCGTTGTTTGTAGTCGCCGTTCCACCAGGCCTGCGCCGAAAGCGGTGCTGCCAACAGCACCATGGCAGCCAGTGCGCCGTGCAGGCGAAAACGGAACCAACTCATGCAGGAAACTCCCTCGGTCGTCATCAAGGCCCCTCCGGGCTGCGCCTGGTGGCGCTCCCTGCTGGGGTCTGGGCAAGTCCACTTCGCTGCGGTTGTGGCCTTGGCACCTCGCGGGTACCCCAGCCAGGCACCACCACAGTCCGCTCGGGCACAGCGGCGGCACACACTGGAAAGGAACAAGTTCACGACCTTAATGAGGGGTGGTGACGCGGCCGTGGATGGATCGCTTCCGAGATGAGCCGTTCGCATCACTGCCGCAGCATCGAACTGTCACAAAGGCGGGCCAGGCAGGCGCGGTGCGCCCTCGATCAGGGCCGGCTCGGCACCAACCGGTCGAGTTCGTGCCGCAGGCCCAGCGCGGCAGCCGGGTCCACACGCTCCAGCGCCAGCGCCATGCGCCGCAGCGGTTCGCGCGCCGGGCTGAAGTCGGGGCTGGTGCGCAGCACCTCGAGCAGCGGCCGCTGCACCTGCGCGAGCATGGCCCGCACATCGCCCTGGGCGGTGACGCGGTGGCCGGCCACCAGGAACTGGTCGCGTGCCCGCAGGTAGGCCGAAAGGCGCGCGCGCCACGCGGCGTCGCCGTGCGGCCCGGTGATCTCTTCCGCGGTGACGTCCACTTCGTTCAACAGGGCCAGCAGCCGGTCCGCCGGTGACTCCTGCGGCGCGTAGGTGACGCGCGGCGCCAGGTAGGCCACCACCGGGTGGTCGTCGGTGTTCAGCGGCGCGCCCGCGGCCCAGCGCTTCAGCGCGGCGGCGCCGGCCACGAAGCTGCCGCTCAGGGCCCATTCGTCGTCCATGCCCAGGGCGCGCTGCCGGGGCGCCGCGCCGGCCAGGCGGGCGCGCAGCACAGCCGGGTCGAAGGCGCCGCCCTCGCGCCGCGACACCAGGCCCAGCACCGGCGTCAGCAGGCTGTGCGTGGCCAGCACGGCACGCGCATCCGGAAAGGCCTCGAGGTAGCTGCGCACGATGCTTCGCAGCGTCGTGTGGTCCAGCTGGTGCAGCGGCAGCCACTGGCAGAACAGGCCACCGGGTGCCAGCCGTTCGCGCACCGCCTGGAAGTGTTCGCGGGTGTACAGCGCACCGGAGCCGCTGCGCGCGGGGTGGAAGTTGTCGGCAACGATCACGTCGTAGGCCGGGCCCGGCAGGCGCACGTAGCGGCGCGCGTCGGCGGTGTGCACCTGCACCCGTGCACCGTCGGCAGGGCTGCCCAGAGCGCCGGCGAAGTGCACTGAGGCCGCCGTGACTTCGGCCAGCAGCTCGACGGCGTGCACCTGCAGCGCCGGGTCCAGCGCCGCCGCGGTGGCGGTGATGCCGGTGCCCAGGCCCAGGAACAGCGCCTGCGCCGGTCGCGGGTGCAGCATCAGCGGCAGGAAGGCCTGGCGCGCGTCAGCCGGGGCGGTGGCGCTGCTGCCTTCCTGCTGCCGGTTGTTGATGCGCAGCACCGCGCTGCCCTGCGCGTCCTGCACCACGCTCACGGCGGCCATGGCGCCTTCGCGGTGGCTGAGCACGACGCCACCTTCGGGCACCTGCAGGAACTGCAGCGGCGGCGCCAGCGTGGCCAGCGCCAGCAGCAACGCCGCACAGGCTGCGGCAGCCGGCGCCGGCCAGCGCCGCAGCGGCACCAGCGCCAGGTAGGCGGCCACCACCACCAGCACCGCAGCCTTCGGGCCGACCGCAGGCAGCAAGGCGACGCCGAAGACCAGCGGCGCCAGCGCCGCCGCGCCGGTGTTGATGGCCAGCGCGCGGCCGAAGCCCAGCCCCGCGTCGCGCGCCTGCCGGCACTGGTGGCTGAAGAGCGCGCCCATGGCCAGCGTGGGCAGGCCGAAGGCCGTGAGCGCCAGCGAGGCCTCGGCCGCCCAGGCGGCGTGGTAGCCGCCGCCCAGCGCCTGCTGCACCGCCACCCGCTGCGCTTCGGCGCCCCAGAGCCCGGCGGCGCCCAGTGCGGTGGCCAGGGCCAGCAGCGCCAGCAGGCGGTCGCGCAGCGCGTCGTCGGCAGCACGCCCGGCCGCCAGCCGTGCATACAGCGCGGCGCCGATTGCCGTGCCCACCAGGTACACCGCCAGCAGCGCGGCAAAGGTGAACACCGTGTTCTCAGAAACCTGGCTCAGCACCCGCAGCACCAGCACTTCGTAGCCGATGCCCAGCAGGCCCGTGGCAGCCAGCAGCGCGGCCACGCGGCGCGCCTGCGGCGTCATCGCGCCCGGCACGGCAACGACGGGCTCGGCCACGCGGCCGGCCCAGCGCAGCACCACGCAGGCGCAGAGCGCGTTCAGGCTGGCACAGACCAGCGCCGCGGCGCTCAGGCCGAAGGCCGGCACCAGCCAGCAGGCCACCGCCAGCACCCCCAGCACCGCGCCGAAGGTGTTGCCGGCGTAGAGCGCGGCGATGTCCACCCCACGCGCCTGCAGGTGGGCCGTGACGCGCTCCATCGCGGGCAAGGTGGCGCCCATCGCCGCGCTGGCCGGCAGAAGCAGCACGAAAGTGCCGACGAAGCTCACCGCCCACAACCAGGCCGGCGCCGGCTCGGCCCCCACCAGGGCCTGCAGTGCAGCGCCGGCCGGTGCCATCAGCAGCGTGAGTGCCACGCCCCAGAGGCCGATCAGGGCCTCGCAGGCCGCGTACCAGCGCGCCGGGTGCCGGCTGCGTTCGATGCGCGGCGACAAGGCCCCTGCGCCCAGCGCCAGGCCGCCGAAGAAGGCGGCCACCACGGCCAGCGCGGCCGCACCTTCGTGGCCCATCCACAGGCCGCCCTGGTGGGTCCACACGATCTGGTAGCCCAGGGCCGCAAAGCCCGAGGCCACCATCATCAGTAGGGCAAGCGCGGCCTCAGCCACGGCCGTTGGGTTCGCTCACTCGTCGTCGCCGTCAGTGTCGGTCTCGGCCAGGTCCGGGGCCAGCGCCGGGGCGGCCGCACGCCCCGGGGTCTGCGCCGCGGGCTGCAGGCGGTTGCTGCCGGCCACGGTCTCGAAGGCCACCGCGAGGGTCTCGACATTGCTCGGGCTGGCCACGGTGTCCACGTACCACCACTCGGCCACGGCACGCTCGCGCGTCACGTCCACCAGCATGTAGCCGCGCCGGTGCAGGTTGATGTACTTGAAGTGCGGGTTGGCGCTGCGCAGCGCGCCGGCGATGGCGCCGTCGGTGTCGCTGTCGATGCCGGGCGAGCTGATCGAGGTGCCGACGAACTCCACCGCGCGCGAACCTTCGCCCGTGGCCGGGTTGTAGCCACCGGTGGCCACGTTGGGGTTGTTCGGGTCGGGGCTCAGGTCGGCGGCCCAGGAGCTGTGGATGTCGCCGGTGAGCACCACCACGTTGTCCACGCCCGGCTGGGTGGCGCTGCCCTGCAGCACCTCGTAGACGCGGTTGCGTGCCGGCTGGTAGCCGTCCCACTGGTCGGAATTCAGGAACAGGCCGCCGCCGGCGGCGTTGGGCAGGCCGTAACCCGGCACCTTCAGCTGCGCGAACATCACGCCCTGGCCCAGCAGCTTCCAGCGCGCGGGGCTCGTGCGCAGGCGGTTGAAGAGCCAGCTTTCCTGTTCGGCGCCGAGCAGCTGGCGCGCCGGGTCGGCGTAGGCACCGGTCTGCGTGAACGCGGCACCGAAAGGCGTGGCGATGCTGCCTTCGATCTGCTGCGAACGGCCACCCAGGCGCTCTTCCAGCATCACCAGGTCGGCCAGGTCGCCGAAGGCGTAGGCGCGCTGGTTGCGGCGCGGATTCGCGGCGTCGAGCTCGCGCACGGGCATCCACTCGTAGTAGGCCTGCAAGGCGGCTCGCACACGCGCCGGCCAGCTGCCTTCGGTGGCTTCGGTGTGGTTCTCGGCGCCGTCCACCCAGGCGTTGTTGGCGGTTTCGTGGTCGTCCCAGATCGCCACCAGCGGGTGCTGCCGGTGCATGGCCTGCGAGTCGGCGTCACGTTTGTACTGGGCGTGGCGCTGGCGGTAGTCGGTCAGCGTCACCATCTCGGTGGCCGGCTCGGGCGTGCGCAGGCTGCCGTACTGGCCGGCCCCGTACTCGTAGAGGTAGTCGCCCAGGTGCATCACCAGGTCGAGGTCAGCGCGCTGGGCGATGCGGGCATAGGCGTTGAAGTAGCCGGCGGCGTGGTTGCTGCAGCTCACCACGGCCATGCGCAGGTGGTTCGTGCGGCCCACCGGCAGGGTGCGCGTGCGGCCCACGGGCGAGCGGCCGCCTTCGGTGAAGAAGCGGTAGTAGTAGGTGGTGCCGGGGCGCAGGCCGCTGACGTCGACCTTCACCGTGTAGTCGCGCTGTGGCGTGGTGATGAAGCGGCCGCGCGCCACCGGGCGGCGGCAGCGCGGGTCGGTGCTGACCACCCAGCGCACGTCCACCTGCGGGCGGTTGCGGCGCGGCGTCACGCGTGTCCACAGGATCACGCGGTGGGCGAGCGGGTCGCCGCTGGCCACGCCGTGCTGGAAGGTGGCGCTGGGGCCCCCGTGCCCGCCATGCCGGCCGTCGTCGGCCAGGGCCAGCGTGGGTGCGGCAGCCAGCGCGGCCGCAGCGGCGCCGGTCTGCTTGAAGAAACCACGCCGGGAAGGGCCGGCGGGCGCGGGTTTGACGTGCAGGGGACGGCCCATCTCTGACTTCCTTTGCGCGGTGGCGGCCGCAGAGGTGCGGCGCAAACCCGGCAGTGTGGGCGGCCTGTTTGACAGGCCGAAGTCAGATCAGCGACGGACCGCGTGGCGGCCGGGAGGCGATCAGTGGTGCACGCGGGTGCGGCGGAACAGGCTCACCAGGATCAGGCCGAAGAGGGTGAGGTTGACGGCAGTCATGGCGCCGAATACGAGCGTTCCGAGTAGTTGCATAGCGGATCCCTGCTCTCAAATGTCTTGCACCAAAGGTAGCTCCTTATCGCTCGCTTGTGATCCCCAGGACAGGGGTGCCAGGGCGCTGCCCGATGCCGGGTGTGACATGCGCACGCACGCCGCCGTCACAAGGTGTGACGGTGCGCCGCAGACGCCTCGGCCGGCCGACCGGCCGGTCAATACACTTGCGGCACCATGATCTGCTGCGGCACCGGGTTGCGCGCGTAGTCCTCGCGGCGCTGGCGTTCCGGCAGCTGGATCGGCGCATGCGGCACCTCGGCGTACGGCATCTGCGCCAGCAGGTGGTGGATGCAGTTCAGGCGCGCCTTCTTCTTGTCGTCGGCCTTCACCACCCACCACGGCGCCTCGGCGATGTGGGTGCGTTCCAGCATCACCTCCTTGGCCTTGGTGTATTCCTCCCAGCGGCGGCGCGATTCCAGGTCCATCGGGCTCAGCTTCCACTGCTTCAGCGGGTCGTGGATGCGGCCCAGGAAGCGCACGCGCTGCTCGTCGTCGGAAATCGAGAACCAGTACTTGACGAGCTGGATGCCCGAACGCACCAGCATGCGTTCGAACTCGGGCGCGGAGCGGAAGAACTCCTCGTACTGCTCGTCGTTGCAGAAGCCCATCACGCGCTCGACGCCGGCGCGGTTGTACCAACTGCGATCGAACAGCACGATCTCGCCGCCGGCGGGCAGGTGCGACACGTAGCGCTGGAAGTACCACTGCGTCTGCTCGCGGTCGTTGGGCGCCGGCAACGCCGCCACGCGGCACACGCGCGGGTTCAGGCGCTGCGTGATGCGCTTGATGACACCGCCCTTGCCGGCGGCGTCGCGCCCCTCGAACAGGATCACCACCTTGTGCCGCGTGTGCACCACCCAGTCCTGCAGCTTCACCAGCTCGGCCTGCAGGCGGAACAGCTCGCGGAAGTAGCTGCGGCGGCTGCCGGGTGTGTCCTGCGCCGGCAGGCCTTCGCCCCTGGCGACCTGATCGAGGTGCCGGTCCTCGAACTCCAGTTCGAGCTCCTCGTCGAAGTCGTCCCGCAGGTCGTGGTGGATGCGGCGGACCAGTTCTTCTTCGGATGCGTTCAAGAGATCCCCTGCGGCATGTGACAGCTGAACGGCGACCCTAGGACCCTGGTGTGACGGATTCGTGACGTGGCCCGCGTCCAACGGCTTCAACGGAACTGTCACATCGCGACACCAAACTCGGCGCCGCTCTCAGCCACCCACGAAGGTCCCCATGAAGCCTGCCCTCCACGACGCCGCCGTCGCCTGCGCCCTTGCCCTGCTCGCCCTGGCCGCGCCGGCCCACGCCGAGGTGCGCGTCACCGAAGTCTCGGCCTGGAGCAGCGGCAACGCGCCCTACGCCACCGACTGGTTCGAGCTCACGAACATGGGCAGCACCGCGGTGGACATCAGCGGCTGGAAGATGGACGACAGCTCCAACGGTTCGGCCATGGTGGCGCTGACGGGCATCACGCTGATCGCCCCCGGCGAGTCGGTGATCTTCACCGAGAGCCCGGCCACGGCCAGCTTCCTGGCCACCTGGTTCGGCGGGCAGGCACCGGCCGGCCTGCAGATCGGCAACTACACCGGCAGCGGCGTCGGCCTGAGCACCTCGGGCGACGCGGTCAACGTGTTCGACGCCGCGGGCACCCTGCAGGCCAACGTGAGCTTCGGTGCTTCGGGCGGCACTGCACCGTTCCGCACCTTCGACAACGCGGCGGGCCTGAACCAGGCGGCCGTCAGCCTGCTGAGCACCGTCGGCGTGAACGGCGCGCTGCTCTCGGCCAGCGGCCAGGAGATCGGCTCGCCCGGCAGCATCGGCGCCGTGCCCGAACCCGGGAGCTGGGCCCTGATGCTGGCCGGCCTGGGTGCCGTGGGTGCCCTGGCGCGCTGCCGCAGCCGCTGAGCCCGCAGCAACCATGAACATCAAACCCCTGGTCTTCGCGCTGGCCGCCGCCTGCGCACCACTGGCGCAGGCTGGCACCACGCTCGACCTGTCGCGCTACGGCGTGGTCGCCAGCTACGCGCTGGACACCCCGGCCGGCAGCGGCGTTTCCGCCCTCGAAGCCTCCGCCGTGACCTACGCCCGCGACCGCGGCACCCTCTTCTTCGTCGGCGACGAAGGCACCGGGGTGATCGAGATCTCGCGCACCGGCCAGACCCTGGGCCAGATGCGCTTCGACTGGGCCGGCACCGGCAGCACCAAACACGACACCGAGGGCCTGACCTACCTGGGCGGCGGTGTGCTGGTGGTGAGCGAAGAACGCCTGCAGGACGCCTACCGCTTCGGCTACACGAACGGCGGCAGCGCGCTGCTGAAGGACAGCTTCGTGTCGATGGCCAACAGCGCCGTGGGCAACAACGGCCTCGAAGGCATCAGCCACGACGCGCGCAACGGCGGCAGCTTCGTCACGGTGAAGCAGCAGTCGCCGCAGGCCGTGATGGCCGGCACCCTGGGCTTCGCCGCAGCCACCGGCAGCCCGCCGTCCACGTCGGGCGACGGCTCCAGCCCGCCGGGCGGCGGCCTGTCGACGATGGCCAGCCTGTTCGACCCGGCCTCCATGGGCCTGGGCACGCTGTCCGATGTACAGACCTTGTCCTCGGTCGATGCCCTGGCCGGCACGCCGGGGGCTGACAACCTGCTGATCCTGAGCCTGGGCTCGCGCCGGCTGGTGGAGGTGAATCGCCAGGGCCAGGTGCTGAGCTTCCTGGACCTGAGCCAGGTGCTGCCCGGCAACGGGATCGAGGGCGTGACGGTCGACGAGCTGGGCACCATCTACCTGGTGGCGGAACAGGACCAGACGGGCTCGGCACCACCGGGCGCCCGCTCGCAGCTGATCGTGCTGGCGCCGGTGGCGGCGGTGCCCGAGGCGGCCACGCTCGCGACCATGGCCCTGGGCCTGGCGCTGGTCGGCGTTCGGGTTCGCCGCCGGCGCTGAACGGCGCCACCAGCCGCTGGACTGGCTGGCCGGCGCGGGCGGACAATGCCCGCATGAGTTCGCCCATCCCGCTGCACCCCGCGCCCTCGGCCGGTTTCGACGAACCGTTCGAGATGCTGGCCGCCTGCCACGAACGTGTGGAGCGCATGCTGGGCCTGCTGCAGCGCCTGGCCGAACACGTGGCCGCCCAGGGCCCCGGCGAGCCGGCCCGCCAGGCCGCGCGCGACGTGATGCGCTACTTCGACATCGCCGGCCCGGCCCACCACGAGGACGAAGAGCGCCATGTCTTCCCGGCGCTGCGCGCGTTGGGCGACCCGGGCCTCGCGGCGGTGGTCGAGCGCCTGCATGACGAGCACGTGCAGATGGGCAGCGCCTGGGCCGCGCTGCGCCTGGAACTGGCCCGCATCGCAGACGCCGGCGACGCCACGCCGCCGCGCTGGCAGGCCTTCGCGGCGCTGTACCGCGCGCACATCCGGGCCGAGGAAGACGTGGCCTACCCGGCCGCGCTGCGCGTGCTCGACGCGACGGCGCGTGCCGCGATGGGCGACGAGATGGCGCGGCGGCGCGGCGTGCGCTGAACCCACCCGGCAGCCTGTCGCGAAGCTCCAAGACCGCGCGGAACGCGGCGGCCACGATGCGCGTCCCGCGGCGCATCCGCGCTGCACTGTCGCTGGAGTCTTCCCTTGCTCGCCAACCGTTTCATCCACACCGCCGTCGCCTTCTTCGTGGTCGGTGTCGCCCTCGGCATCTACATGGGTGCCCGGGCGGACTTCCGCTTCACCCACGTGCACGTGCACATCAACCTGCTGGGCTGGGTGGCCCTGGGCCTGGCCGGCCTGATGTACCACGTGTTCCCGCAGCTGCAGCGCAGCGCACTGGCGCATGCGCACTACTGGCTGCACACGGTGGGTCTGGTGGTGTTCATGGCTGGATTCGCCTGGGGCACGTTGCGCGGCAGCTTCGCACTGGCGCCGGTGGCCGGCGGCTCGTCGCTGGTGGCGCTGGGTGTGCTGCTGTTCGCGATCAACGTCTTCACGCGGCTGCGCGTGGCACCAGCCGCGTGACCACGCCGACGTCGCTGCGCCGCAGGCCGGGCCGGTACTGGCGCATGCGGTAGCGGCCGGCGTCGCACTCGTAGCGCGCCACGAAGCCCAGGCGGCGCAGCAGGCGGTCGCCGGCGGCGTCGGGCACGCAGCAATGGGCCGCCAGGTCCACCGTGCCCAGCGCATCGGCGGCGTGGGCCAGCAGGGCCGCCAGCGCCTCCTGCGCATAACCGCGACCGCGCCAGCCCGGGTGCAAGGCAGCCGAAGGCTCCAGCGTGCCGGGCCGCGGCCCGTGTGCCGGACGCAGGCTCGCGCAGCCGAGCACGGCACCACCTGCGGGACGCTGCAGCAGCCACAGGCCCAGGCCCTCGCGCGCCAGGCACAGGTGTTCGAACAGGCGCAGCGCCGCCTGCTCGGGCGTGGGCGCGTCGCCGTCGAAGAGGTAGCGGCACACCTCGGGTTCGCACCACAGCGCGTGCAGCACGGGCAGGTCTTCGCCCCGCGCCGGGCGCAGCAGCAGCCGTTCGGTGCGCACCAGCGGCTGATGCGGGGCGCCGTTCATGCCTCGTCCTGGTAGATGGGGCGCTGCAGTTCGGCGTCGCTGCGGTCCCAGGCGCGCTGGCGCCGTTCAAGGTCGGCGCAGTCCGTGGCTTTGGCCAGGTAGGCCTCGCGTTCACTCAGGCTCAGGCGCTGCCACAGGCGGCGGCAGGCGGCCAGCAGGCCAAGGCGCTGCGGCGGCGGCGGTTGGCAGGGTGCCAGCAGGAAGACGTGGTTCATCGGTGCAAGGTTCAGCTTGAAGGGGAGCGGCATGCTGCCGCGCAGGCGCGCCGCTTTCTTGCAGATTTGCGGCGACCTGGAGCCGCCGCGTGGTTTGTCGCAAGCGTGCAAGACGCAGCGCCGATGGCCTTGCAGAGTCCCGCCCCTGCCCACCATCCGCAACGAAGGACTCTCACGATGCCCCGCTTCCCCTTGCCGCTGGCCAGCCTGCTGGCCGCGCTGTCGCTGCTGGCCTGCGATGCCGGCGATGACGACGACACGCCCCCGGCGCCGGACTTCCAGGCCGAACTGCGCCTCACGCGCTACGGCGTGCCGCACGTGCAGGCGGCCGATTTCGCCAGCCTGGGCTGGGGCGTGGCCCAGGCTCACCTGAAGGACAACCTGTGCCTGCTGGCCGACCAGGTGGTGACGGTGAACGGCGAACGCTCGAAGTACTTCGGGCCCACCGGCACGGCCATCGTCGGCCTGGCCCCGCTGCCCAACCGCGACAGCGACTTCTTCTACAAGGCCTACTTCGACGACGCCACGCTGGCGCTGGCCTGGCAGCAGGCCTCGCCCGAAGCGCGCGAGTTGCTGCGCGGCTACATCGCCGGCTACAACGAAGCGCTGCAGACCCAGGCCGATGCGCCGCGCAGCTGCCGCGGCGCGGCCTGGCTGCGGCCCATCGAGTTGCGCGACTTCCTGCGCCTGCTCGCCGACAAGGCCGTGCTGTCCGGCGGCGCCTCGTTCGCTCGCGGCATCGCGGCTGCCAAGCCCGCGGTGCTGGCAGCCGGCACCACGCCGCAGGCGCGCCGGCCGCGGCTGGATCGCGAGGTGGTGCTGGCGCAGCTGAACCCCTACCCCACACGCGGCGCGGCGTCCAACGCCTACGCCATCGGCGCGCAGGGCACGGGCACCGGCACCGGCATGCTGCTGGCCAACCCGCACTGGCCTTGGTTCGGCAACAACCGCTTCTTCGAGGTGCACATGACGGTGCCGGGCCGCTACGACGTGTTCGGCGTGATGAACGGCGACTTCCCGCTGCCGCTGATCGGCTTCAACAAGGACGTGGCCTGGACCCACACCGCCTCGTCCGCGCTGCGCCAGAACCTGTTCGAGCTGAGCCTCGTGCCCGGCCAGCCCACGCGCTACCTGGTGGACGGGCAGGAACGCGCGATGACGGCGCGCGAGATCAGCATCCAGGCCCTGCAGGCCGACGGCAGCCTCGCCACCGAGTCGCGCACGCTGTACGAGTCGCACCTGGGCCCGATCGTGCAGACCCCGAGCCTGGTGCCGGGCGGCGTGAACCTGGCCTGGACGGCCACCACGGCCTACACGCTGCGCGATGCCAACCGGCACTCGCTGAGCCAGCTCGACCAGTGGCTGGCCATCGGCCGCGCCAGCAAGGTGGGCGACATCGAGACCGCGCTGCGCCAGATCGGCGGCAACCCCTACGTGCACACGGTGGCGGCCGACCGCCACGGCCAGGCGCTGTACGCCGACATCGGCGCGCTGCCGAACGTGCCGCGCGCCAAGCTGCAGCCGGTGGCAGCCGGCGGCTGCGTCAAGGGTGCCACGGCACAGGCCGTGCTGACCCTGGTGAACCTGCCGATCCTGGATGCGTCGCGCAGCGCCTGCGACTGGGACGTGGAGCCCGGCGCGCCGCGCCCCGGCCTGATGCCCACGGCGCGCCAACCGGCCGTGACGCGCGACGACTACGTCGCCAACAGCAACCAGAGCGCCTGGTTCGCACACCCGCAGGCCCGCATCGACACGCTGGAGCCCATCCTGGGCGGTGGTGTCGGCCCGCTGTCGCTGCGCCAGCGCCTGGCCTTCATGCAGATCGAACAGCGCCTGGCGGGCAGCGACGGCCTGTCGCCGCAGCCCGGCTTCCACAGCCTGGACGTGATGCGCGAGCTGCTGTACGGCAACCGCCTGCTGGCCGCCGAACTGAGCGTGCCCGAGCTGCTGCCCACCTGCAGCCCTGCAGCCGGCAGCACCAGCACGCCGGTGCTCGCACCGCAAGCCGGCCAGGTGGTGGACATCGCACCGGCCTGCGCGCTGCTGCAGGCCTGGGACCGCCGCGCCAACCCCGACAGCCGCGGCGCCGTGCTGTTCCGCGAGTTCTGGCGCCGCCTGCGTTTGCCCGCCGGCACGCCGCTGTGGCTGACGCCCTTCGACCCCTCAGATGCGGTGCATACACCGCGCGACCTCAACGTCCAGAATGGCCCTGCTCGCGACACGCTTCGCGCAACCCTGGCCGACACCGTGGCCGACCTCACCGCCAAGGGGCTGGACTTCAGCCGGCCGCTGGGCGAACTGCAAGGCGTCACCCGGGCCGGCCAGCGCATCCCGCTGCACGGCGGCGACGAATTCGAAGGTCCATTCAACAAGCTCACGATGAGAGAGAACAACAGCAGCGTGCCCCTCACCGCCGCCGGCTACACCGATGTCTTCGCCGGCTCCAGCTTCATCCAGGCCGTGACCTGGGTCGACGGCGTGGTCAGCGCACAGGGTGTGCTGGCCTACTCGCAGGCCGGTGAGGCGGCGTCGGCACACTTCAGCGACCAGACCCAGGCGCTGTTTGCCGCGCGCACTTTCGCGCGGCTGCCCTTCAGCGCGGCCGAGATCGCGGCCGACCAGATCGGCCCCACGCAGACCCTGCGCTCGCGCGCCGCACGCCCGGAGGCCCGGCTTGTCCGGCGCTGACTGGGCTGCACCCAGCCACGCCCCCGTTCGGCCCGCGCCGGCCCTGGCCATCCGCACGCCGCGGCTCGAGCTGCTGGCAGCCTCGTCGGAGCTGATCCAGGCCGCGCTGGCGGGGCCGGGCGCGCTGGCCTCGGAACTGGGCGCGCACGTGCCCGAGACCTGGCCGCACGAATTCCTGGACAGCGCGGCCCTGCGCTTCTTCCTGGCGCGCCTGGCGCCCGACGACGCGGCGGCCGGCTGGTGGCTGCGCTTCGTGCTGCGGCGTGGCATCACCGGCAAGCGCGCGCTCATCGGCAGCGGCGGCTACAAGGGCCCGCCCGGGCCCGAGGGCGTGCTCGAGCTGGGTTACGGCATCGTCGAAGGCCAGCGCGGCATGGGCTACGCCACCGAGGTGACGCAGGGCCTGGTGGACCAGGGCTTCGCGCTCGAAGGCGTGAGCCGCATCGTGGCGCACACGCTGCCCGACGGCACGGCCTCGATCCGCGTGCTGCTGAAGAACGGCTTCGTGCGCAGCGCCGACCCGGCACCCGCCGGCACGCTGCGCTTCGAACTCACGCGGGCCCGCTTCGCGGCGCAGCCGCCGCGGCGGCACTAGGAGTCTGCGCGGCAGAAATCCAGGCCCGCGCCGGGGCGGCCAAGGCCGCTGGCGTAGGCGCGGCGCGCGGCGCGGGCTGGTCGCCCGCGCAAGCGGCGCAACACCCGCCAGCGGCCTTGACCGCCCCGGCCCTTCGGGTTGAGCCGCATTCGGGGCGCATGCCGCGTTGCATCTCTTGCCCGGGCGTCCAGCCCGGGCTGCGCGCTGCGCCTTGCCTGCGCCCCGAATGCGGCTCAACGCGGGCCTGGATTTCTGCCGCGCAGACTCCTGGGCCCTGCTCAGCGCACGCTGGCCTGGTTCAGGCCCGGATCCTGGGCCGCCAGGAAGCGCGTGATGGCATCGACCGTGATCACCAGGTAGGCCTGCTTCTCATACTCTTCCTGCGTGTGGTCGGCAAAACTCACGTGCGGGCTGAAGAGGCGCGCACCGGTGCGGCGCAGGTTCGAGATGCGGATGGTGCCGGGCTCGAAGCCGCTGCGCATCAGCCAGGCCTGGGCCGCCGCGCGGTCCTTGATGCCGCCGCTGCGGTCGAGCGCCAGCGCCAGCATCTCCAGGATCCACTGGTTGGAATTCTGGAAGCGCGTGTTGAAGGGGTGCGCAATCATGTTGTAGGCCGGCTTGTGCAGCGCACGCGTGGTGGCCGGGTTCATGAACACCTCGCGCAGAGCGGCCTGCAGCGCATAGGACGGCGTCAGCAGCAGCGCTTCGTACTCGAACAGGTCGACCTCGTAGAACTGCTCCAGCGGCTGCACCGAGATCTCGGACTCGGCCTTGCCGCAGGGGTTGAACAGGTGCAGCACCTGCCAGCGGCGGCGCACGTGGTCGCGCACCGCCACGCCCATGTGGGTGTAGCGCTGGCCGAACTCGCCCAGGTTCAGACCGATGCGGGCCACCAGCGCGGCCGAGGCGCCGCTCTGCTCGAGCTGGTCGCGCACCCGCTCGCCCAGGGCCAGGCCGCGTGCCAGAGCCTGCGGCGTGGGCGCGGCGCGTTCGCCGCAGTCCTGGCCAGCCTGCACGGCACCCCAGGCGCACAGCGCCGACAGCAGAAGCGCCCCCCGTCGGAAGTTCATGGCAGGCGCAGGGTCTCGTCGGTGCCTTGCGCGGTCTGCAACTGCAGCCGCGGCGCGCCGGGCTCGAAACGCGCGGCGTGCGAGGGCTTGTCCCACAGCACCTGCCCGCTGCCCACGTCGAGCAGGCTGTGGCTGACGCGCCCGCCGCGATCCAGGCGCAGCAGCAGCCAGCGGCCGTCGGGCGAGAAGCGCGCCTCGGTGGCCACCGTGCTGGCCGCGTCGAAGGCGTTCGAGCTGCGCACGACGGTGGCGCGCAGGGCGTCGATCCAGTGCACGGTGCCACCCGCCACCGCGGCCAGGTACAGGCCTTCGGGCGACATGGCCTGGGCGCTGACGCCCGCGGCCGCACCCAGGTCGAGCGTGCGTTCGCTGCTGCCCTGTTGCCAGCGCGCGATGCTGGCGCGCGGCAACGCAGCGGCAGGCGCCGCGGCCACCACGGGCGGCGCCTCGGCCGCGGGTGTGGCCGCCGCCGCACGCAGGCGCGCCAAGGCGGCAAAACGGCCTTGCGGGTACTGCTCCAGATAGGCCCGGTAGTCGGCAGCGCTGCGGCTGTCCTTCACCGCGTCCCAGAAGGCCAGCTCCAGCGCCAGTTCGGTGGCGGCAAAAGACGCGGCCGGGCTGGCGGCCGGGGCCGCGGCGACGGCCGGCGCGTGGGCAAAGCTGAAATCGCGGCTCAGCGATGAACTCTCCCAGGGCACCTGCGCACTCTTGGAGCCGGCCACCACGTCGACGCGCACGCGCTTGAACATCTGCTCCACGGCCACGCCGGGCGTGGCGATGTGCTTGAGCAGCGCGCCGGTGTACAGGCCGTTGGCGCCGGCCTCGCCGTCTTGCGCCACCGAACCGGGCGCGGTGGCGAAGGCGATGAGCGTGCCGGTGGGTGCGTCCATCTGCGCCAGGCCGACCTGGCTGGTCTTGAAGGAACGCGCAAAGGGGTTGTTGCGGCAGGCGTCCAGCACCACCAGGTTGACCGGCGTGCGTGCCGAGTCCATCTTGTCGAGCACTTCGTTGACGTCGAAGCTGCGGTACTGCACCTCGTCCTCGCGCGCGATGTCGGCATCCACCGGCACCAGGAAATTGCGGCCGCGCACCTGCAGGCCATGTCCGGCGAAATAGAAGAGGCCGACCGAGGCGCCGCGCAGCTTGTCGCCGAACTCGCGCACCACGCCCGAGAAACCTTCGCGCGACAGGTTCTGCCGTTCGATGACCTCGAAGCCCAGCCCGCGCAGGGCCTTGGCCATGCCGCGGGAGTCGTTCAGCGGGTTCTTCAGCGGCGCGGTCTTGTAGTCCGCATTGCCGATCACCAGCGCCACCCGGCGTTCGGCCGCGGCGCGCTCTTGCGCCACGGCACTGCCCATGCCCAGCCAGGCCACCGCCAGCAGCCAACAGCCCATCCACAAACGCCGCATCACACTCCAGGCCCGCACCCATGCGGTGAGGGCCCGGAGTCTATCCAAGGCCGGGGCGCACCCCGCGGTACTTCAGCGCGGTGCGGCGTCGCCCGCCAGCACGGCCAGCAGGCGCCGCGCCGCTTCTTCCAGGCCGAGTGCCGGCGCGGCGCCGGTGCGCCAGGCCGCGACGTAGCAGCGCTCGGGCGGCGGCGGCAGGCCCGCGCCCGCCGGCCAGGCCTGCAGCAGCGGATCGGCCAGGCCCTGCGGCACACAACCCACGCCCAGGCCGCAGCGGATGGCACTGAGGTAGGCCTGCGCGTCACCGGTGGCCAGGGCGATGCGGGCCCCTGCCAGCTCGGGCGTGCTGCCCTCGCCGTCCAGCTCCAGCAGGGGCGGTGGCTGTGGCGCCCAGTCTTCGGGCCCGGTGCCGGCGGCACTGGCCCACACGAAGCGCACCACGCGCGCCGGCGCGCCCGGCGGCAGCGGCGACGCGGGCGGCAGTGCGGCCACGACGATGTCCAGCAACCCGTCGTCGAAGGCCTGCCGCAGGCTGCGTGAATCGGCCACGCGCAGCTGCAGCGCACCACCGTCCAGGGGCCGCTGCAGCGCGCCCAGCACCTCGCCCAGGCGCTGCTGCGCCAGCAGGCCGGGCACCCCCACGGCCAGCGAGCGCCGCATCACGCCGAACTGCACCAGCAACTCGTCGTTGATGCGCAGCATCGTGGCCGCGCGCTCGAACAGCAGCTGGCCTTCGGCCGTGAGGAAGGCGCCGCGCGCGGTGCGGTAGAGCAGGCGGCGGCCCAGCATCTTCTCCAGGCGCTTGATGCGCAGGCTGACGGCCGACTGCGTGCGGCCGATGCGTTCACCGGCGGCGGCAAAACGCTGCGACTGCACGACGGCGACGAAGGAGCGCAGCAGTGGCAGGTCGAGATGGCGCGAGCCGGCGGGCGCCGGCTTGAGTTCTTCTTCGGGCATGGCGGTGCGTAGGTCCCCTCCGGTGGCCGCAAAGTGTCAACAGGGCCCCTTTCGCCGTCTTGCAGCTTTGCGACAAACGTCGCCAGGCGACCGTTTCCGTCAGCTGTAACCGGCCCGGCACAGACGCGGCAGCCGCGCTCATGGCGCCGCGCGCGGAACTCGTTGGCGATGCCGGCACGGCCACGAAAAACTGGCGCCACACACGAACCGAACGAGGCTGGGATTCCATGTCGACACCGTCACCGCTGCAGCGCCGCGCCGCCTGCCTGATGTTCCTGCTGGCCCTTTCCGCCTGTGGCGGTGGCGGTGGTGGCGGCGATGCCGCCGCGCCCACGCCCCCGGCGCCGCCGCCGGTGCAGAACGATCCGCCGGCTCCACCGCCGCCGCCGTCTAACCCACCGACGCAGCCTCCGCCCCCGCCGCCGGCACCGCCGCCCAACGCGCCCAGCCCGCCCGCGCCGCCGCCCGCCACGCCGGGTGCGCCGCCGGTGGCCGTGAACGGCCGCTACCCGATCGCCTTCGTCACCCAGGTGCCGGTGACGGGCGACACCTTCGGCAAGATCAGCTCCACCTTTTCGAACCAGCGCACCGGCACCAGCGCGGCGCCGCGCGGCGGCGACCTGATGCTGGCCTACCCGCGCCAGGACGGCGGCTACACCGTGCGCAACCTGACGCAGGACGCGGGCCTGGGCGGCAGCTTCGGCGGCGCCAAGGCCATCGCCGTGCGCGACCCCGCGCCGCACTGGAGCGGCACGCGGCTGCTGGCCAGCGTGCTGGTGGGCACCGACGGCGACGCGCGCTGGCAGGTCTACGAATTCACCGGCCTGCAGGCCGGCGAGACCGTGGTGGCGCGCAAGCTGCCGCAGCCGGCCGGCTACAACCACGTCAACGCCATCTACGCCAGCGACGAGCGCATCCTGTTTGCCAGCGACCTGCCACGTGCCGGTGCCGCGGCGGGCCACCTGAAGCAGTGCGACGAGTACGAGTCGCAGCCCACCGTCAGCGGTCTGTGGCAGCTGGACCCGGCCAGCGGCGCCGTGAGCCTGCTGCACCACGCGCCCAGCGGCGCTTTCAGGCCCAGCATCGATTCGTATGGCCGCGTCATCTTCACCAACTGGGACCACCTGCAGCGCGACCAGCAGGCCGGCGCCAGCGGCTACTTCAACCACCGCGACGAAACCGCCGGCGCGGCCACCGAACCCATCGGCAACACGGCCCAGGTGCAGGAGGTCTTCCCCGAGCCGCGCTTCGGCGCCCCGGCGCCCTTCAACGACCACAGCTTCAACTTCTTCCTGCCCTGGATGCTGAACCAGGACGGCACCGGCGCCGAGACGCTGAACCACGTCGGCCGCCAGGAGTTCGGCATGTACTCGCAGCGCGCGCGCACCGACGCCGGCCTGTCCGACCTGGACGCGCCCAGCGGCGTGAACCTTGCGCTGGCCAACCAGGGCATCCGCATCACCAGCTTCCACTTCCTGCGCGAAGACCCGAAGCAGCGCGGCACCTATTACGCCGTGGCCGCACCCGAGTTCGGCAGCCATGGCGGCGGCATGATCGTCACGCTGCTCGGCGCGCCGGGCGTGCCGCCGCAGGACATGAAGGTGACACCCGTCACCACACCGGCCACGCGCAACGCTGGCGGGCCGGGGCTGTACCGCTCGCCGCTGCCCACCAGCGACGGCCGGCTGCTCGCCAGCGCCAGCAGCGTCACCGGCGAAGCCACCAGCGGCAGCAGCGTGCGCTACGACTACCGCCTGTACTGGCTGGGCGCCAAGGGCGGCTACCAGGCCTACGACGGCGGCACGCCACTGGTGCCTGGCGCCGAAACCAGCAAGGCCCTGCCCGGCAGCAGCACGCCGCAGCGCCTGTGGGAGCTGGACCCGGTGGAACTGCGCCCGCAGCCCGCACCGCCGAAGACGACGATGGAAGCCCTGGCCGCGCCCGAGATGGCAATGGTCAACGAAGTGGCGCAGGCCGCCGGCCTCAGCGGCAGCGCGCTGCTGGCCGAACTGCAGGACTACCTGCGCAAGAACGAGCTGGCCTTGATCACCATGCGCAATGTCACGCGGCGCGACGGCTTCGACCTGCAGCAGCCCTTCAACCTGCGCGTGCGCGGCGGCGTGCAGTCGGTGAAGAGCGGCAGCGGCGCCCGCATCTTCGACGTCGACCACCTGCAGCTCTTCGAAGGCCTGCAGCTGCGCGGCACGCCCAACGACTGCCGCCGCCCCATCGCGCAGCCGATGCGCGCGCTCGCCGTGGCCGGCAAGCCGGTGAACCCGGGCACGCCCCCCTTGCCGGGTGCGGTGAAGATCGCCGCCGACGGCTCGGCCGCCGCCTTCGTGCCGGCGCGCCGTGCAATGACCTGGCAGCTGGTGGACAGCGCCAACCCGGGTGACGCCACCAAGGGCACCGACGGCATCGTGCGCGAACGGGTGTGGCTGTCGTTCCAGCCCGGCGAGGTGCGCACCTGCACGGCCTGCCACGGCATGAGCGACAAGGACCAGACCGGCAGCACCGGGCCCACCAACCCACCGGCGGCGCTGAAACAGCTGCTGGAGCACTTCCGCACCACGCTGCGCGGCACGGCGTCCGTTGCGCGCGGCAAGGCGCGCTGAAACCATGGCGCCGCGCAGTCTGGCCGCCTTGTGGGCCACGGTGGCTCTGCTGGCCGCCTGTGGCGGTGGTGGTGGAAGCGGTGGCGGCGACTCGCAGCCGGTGGCGGGCGCGCCGCAGCCGCCTCCACCGCCCCCGCCCCCGCCTCCGCCTCCGCCACCTCCACCGCCACCGCCACCACCTCCACCACCGCCCCCACCCGCCGCGTCGTCGACCTGGCGCGTCGGCCCCTGCCCGGCGGGCAGCACCTGCGCCGGCACCGCACTGGCCAGCCTGGCCGCCGCCGCCACGCGGCTGAACCCGGGCGACCTGCTTGAGCTCTACCCCGGCCCCGCGCCGCACGAGGCCGTGCGCTTCGAGCGCGCAGGCACGGCGGCTGCGCCCATCACGGTGCGCGGCATCACGGTGGGCGGCGTGCGCCCGCTCATCCGCGGCGGCACGGCCGCGGCGACGGGTTACGCGGCGGTCTACTTCGCGTCGTCGCACCACCTGCGGCTGGAGGGCGTGGACATCAGCAACGGCATCAACCGCCGCCGCCCCGACGGCAGCCTGGACACCGGCCGCTACGCGACGCCGGCGCAGTGCGTCAAGCACGAGGCCCACGAGGTGACGCTGCACGATGTGCGCATCTACGACTGCCCCAACCACGGCATCCTGGGCACCGACACCGGCTCGGGCACGCTGCGGCTGCAGCGCGTGGAGGTCACGCGCAGCGGCTGCAACCCCACGGGCGGCAAGATGCAGTGCGACGACGGCAAGCACCCGGTCTACGTCGCCACCGACCTGGCGGCCTACCCCGACGCCGTGCTGCACATCGAGGACAGCCACATCCACGGCAACTTCGCGGGCGAGTCGATCAAGTCGCGCGCGCACCGCACCGAGGTCTATACGAGCTGGATCTCGACCACCGGCCCGCACGAGGCGCGCGCCTTCGGGCTCTACGGCCATGACGAGGTAAAGCAGGCCAGCCTGGACCAGCCCATCCACCACGACATCGTCGGCAACGTCATCCTGGTGGACGGGGTGGGCAGCGACGCCAACTCGGTGCTGCGCTTCGGCAGCGACTTTGCCCTGTCCGACAACAACGCCAACACCTACGGCCGCACGCGGCTGGTGAACAACACCATCGTCGTCAGCGGGCGTTTCGGCAACGCCGGTACGCCGCTGGTGCGGGCCTTCGGCCGGCCCGAGGGCTTCATCGCCCACAACAACCTGGTGCTGGTGGCCGACCGCGCCGACGGGCGTGTGCTGTTCCTGCACGAGGACGATGACAACCTGGCCTGGGCGGCCCGCGACGGCAGGCCGCGCGTGCTGATGACGCACAACGTGCTGCCCGCCGGCAGCACGCTGCTGCGCGACCGCCAGCTCAAGGCCTATGCCGCGGACGCTGCCGCCCCGGCGGGTTCGGGCTACGCGTGGTCGAACGGGCTGCTGACCACGGCCCCGCCGCTGGCACCTGGCGCGCTGCCGGGCATCACGCCGGCCGCGCTGCGGCTGCCGGCCACCTCGGCACTGCGCGGCAGCGGCACGCGGGCCACCAACCTGGCAAGCCATCCGGTCGACGAGCTGCACGCCTTCGACCTGCCCGGCGCCCTGCTGCTGCCGCCGCGCAGCGCGGCCTACGCCACCACGCCCGGCGCGCCGCGCGGCGATGCCGGCGCGCCCACGCCGGGCGCCTACGACTGAAGGGTCTCGCGGCCGCACGAGAATGCGGCCGCATGAACCTGATCGATGCCGAAGACGCCGCCGCCCTGGTGCAGGACGGCTGGACCGTGGCCTGCGCCGGCTTCGTCGGCGCCGGCCACGCCGAAGCCGTGACCTCGGCGCTGGAGCAGCGCTTCATCGCCAACGCGCGTCCGCGCGACCTGACGCTGGTGTATTCCGCCGGTCAGGGCGACCGCGCACGCCGCGGCGTGAACCACTTCGGCAACGCCGGCATGGTGCGCGCCATCTGCGGCGGCCACTGGCGCTCGGCGCCGCGCCTGATGGAGCTGGCGCTGGCCGAGGCCTGTGAGGCCTGGAACCTGCCGCAGGGTGTCATCACCCATCTCTACCGCGCCATCGCGGCCGGCCAGCCGGGGCTCTTGACGCGCGTGGGCCTGCACACCTTCGTCGACCCGCGATCGCACCTCGACCCGCGCTACCAGGGCGCGGCGCTGAACCGGCGTGCGCTCGATGCATGGGCATCCGGCCGCAGCCGCTGGGTGGAAGCTTTGAACTTCCGCGGCGAGGACTTCCTCTTCTACCCCGCCTTCCCCATCCACTGCGCCCTGCTGCGCGCCACGGCGGCGGATGCGCGCGGCAACCTCAGCTGCCACGGCGAACCCTTCCACCACGAGCTGCTGGCCATTGCGCAGGCGGCGCGCAACAGCGGCGGCATCGTCATCGCGCAGGTGCGGGAAGTGGTGGAGCACCACGCCGAGCTGGCGCCCATCCGCGTGCCCGGCATCCTGGTCGACCACGTGGTGCTGTGCCGCGATGCCGAGCACCACCGCATCACCTTCGGCGAGACCCACAACGAGGCCTACCTCAAGCCCTGGCACGGCGATGCGGCCGTGCCCTACACCGAACCGCCGCTGGACGCGCGCACGCTGGTGCAGCGGCGCGTGGTGCTGGAACTGGCCCGGCGCCACCCGCGCGTGGTGAACCTCGGCGTGGGCATGCCGGCCGCCGTGGGCGCGATGGCCAAGGCTGCGGGGCTCTCGGGCTTCACGCTGACGGTGGAAGCCGGCCCCATCGGCGGCACACCGGCCGACGGCCTGAGCTTCGGCGCCTCGGCCTACCCCGAGGCCGTGGTCGACCAGCCGGCGCAGTTCGACTTCTACGACGGTGGTGGCATCGATCTGGCCGTGCTCGGCATGGCCGAGCTGGACGCGGCGGGCAACGTCAACGTCAGCCGCTTCGGCGAGGGCGACAAGGCCTTGATCGCCGGTGTGGGCGGTTTCATCAACATCACCCAGGGCGCACAGGCGCTGGTGTTCATGGGCACACTCACCGCGGGCGGCTTGCAGGTGGCCGCGGCCGACGGGCGCCTGCGCATCGCGCAGGAAGGCCGGTTGAAGAAGCTGGTGCCTGCGGTGTCACACCTGAGCTTCAAGGCCGCCTACGCCGCGCAGCGTGGCGTGCCGGTGCGCTACATCACCGAGCGCGCGGTGTTCGAGATCCGGCCCGACGGCAGCGGCACGCCGCAGCTGACGCTGATCGAGATCGCTCCCGGCATCGACTTGCAGCGCGACGTGCTGGATGTCTGCGGCGCTCCGGTGGCGGTGGCACCTGACCTCATCACCATGGACCCGCGCCTCTTCAGCGCCGAGCCGCTACACCTGTAGCGTGCGCTTGCGCTTGAGCCAGGCCGACAGCCGCGGCAGCACCAGCACCGCCACCACCACGGCCAGCAGCGTGGCCGACATCGGCCGCGTGACGAACACGCTCCAGTGCCCTTCGCCGATGGACAGCGCGTTGCGCATCTGCGCCTCGGCCAGCGGGCCCAGGATCATGCCGACGATCACCGGCGCGGTGGGGAAGTCAAAGCGCCGCATCACCACACCCACCAGGCCGATGCCCAGCATCAGGAACAGGTCGAAGGCGCTCTGGCGCATGCCGTAGACGCCGATGGTGGCGAAGATCAGGATGCCGGCGTAGAGCTGCGGCCGCGGGATCTTCAGGAGCTTCACCCACATGCCCACCAGCGGCAGGTTCAGCACCAGCAGCATCACGTTGCCGATGTAGAGCGAGGCGATCAGCGCCCACACCAGGGTGGAGCTGGTCTGGAACAGCTGCGGGCCGGCATTGATGCCGTAGTTCTGCAGCGCCGAAAGCAGGATGGCCGCCGTCACCGAGGTGGGGATGCCCAGGGTCAGCAGCGGCACCAGGGTGGCCGTCACCGCCGCATTGTTCGCCGCCTCGGGCCCCGCCACGCCTTCGATGGCGCCGGTGGTGCCGAACTCTTCCGGGTGGCGCGACAGCTTGCGCTCGACGCCGTAGCTCAGGAAGGTGGGGATCTCGGAACCACCGGCCGGGATGGTGCCGAAGGGAAAGCCGAGGAAGGTGCCACGCAGCCAGGCCGGCCACGAACGCTTCCATTCGGCGCGTGTCATGTGCACGCTGCCCATGCGGTTCATCTGCTGCACGCTGCGGCCTTCGTACAGCGCGGTGTACAGGCACTCGCCCACGGCGAACAGGCCCACGGCCACCAGCACCACCTCGATGCCGTCGGTGAACTCGGGGATGCCCCCGGTATAGCGCGCCTGGGCGGTGATCTGGTCCAGCCCCACCAGGCCCACGGCCAGGCCGATGAAGAGCGCCGTCATGCCGCGCAGCGTGCTCTTGCCCAGCACCGCGCTGACCGTACAGAAGGCCAGCAGCATCAGCATGAAGTACTCGGGCGGCCCCAGCAGCACGGCGTACTTGGCCACGATGGGCGCGAACAGCGTCACCAGCACGGTGGCGATGGTGCCGGCCACGAAGCTGCCGATGGCCGAGGTGGCCAGCGCCGCGCCGGCGCGCCCGCTCTTGGCCATCTTGAAGCCTTCGAGCGCGGTGACCATGGTGCCGGTCTCGCCCGGCGTGTTGAGCAGGATCGACGTGGTGCTGCCGCCGTACATGGCGCCGTAGTAGATGCCGGCAAAGAAGATCATGCTGGCCGTGGGTTCCACCTGCGCGGTGATGGGCAGCAGCATGGCCACCGTCACCGCCGGCCCCAGGCCCGGCAGCACGCCGATGGCGGTGCCGATGGCGCAGCCGGCGAAGGCCCACAGCAGGTTGATCGGCGTGCCGGCGGTGGCAAAACCACCCAGCAGCTGGTTCCAGATGTCCATGCGTGTCCTAGAGCCAGCCGCTGGCGGTGAGGCCCGGCAGCGTGATGGCCAGCAGCTTGGTGAACAGCCAGTAGGCCGGCGCCGCGATCAGGAAGCCGGTGACGAAGTCGAGCACCAGGCCGCGGGCGCCGCCATGCCCCTTGCCTTCGCTGGCACGCAGGCCGCGCACCGCGAGCATGAAACACAGCGTGCAGCTGAGGATGAAACCCAGCGTGGTGATCAGCGCCGCATTGGCGGTCACGCCCGCCGCCACCCAGGCCAGCGCGGGCCAGTCGCCGCGCGCGGCGCCGGAGGGCTCTTCCAGGTCGCGCCAGCCGCCGCTGCGGGCGTGGGCGATGAGCCCGCCGCCGCACAGCAGCAGCACCACCGAAACCACCCAGGGCAGGAAGTTCGGCCCCACGCCGGCGTAACCGGCCGCGGAAGGAATCGACGAGGCGCCGTAGGCCATCAGCGCGCCGACCAGCAGCGCGCCGGCGCCGATGAAGGTCTGGTGCCGGACCGCGGCTGCAGGGTCCGACATGTTCAGACCATGCCGGCCTTGACCATGGTGGCGCGCAGGCCGGCGAATTCACGGTCGACGAAGTCGGCGAACTCCTTGCCCGTCATCAGCGCGGGCGTCCAGCCGTTCTTCTCCATCGACTCGGCCCAGCTCTTGGTCTTCGTCGCCTTGACGATCATCTCGATCAGCGCCTTGGTCTGCTCGGGCGTGATGCCGGGCGCGCCGTAGACGCCGCGCCAGTTGCCGATCTCGACGTTGTAGCCCAGCTCCTTCATCGTCGGCACGTTGATGCCCTTCAGCCGTGTGGCCGAAGTGACCGCAATGGCGCGCATCTTGCCGCTGTCGATGTACTGCTGGAACTCGCTGTAGCCGCTGCCACCCACGCTGACGTTGCCGCCCAGGATGGCCGCCACGGCCTCGCCGCCGCCCCGGAAGGGTACGTAGTTGATCTTGGCCGCGTCCACGCCCACTTCGCGCGCCAGCATGGCCGCGGCCACGTGCTCGGTGGAACCGCGCGAACCGCCGCCCCACTTGATGCTGCCGGGGTCCTTCTTCATCTGCTCGACCACGTCCTTCATGGTCTTCAGCGGCGAATCGGCCGGCACCACGAACACGTTGTACTCGCTGGTCAGGCGCGCCAGCGGCGTGGCCTGGGTCACCGTCACCGGCGGCTTGCCGGTGATGATGCCGCCCAGCATCACCGCGCCCATCACCATCATCGAGTTGCCGTCGCCCTTGGCCGCGTTGACGAACTGCGCCAGGCCGATGGCACCGGCCGCGCCGCCCTTGTTCTCGAAGGTGACGGCGGTGGCCACGCCGGCTTCCTGCAGCGCCTTGCCCAGTGCGCGGCCGGTGGTGTCCCAGCCGCCTCCGGGGTTGGCCGGGATCATCATCTTCAGATTGGCCGCCGCGCGGGCGGACAGTGGCAGGCTGCCGGCGGCCGCCAGGGCGGCCAGGGACTTGAGGAAGGTGTCGCGGCGCATGGTGTGTGTCTCCTGATGTTCTTGCGGTGCCGGGGATGATCGGGATGGTGCCTGTCAAACGGCTGTCGCCGCCCCCCGGGGAAACCTGGGGAGCAGCCCGTCTGCCGATAATCCGCCGCCCACGATGAAGCTGCTGCTGATCGAAGACAACACCGCGATGCAGACCACCCTGCAGCGCAGCTTCGAGCGCCTGGGCGTGCAGGTGGTGGTGTGCGGCGACGGCGCCCGCGCACTCGACCGCTGGCGCGCCAGCGTGCCCGACGTGGTGCTGCTCGACCTGAGCCTGCCCGGCCAGGACGGCCTGCAGGTGCTGGCCGCCGCGCGCGCCGAGGGGCTGGCCACGCCGGTGCTCATCCTCACCGCCCGCGGCACCGTGGGCGACCGGGTGCTGGGCCTGAACACCGACGCCGACGACTACCTGGCCAAACCTTTCGACCTGGACGAACTGGAAGCCCGCGTGCGAGCGCTGGCGCGGCGTGCGGCCGGCGCGCAGGCGGCAACGGCCGGCGTGACGCGCGAGTTCTGCGGCCTGTCTGCCGACGCCGACAGCGGCGCCGTCTACCTTCACGGCCAGCCGCTGGACCTGACGGCGCGCGAAGCCGCGCTGCTGCGCGCCCTGCTGGCCCGCCCCGGCCACGCGCTGGCCAAGGAACGTCTGGCCGAACTGGTGTTCCCCGGCGAAGCCGACGTGGCGCCCGACGCCATCGAGGTGGTGGTCTACCGGTTGCGCAAGAAGCTGGCAGCGATGCCGGTGCGGCTGGTCACGCTGCGCGGCCTGGGCTACCTGCTGAAGGAGGGCGAGTGATGTTCGCCCGGTGGCGCTCTTCGCTGCGCGGTCACCTGCTGCTGGGCATCCTGGTGCCGGTGCTGGGGTTCGTGGTGCTCAATGCCGCCAGCCTCTATCGCCAGGCCCTGCAGGCCGCCGACACCGCCTACGACCGAACGCTGCTGGCCAGCGCCAAGTCCATCGGCGAACTGCTCGAGGTCAACACCGAAGGCGGCAGGCCGCGGCTGCAGAGCACGCTGGCCTACAGCGCGCTGGAGCCCTTCGAGGCCGACAACCGCAGCCGCCTGTACTACAAGGTGGCGGGCTTCGGCGGCGAGATGGTGGCCGGCTTCGACGACCTGCCGCCGCCGCAGCCCGCCGGCGCCGAGCGCAACGTCTACGCCGCGCTGGTGCACTTCTACGACGACCAGTACCGCGGCGAGCCAGTGCGCATGGCCGTGCTGCTGCAGCCGGTGTCAGGGCTGGGTGGCCAGGGCGTGGCCACCATCCAGGTGGCCGAGACGCTGGAGCTGCGCCGCACGCTGGCGCGCGCGCTGCTGCTGCAGACCCTCTGGCAGCAGGCCCTGCTGGTGCTGGTGATCGTGGCCGTGGTGCTGTGGGTGGTGCAGCGCGCCACGCGACCGGTGCGCGAATTCAGCCGGCTGGTGCAGGAGCGTGCCGCCACCGATCTGTCGCCGCTGCCCGGCGAGGGCGCGCCGCGCGAGCTGCGCCCCATCGTCGACGCCACCAACGCCGTGCTGGCGCGCATGGCGCGCCTGCTGGAACACCAGAAGCGCTTCGTGCGCGACGCCTCGCACCAGCTGCGCACGCCGCTGGCGGTGCTGAAGACGCAGGTGCAGTCGGCGCGCCGCGGCGACGTGGCACCGGCGCAGGCGCTGGAGGAGATCGCCAGCACCGTGGAGGGCGCCACCCTGCTGGCCAACCAGATGCTGGCGCTGGCCAAGGTGGAACAGCTGCGCCAGCAGGGTGAACCGGGCGTGGAGGACTGGGCGCCCATCGTGCGCGCCGTGGCGCTGGACCTTTCGGCCCTGATCGCCGACGCCGAACTCGACTTCGACCTCGACACACACCCCGCCCCGGTGCGCGCCCACGCCTGGGCCCTGCGCGAGCTGACGCGCAACCTGCTGCACAACGCCGTGCGCCACACGCCGCAGCGCGGCCGCCTGAGCGTGCTGCTGGCCGTGACAGAGACCGAAGCCGTGCTGACCATCGCCGACAGCGGCCCCGGCATCGCACCCGAACAGCGCGAGCGCCTGTTCCAGGCCTTCAGCACCTCGCGCCCCGACGCCGGCGGCCACAGCGGGACGGGCCTGGGCCTGGCCATCTGCCACGAGATCGTGGCGGCGCTGGGCGGGCGCATCGAGCTGAACAACCGCGCGGCCGATGGGCGGGTCGAAGGGCTGGACAGCGTGGTGCGGCTAAAGCTGGAGGCGCCGGCCTGAGCGGGTGCGCCCAGGTGGGGAGCTTGTGGCGCCGGCGCCGGCTCGTTTCCTCCACGCGGCCCCTGCAGGGCCTCAGCGTGAGAGGAAGTCCAGGGCCCTGGGCACGAAGTCGGCGTGGTGCTGGAACACGCCGCCGTGGCCGGCATCGGGGTAGATGATCAGCGTGCTGTTCGGAAGCCGACGCGCCAGATCGTGCGAATTCGGCGTCGGCACCATCCTGTCGTCGTCGCCATTGACGACCAGCACGGCCTGCCTGATGGCCGACAGGTCGGCCGGCTGCTTCTGGCCCCACGCGCTGAGCGCCTGGAGCTGCGCCACGTAGGCACCCACGGTGATCTCCAGGTCACGGTTCTGCGAACGCTCCTTCAGGCGCGCCAGGAACGCTTTGCCCGCCTCGATGCCGCCGGCCGTGCGCGTGAAGAACAGGTACTGCTTTGGGTCCTGGCCCGTGAGCAATGCCCGCAGCAGATCGTAGTTGGCGACGCCAGCCACCGCGCTGATGCCTGCTCCGCCGGCCGGGCCCGTACCGGCCAGGATCATCCTGCGGACGAGCTGCGGTTCCTTCAGCACGATCTCCTGCGCGACCATGCCGCCCATCGAGAAGCCGAAGAGGTCGACCTGCCGGAAGCCCAGCCCTTTGATGAAGGTGATGGCATCGTCTGCCATCGCTTCCACCGAATTCGAGGGCGTTCCCGTGGACGCACCGACACCCCGGTTGTCGAACACGATCACGTGGCGCCTGGCCGCGATGCCATCGGCAACCCGCGGGTCCCAGTTGTCCAGCACCGCGGCCAGATGGTTCAGGAAGACCACCGGCGTGCCGCCGTGTTGCTTGCCGAGTTCGCGGTAGGCGAAGTGGATGCCGCCTGCGGACAGGGTTTGTGTCGGGGCTTCGGCCCAGCTGAGGCCCGGCACGCCGGCCGCTGCCGCATGACGCAGCCGGGCACCGTCCGGCGCAGCATGGGGCGTCTGCGCCGGCGCCGGCGCCGATGCAGCCGATAAGGCCAGGGCCAGACTCAAGGCGACTCGATGGATCCGCGTGCTCATTCGGTGCTCCGGTGACTGAGGCTTCACGCCTGCTGCGGCAGGTAGCCAGGTCGCGCCGCGGTCAGCGCGCGATGGATCTGCTGGGTGAGTTCGTCGGCCAGCACCTCGTCAAGGCCCGATTCGAGCCCGTCGAGCGCGCGCTGGACGATCGCCTCAGGGCTGGCCTTCGGCACCTCGAAGCCGCGTGTGAGGTCGGTATCGACGTAGCCCATGTGCAGCGCCAGCACCTGCGTCTTCTGCGCCGCCAGTTCGTTGCGCAGGGCGTTGGTCAGCGACCAGGCCGCCGACTTGCTGGCCGAATAGGCTGCCAGCTCGCCCCCATTTACCCAGGCGGCCACCGACAGGACGTTGAGGAACGCGCCCCCGCCATGGCTTGCGAGGATCGGCGCGAATGCCTTGCTGATGCGCAACATGCCGAAGAAGTTGGTCTCGAAGAGGCGTCGCGCAACCTCTTCGCTGTCGGCGGCGAGAAACCCGCCGGGCTGGGCGATGCCGGCGTTGTTGATCACCAGCGTCACGTCCGGCGCCAACGCGGCGGCGGCGGCCACGTCTTCAGGCCGGTTGACATCCAGCCTCAGGGCATGAACCCCGGCTTGGGTGATGGCAGCCGGGTCGCGCGCGGCGGCATAGACCTTGCGCGCACCCCGCGCGAGCAGTTCCTGTGCAAAGGCCAGGCCGATGCCACGGTTCGCGCCCGTCACGAGGGCCACTGCGTTGTCGATCTTCATTGAGTTCTCCAGAACGGGTGAGGAAGGAAGTGGGTGGGCAAGGGGCTATCGCATCTGCACGACCACCTTGCCCCGGGCGCGCCCCTGGGCCAGGTATTCCAGCGCCTCCTTGGCCTGCTCGAAGGGGAAAACCTTGTCGATCACGGGCCGGATGCGTTGGGTCTCGATGAGCTTGCCGATCCGGGCCAGCTGATCGCCGTCGGGGCGGGCGAAGAGGAACGAGTAGTCGACGCCCCGCTTGCTGGCCAGGCCCATGATCCGGCGGCTCATCAGCGCGAACACGAACCTGAGGAAGACGTTGAGCCGGCGCGCGCGCGCGAACGCGACATCCAGGGGCCCGACCAGGGAGACGATCCGGCCCCGCGGCTTGAGAATGCCGATGGCCTTCTCGATGGCGTCGCCCCTGACGGTGCCCAGCACGGCGTCATAGCCGCTTAGCACGGTCTCGAAGGCCTGCTTCCTGTAGTCGACCACCTCGTCGGCACCCAGGCCGCGCACCAGTTCGACATTGCCCGTGCTGGTGGTCGTTCCCACCTGGGCGCCCAGGTGCTTGGCCAGCTGGATCGCGAACGTGCCCACGCCGCCCGAACCTGCTGGAACAAACACCTTCTGGCCGGCCTGGAGTTGCAGGCGGTCAACCAGCGCCTGCCACGACGTGAGCCCGACCATCGGGATCGACGCGGCCTGCACGAAGTCCAGATTGGCCGGCTTCAGCGCTGCAGAGCTTTCGGGCACCACCGCGAACTCGGCGATCGAGCCCGTGCCCTGGTCGAAGATGTTGGCGTAGACCGCATCACCCGGCTTGAAGCGGGTGACCCGGCTGCCGACCTCGATCACGACGCCGGCCAGGTCGCTGCCCAGTGTGGCAGGCAGCTGGAACTTCACGACGGCCTTGAAGAGCCCGGTCGGAATCATGTTGTCGACCGGGTTCACGCTGGCTGCATGAACCTGGACCAGCAGGTCATCGGCCTTCAGCGTCGGCCGCGGGACGTCGGTGAACCCGATCTCTGGCGACTTGCCATAACGTTTGAATGTGAGTGCTTTCATGTCTGCTCGGGTGGCCTCGGGATTTGCGTCTCGCCGACGGGTGCTTGGCGAGCTCGAATGACTCAATGATGACGTTCATAATCAAACAAGTCAAGAGTTTTAATGATGAACGTCATCAATGTATAGTCCGCACCCGGCAGGTCGAACCCAACCACCTCGGACAGAAATGAAAGTCACCAAGGCACAGGCAGAGGCCAATCGAGCCCACGTCGTCGAAACGGCCTCCCAGCTGTTTCGCGAGCGAGGCTTCGATGGAGTCGGCGTTGCCGACCTGATGGCGGCAGCGGGCTTCACACACGGCGGCTTCTACAAACAGTTCGGCTCCAAGGCCGACCTGATGGCGGAAGCGACGGCTTGCGGCATTGCGCAGACCACGGCGCTGACGGAAGGCGTGGATGCAGCGGAGTTCGTCCGCCACTACCTCTCGCGCGAGCACCGGGACGCTCGCGCCACCGGCTGCACGATGGCTGCGCTCGGCGGCGACGCCGCACGGCAAGCCGAGTCGGTGCGGGTCGCGTTCGCGGAGGGCATCGAGCACCTGGTGGCGACGCTGAGCCCGCACAACGGTGAGTCTGGCGGCGCTGCCGCCGCGCGGGCGCGCGCCACGATCCTCGACGTGTACGCGCACGCGGTGGGCGCTCTCGTGATGTCGCGGGCTTGCCCGGACGATTCACCCCTGGCCGACGAACTCCTGGCCGTCAGCCGGGATGCCATCCTCGAGTCACTGAAGCCGCAACCGGCGCCGCGGGCCACGTCGCGCCGGCGAAGCAAGGTCTGAGCTGCCCGACCTTGTGCCTGCGCGCGGAGCATCCGCCAGGCCGCTGCTCAACGTTGCCAACCAGGAGACTCGCATGTCGGACATTCAAGGCGGTTGCCGTTGCGGGGCCGTGCGCTACACGCTGGCGCTGGAAACGCTGCCGCGCACCTATGCCTGCCATTGCCGCGACTGCCAGACCTGGAGCGGCAGCGCGTTCAGCCAGCAGACCTTCCTGCCCGAGCCGGCGCTCAGAGCAACCGGGCCGCTGGCCGTCTATGAGCTCACCACGCCGAGCGGCAGGATCTCGATGCAGCGCGTGTGCGCGGTCTGCCACACGCGGGTCTACAACTCGAACAGCGCCCGGCCGGGCGTGGTGGTGGTGCGCGCGGGCACGCTGGATCGCAGCGATGAGCTGGACGTCGTGGCCCACATCTGGGTGAAACGCAAACAGCCTTGGCTGAGCGTGCCGGAGAACGTTCCGGCATGGAGTGAAGGCGCCCCGGTCGAAGAACTTCTTCAGGCACTGGCGCCGCGCTGAACGGCAGCCCGGCCTTGAAGCGCCGTGGGCATGGGCGCCGCCATGTGGCTTGCGGATTCGGTTCCGTTCATTGGATACGATACTTCGATGATCGGTCGCCACGAGCGCGCGTCCCCCCTATCGCCAACGCCGCGACCCTGGAGAAATTCGATGAAGTCTGCCTCCGCGCATGCGGTGCTTCTGCGCCTGGCCTGCATGGCGAGCGTATGGCTGGCCGGGTGCGCCAGCGGGCCCGGCTCCGGGGAGCCTGGCGTCATCGTCCGGCGCGAGGACACACGCACGGTGTGGACGACGCAGGAAGCCGAAGACGCCGCCAAGGCCGCGGCGGCCGAAGCCGATGCGCGCCGGGCTGCGGCCCGCGCGGCCGCGGCGCCGCGTGCCAGCGCTGCAGGCCAGGCGCCCGCTCTTCCGGCGCCGATACCCGCGCCGGCGCCTCCCGACACAGGCCCCGCCGCCTTGCCGGCCGATCACGTCGTCCAGTTCGATTTCGACCGCTACGAGGTCAGGCAGGAGTACTGGGCCCTGGTCGAGGCGCACGCGCGCTGGCTGGCGGCAGACCGCAGCCGGCGGCTCGTGGTGGAAGGCCACGCCGACGAACGGGGTGGCTCCGAATACAACCTGGCGCTGGGGCAGCGGCGTGCCGAGGCCGTGCGGCAGATGATGGCGCTGCTGGGCGTGACGCCGGAGCAGGCCGAGGCGGTGAGCTTCGGCGACACGCGCCCGCTCGACCGCACGCGCACCGAAGAAGGTTTCGCGCGCAATCGGCGGGTGGAAATGCGGCCGCTTTAAGGGGCCCTAGTCAGCCGGCCAGTCCAGCAGTTCGGCCAGGCGCCGCACCACCCAGGCCGCCTCGGCTTCGCTCACCGGCGCCTCGGGGCCAAGCAGGCCCTGGTGCATGCGCTGCAGGACGTCCTGCTCGGTGACACCCAGTTCCCAGTGTTTGGTGCGCGCGTGTTCGGTGAGCATCTGCGCCAGGTCTTCGCACAGCTCGTAGCGCGCGGCGATCTCTGCACGCGCCGCCGTGGGCTTGATGCGCCCCGGCGGCACGAACAGCGCCACGAAGGACGGCGGCACGACGATCTGGTTGCCGTCGTCAGGCGTCCCTCCGTGATCGCTCACGAATCGGCCGTGAAACCGATGCTCTTGATCAGGGGCCCCCAGCGCTCGCTGTCGGCCTTCAGCATCGCGGCCAGTTCGGCCGGTGAAGAAGACTTCGCCTCCAGCCCCATCACCTCCAGCCCGGCGATCACGTCGGCCGAGGCCAGCGCTTCCACCATCGCGGCGTTGAGCCGCTTCACCACGTCGGGTGCGGCCTTGGCCGGCATGTAGAAGCCGAACCACTCGTTGAACACCAGGTCCTTCAGGCCCTGCTCCACCAGCGTGGGCGTGTTCGGTGCGAACTTGTTGCGCCGGGCCCCCGAGGTGGCCAGCAGCCGGGCCTTGCCGCCAGCGATGTGCTGTGTGAACTCGCCCACCGGGCCCGAGACGGCGGCGATCTGCCCGCCCATCATCTCCAGGATGGCCGGCTGCGTGCCGCGGTAGGGCACGTGCTTGAGTTCCACACCGCCCGCGCGCCCGGCCAGCACGCCCACGAAGTGCGGTGTGCTGCCCGCGGCCGGCGAGCCGTAGTTGGCCAGGTTCGGGTTGGCCTTGCACCAGGCGAAGAAGTCGGCCATGTTGGCCACCGAGGCCGGCACCTGCGGGCCGACGGCGAAGCCGAAATCGAACACCGCGCCCAGCGACACCGGCGTCAGGTCGGCCACCGGGTCGTAGGCCAGCTTCTTGTAGATGTGCGGGTAGATGCCCAGCATCGACATCGGCGTCTGCAGGATGTTGGTGCCGTCGGGTGCCAGGGTCTTCATCGCCTGCACCGCGATCTGGCCGCCGGCGCCGCTGCGGTTTTCCACCAGCACCGACTTGCCGTAAGCCGGCCGCAGCTTCTCGGCCAAACGCCGGCAGATGGTGTCCGAGGTGCCGCCGGGCGTGAAGCCGGTGATGATCCTCACGTTCTCGAACGGCGGCCCAGCGGCCTGCGCGCGTGCGCCCAGGCTGGCCAGCAGTGCGCTGGCGGCGGTGGATTGCAGGGCCAGGCGGCGGGTGATGGGCATGGGGTGGTCTCCGGGCGGCATGTCGTGCAGGGTTGCGCATGATGTCGCAGCGCCGCACCGGCACAGCCCGTGCAAGCCCTGAGGCGAGCAAGGCCGCGCCGTGCCACTCTGGCAGCCATGACGCAAGCCCCCGCCCTCACCCGCCGCGAGTGCCTGGCTGCGGCCAGTGCCCTGCTTCTGCCCGCCTGCGCCAGCGTGGCGCCCGCGCCGGTGGCCGCGCTGGCCCCCGCCGGCTGGCTGCGCGCTTCCATCAACCTGGGCAACCCCATCCTGGCCGCGCGCAACGCGGCCGGCGAGGTGTACGGGGTCTCGGTCGACCTGGCCCGCGCCATGGGCAAGAGCCTGGGCGTGGCGGTGGAACTGGTGGTGGTGGACGCGGCCGCCAAGTCGGTGGACGCCGTGCGCAGCGGCCGGGCCGACGTCGGCTTCTTCGCCGTCGATCCCCAACGTGGCGAGGGCATCCGCTTCTCGGCGCCCTACGTGCAGATCGAAGGTGCCTACCTGGTGCGCGAGGGTTCACCGCTGCGCGACAACAGCGAGGTCGACCGCCCCGGCACGCGCGTGATGGTGGGCAAGGGCAGCGCCTACGACCTTTACCTGTCGCGCACCTTCAAGGCCGCAACACTGGTGCACACCGTCACCTCGCAGATGGTGGTCGACCGTTTCCTGGCCGAACAGGCCGACGTGGCCGCGGGCGTGAAGCAGCAGTTGCAGGCCGACGCCGCGCGCCTGCCGGGCCTGCGCCTGCTGCCCGGGCGCTTCATGGTGATCGAACAGGCGATGGGCGTGCCGGCCGCGCGCGGCGACGCGGCACAGGCCTGGCTGCGCAGCTTCGTCGAACAGGCCAAGGCCAGCGGCGCGGTGGCGGCGGCGCTGCAGCGCCACGGCATCCAGGGCGCGCTGGTGGCGCCGGCGGCCTGATTCAGACCACGTTGTGCTCGCGCAGCGGCCGGTTCTCCAGCACCCGCGCCCAGCCCAGGCGCGACAGGTCCAGCGTGCGGTAGGCGCCATGCAGCACCAGTTCGGCCAGCGCGCGGCCCACGGCGGGCGACTGCTGCAGGCCGTGGCCGCTGAAGCCGTTGGCGAACAGCAGCTTCGGCCGTGAGGGGTGCGCGCCGAGGATGAGGTTGGCGTCGAGCTGGTTCACGTCGTAGTGGCCGGCCCAGGCGCTGATCAGGCGCGCGGCCTCGAAGCCCGGCACGCGCTGCGCCAGCGCCGGCCACAGGCGGTCTTCCCACCAGGCCAGTGGCACTTCGAAGTCGTGGCACTCGGGGTCTTCGGCCTCGGGCGGGGCGATGCCGCAGAGGTAGCCGTCGCCTTCCGGCCGGAAGTACAGGCCCGTCGGGTCGATCACCAGCGGGCATCGCGTGTCGGGCGCCGGGCTTCGGAAGTGGAAGACGCAGCGTTTGCGCGACTGCACCGGCAGATGGATGCCGGCCGTGCGCGCGAGGGGCGCCGCGCCGGTGCCTGCAGCGTTGATGATCTGGCCGCAGTGGATGCGGCTGCCGTCGGCCAGGCGCACCGCGTCGTCTTCGAAGGCCACGGCCTCGGCGGCGCGGTACTCGGCACCCAGCGCGATGGCCTTGCGGCGCAAGGCGTGCATCAGCGCATGCGCGTCGAGCCAGCCTTCGCCCGACAGGCCCAGCGAGCCCGCCGCCAGATCCTGCGTCCCGAGCCAGGGAAAGCGCGCCTGCAGGTCGGCGGCCGGCAGCAAGACGACATCGGCGGCTTCCGCACGCTGCGTGGCGTGGTTCTGCTGCAGCACCGGCAGGCCTTCGGGCGTGGCCAGGAACAGATAGCCGCCTTCGCGGAAGGCCAGGTCGGGCGCGGTGCCATCCACGGCCAGCTCTTCGTGGGCACGCCGGATGAAGGTGGTGCCGAACATCGACAGCCGGATGTTCTCGGGCGTGCTGAACTGGTGCCGAATGGAGGCCACCGAGCGCGTGGTGGCGCAACCGCGGTAACTCGGGTCGCGCTCCAGCACCAGCACCTTCACGCCGCCGGCGCGCGCCAGGAAGTAGGCCGCGGCGCTGCCCACCGCCGCGCCGCCGACGACCACGACATCGAATTTGTCTCGCATGGCGGGGAGTGTTCCACGGGTGTGCCGTTCACAATCGGCTCCAGCCCGGCACCCCATGCAAGAACAAGCCGCCCTGCCCTGCGTCCTGGATATCGAAGCCTCGGGTTTCGGCCGCAGCAGCTACCCCATCGAGGTGGGCTACGTGCTGCCCGACGGCCGCGCCGCCTGCATGCTGGTGCGCCCGGCGTCCGGGTGGACACACTGGGACGAAGCCGCCGAGCGCATGCACGGCATCACACGCGTCGTGCTGGCCGCCCACGGGCGCACCCCGCGTGACGTGGCCCAGGCCCTCAACCGCGACCTGTCGGGCTTGACCGTCTACTGCGACGGCTGGGCCCACGACTACACCTGGCTCGGTGCCCTGTTCGAGGAAGCCGGCCTGTCGCCCGCCTTCAAGCTGGAATCGGTGAGCGCACTGCTGGACGAAAGCGCACTGTCTCGGCTGGACCAGGCACGGCGCGAGGCCGTGGCCGAGATGGGCCTGTCGCGCCACCGCGCCAGCAACGACGCGCGGGCGCTGCAGCGCGCGCTGGTGCGCGCGGCGGTGCCGGCGCACTGAATCAGGCCGCGGCTTCGCGTTCCTGCAGCAGCCGCCACATCACCTTGCCCGAGCCGCTGCGTGGCAGCGCATCGGCGAAGACCACCACCCGCGGCGCCTTGTACACGGCCATGTGCTCGCGCGCCCAGTCGATGATCTGCTGCTCGTTCACCCGGCCGCGCGCTTCGCTGCGCAGCACCACCACGGCCTTGACGCTTTCGCCGCGGTAGGCGTCGCGCGTGGCGATGACGCAGGCCTCCTGCACCCAGGGGCACTTGAAGAGCAGCAGTTCCACCTCGCTGGGCCAGACCTTGTAGCCGCTGGCGTTGATCATGCGTTTGAGGCGGTCGGTGATGAAGAAATAGCCTTCTTCGTCGCGCCGCCCCAGGTCGCCGGTGCGGAAGAAGCGCTTGCCGTCGATCGGGATGAAGGCGGCCTCGGTGGCCTGCGGGTGGTTCCAGTAGCCGCGGAACACCATCGGCCCGTGGGTGACGATCTCGCCCACTTCACCGTTGGGCAGCTCGCGCAGCGTGTCGGGGTCGATGATGCGGCTGTCGACGCCGAAGATGGGGATGCCCAGGCACTGCAGCTTGGCGCGTTCGGGCGGATTGCCGTGGCTGGGCGCGGCAGTCTCGGTGAGTCCATAACCTTCGGCGAAGGTGAGGCCGAATTCCTGCTGCAGGCGTTCGGCCACGGCCTGCGGCATGGCGGCGCCGCCGCCCGAGAGGTAGCGCAGGCTGCTGAGGTCGAAACTCTTGTAGTGGGGGCTGCCGAACAGGTCGATGATCATGGTCGGGATGCAGGTCCAGTGCGTCACGCGGTGGCGTGATATCGCACGGCCGGCCAGTTCGCGGTCCCAGCGCGGCAGGATCACGACGGTGGTGCCGCTGTAGACCGAGCCCAGCACCCCGTACATCATGCCGGTGATGTGGAACATCGGCACCACGCCCAGGCTCACACTCTCGGCACTGAGGTAGCTCCACAGGCTGCCGCCCACGGCGTTGGGCATCAGCGTGCGGTGGGTGTGCTCGCAGCCCTTGGGCAGGCCGGTGGTGCCCGAGGTGTACGGCAGGAGGGCCAGGTCGTCGGGGGTGGCCTGCGGGGCGCCGGGCGCATGGCCGGCCGCGAGGGCCTCGGCCCAGCGGGTGGCACCGGCAGGCAGCGGGTGTTCGGCCAGCAGCCAGTCGCGCATGGCGGGCGGCGGCGCCAGGTCGGGCGGGAAGTCGTCCGGCAGCGCATCGGCATAACGGGTCACCAGCACGCGCTGCAGCCGCTGCTCGGGCGGCAAGGCTTCATTGGCCGCGCTGACGGTGGGTGCCAGGTCGGCGCTGGTGATCGCGACGCGGGCGCGCGGGTCGGTGATGTAGTGGCCAAACTCCTCGGCGCGGTTCATCGGGTTGACGGGCACCACCACCGCATCGGCACGCTGCACGGCGTAGAAGGCCACCAGGTACTGCGGGCAGTTCTGCAGATAGACCAGCACGCGGTCGCCTCGCTTCACGCCCTGGGCCTGCAGCCAGCCGGCCAGCGCCTCGGCCTGGCGGTGCAGTTCCCGGTAGCTGAGCTCGCGGCCGAAGAAGATGCACATCGGTTTGGCCGGGTAGCGCCGCGCGCTGACCTCCAGGTTGAACCAGAGCGTGGTGTCGGGCACGGCAAGCTCGTGCGGCAGGCGGCGCGGCCAGGCGGCGGCGTGCGGACGGGTATCGACGGTGGGCAAGAGCGGGCTCCGGGCTGTGGCAACAGCGGGTGTACCGTGCAGCGCCAGCCGCGTCATCGAGCCTTACCCGCAAGCGGGGCGTCGCCTGCGCGACAGCGTGGCTTATTCGGTGATGGTGCGGCGCGCCTCGGAGCGCCATTTCACGCAGTCGGCGTGATCCTGGAAGCGTGATCGCAGGCATTCGCGTTCCATGCAACCGAAGTACGCCAGCGCGCGCTTGCCGGCGCAGACCGCCTGCGGGCCGGCCGGTGGCGCTGCCGGCGTTGGCGCCGAAGGAACGGGCGCCGGGGCTTGCACGGGCACGCGGACCGGCTCGGCGGGCGGCGGTGCCGGTTGGGCGACCACCGGTGCAGGAGCGGGCGCTTCGGCAGCCACCGGCGCCGGAGCCGCTGCAGGCTTGTTCGGCTGCGGCGCCGGAGGGCGCGTGGTGGCCGGCTTGACACCGGGCGTGCCGGGCAGCACCACCGCGGCCACGGTCGATTCGGGCGGGGGGGCCGGCGCAGGCTGGGGCGCCGGCGGTAGCTGCGGCGCGGGCGCCGAAGCCAGCACCGGCGGCGCCGAGGCAGCCACCTGGGGGGCCGGCGCGGGTGCGGCTTCGGGCCTGGGCCAGAACACCACGGCGCCGGCAGCCACGGCCGCCGCGCCCACGCCGCCCAGGATCAGGCCCCATTTGGGCCTGGACGGCGGCAGCGCCGCCAGGGCGGCCACTGGCGGCGCGCTGATGAAGGCCGGCTCGGGCGCTGCGGCATGGACGGGTGGCGGATCCACCAGCGGCAGCGGCGCGGCCGTGATGGGCGCCGGCGGCAGCATCACGCGCGTGGCCTCGTCCTCGTCCTGGGCCGGCGGCGGCACCGTGCGGCTCTGCTTGACGGTGCGTTGCCAGGCGGCACCACCGGCAGGCGCCGCCGGGGCCGGCGCCGGCTGCGGCAGCGGGGCACGGCCTTCCAGCACGTCGCGCAGCGCGGCCACGCTCTGCGGCCGGTCTTGCGGGCGCGGCGCCAGCATCCATTCGATCAGTTGCAGGAACTCGGGGCTGCAGCCGGGGCAGTCATCGAGCGTCAGCGCCGAAGCCTCTTCGATCACGGCGCGCGTGGTGGCCGGCGGCGGCGGGTGGCCCAGCAGCATGTAGTGCAGCGTGGCGCCCAGGGCGTAGATGTCGGTCCACGGGCCTTGCTTCAGCGCGGCCGAATCGGCGTACTGCTCGATGGGCGCGTAGGCCGGCTTAAGGATGGCGGTGATGGTCTGTGTCTTGTCGCTGATGACGCGGCGTGCAGCGCCGAAGTCCAGCAGCACGGGGCGGCCGTCGGGTTCGATCTGGATGTTGTCGGGCGCGATGTCGCGGTGGTACACACCTTCCGAATGCAGCCGCTCGATGGCGCCCAGCAGCGGGCCCAGCAACGCGCGCAGCCAGTCCTCGCCGGGCGAGGCCGACATCTCGCGCCGCACTTCCTTCATGGTGCGGCCGCGCATCACCGGCATGGCCATGTAGGCGGTGCCGTTGGCTTCCCAGAAGCGGTGCACCTTCAGCAGCGAAGGGTGGTCGAAACGCGCCAGCAGCTTGGCTTCGTTGACGAAGCTCTTCAGGCCCAGGGCGAAGGTCTCGGCGTCGGACGAGGAGCGCAGCGAGACGAACATCGTCTCGGTGCGGCCAGCCAGCGAGGCCGGCATGTATTCCTTGATCGCCACCTCGCGCTCCAGCGCGTGGTCGAAGGCCAGGTACACAATGCCGAAACCGCCCACGCCCAGCAGACTGCGCAGCTCGTATTCGCCCAGCCGCGTGCCCACGGGCAAGGCATTGGGGGCATCGGGGTGCAGGCGGGGCGACTCCATCGTCATGTTCATTCGAGCTTATCAGGGATGCCCAGCACCGCGCCGCGCTGAACGCGGGGGTTGTGGTGCATCCGTCATGTCCCCGCCGGGCGCCGCGTGCTGAGCGGCAGCGGCACCCTGCGGGCGCAGCGCGCCTTCATGCAGCTGTGGTTCGCGCGCCTGTTCGGCGTGGCAGCGGCGCAGATGCTGATGGTGGCCATCGGCTGGCAGATGTACGAGCTGACGGCCTCGGCCTGGGACCTGGGCCTAGTGGGCCTGGCGAAGTTCGCACCCGCGCTGCTGCTGGCCCTGCCCGCCGGCCATGTGGTGGACCGCCATCACCGCGGCCGCATCGTGGCGCTGTGCATGGCGGTGCAGGTGCTGGCCGCCCTACTGCTGGCGCTGGCCGCCAGCGGCGGGTATGCCTCACGCGGGCTGCTGCTGGCGGTGTCGGTGGTGCTGGGCGGCGTGCGTGCCTTCCAGATGCCGGCCCAGCAGGCGCTGATACCGCGCCTGGTGCCGGCCGAGTTGCTGCCGCGTGCGCTGGCCTTCAGCTCGGCCGGGCTGCAGGGTGCCGTGATCGCCGGGCCAGCGCTGGGTGGGCTGATCTACGCGGCCGGCGCCTCGGCCACCTACGGCGTCTGCGCCGCGCTCTTCGCCACCGCCGGTGCCTTGTGCCTGGCCCTGCGCTACGAACACGCACCGCCGCCGCAGGAGCCCGCCACGCTGGCCACGCTGCTGGCCGGCGTGCACTTCGTCTGGCATCACAAGGTGGTGCTGGGCGCGATCTCGCTGGATCTGTTCGCCGTGCTGTTCGGCGGCGCCACCGCGCTGCTGCCGATGTTCGCCAAGGACATCCTGCAGGTCGGCCCCGGCGGCCTGGGCCTGCTGCGCAGCGCACCGGCGGTGGGTGCGCTGCTGATGTCGGTGCTGCTCACGCGCTGGCCGGTGCGGCGCCGCACCGGGCCGCTGCTGCTGGCCGCAGTGGCGGTGTACGGTGCGGCGACGCTGGCCTTCGGGCTCTCGACGGCCTTCGTGCCGGCGCTGCTGGCGCTGGCGGTGACAGGCGCGGCCGACATGGTGAGCGTGGTCATCCGCCAGACCCTGGTGCAGCTAGAAACGCCCGATGCCATGCGCGGCCGCGTGAGCGCCGTCAACTCGGTGTTCATCGGTGCATCGAACCAGCTCGGCGAGTTCGAGTCGGGCGCCACCGCGGCCCTGCTCGGCCCGGTGGGCTCGGTGGTGCTGGGCGGCGCCGGCACGCTGCTGGTGGCGGCGCTCTGGCTGCGCCTCTTCCCCGCGCTGGCAAGGCGCGATGCGCTGGTGCCTCAGGCCGGCACGGCGGAACCCGGAGGTCGGGCACGGGCCTGATGGGGCGACACAGCGGCGACGGCAGGTGAAGGTGGCACATCGGGTGATGCACGGTGTTCCCTTCAGCCACGGTCAGCCGCGCTTGGCCTTCATGCGGATCTGCGCCGAGCGGCCGCGCGCCTTCCACACCTGTACCTGGGCCTTGCGTTCCAGCGCGGTGAGCGTGTCGCGCCGCGCCTCGCGCTGCAGCTTGTGGTAGTTGCGCAGGCGCTCGGCGCCGATGCCTTCACGCACCGCGCAGCCAGGCTCGTCGGCATGGCGGCAGTCGCGGAAGCGGCACTGCGCAGCCAGCGTGGCGATGTCGCCGAAGGCAGCGGCCAGGTCCTGCGCTTCACCATCCAGGCGCAGCGTGCGCAGGCCCGGCGTGTCGATGATGCAGGCGCCGCCCGGCATAGCGTGCAACGAGCGCACGGTGGTGGTGTGGCGGCCGCGGTTGTCACCATCGCGGTTGGCACCCGTCAGCTGCGTCTCGTGGCCGAGCAGCGCGTTGGTGAGCGTGCTCTTGCCGGCACCGCTGGAGCCCAGCAGCACCAGCGTCTGCCCGGCTGCCAGCCAGGGCGCGAGCGCCGCACGCGGCTCGTCGCCCAGGGCATTCACGGCCACGGCCACCACGTCAGCCGGCAGCACGGCCTGCACCTCGGCCACGCGCGTGTCGGCATCGGCGCACAGGTCGCGCTTGCTCAGCACCACCACCGCGCCGACGCCCGCCATGCGCACCAGCGCCACGTAGCGCTCCAGGCGGCGCAGGTTGAAGTCGTGGTCCAGGCCCATCACCACGAGCACGGTGTCGATGTTGCTGACGATGACGGCGCGCGTGACCTTGTCGCGCCCGTCGTGCAGCCGGCGCGCCAGCTGGTTCAGCGGCGGCAGGCGTACACACACCCACCATTCGCCAAAGGCGTTGCGCTGCGCCAGCACCCAGTCGCCGACGGCCAGGGCGTCACCCTCGGCCTCCAGCGTGTTGCGCAGCGCGGGCAACTGGCGCGCCTCGTGCGCGGCGGCGCCGTCGTGCAGCAGCAGGCCTTCGCGCTGCACCTCGGCCACGCGCATCGGCGTGGTGTCTTCAAAGTCGGCCATCAAGAGGGCCAGGGGTTGAACCAGGGCCGGTGCGAGGCCGATGCCACGCAGCCGGGGAAGAGTCGAAGAATCGAACATGGGTCGAGCGTTCCGGGCAGGACGAACCAGCGCGGCGCCAGGCGGCACCACGCAAACGCTGCAGGCGCAACAGCGCCCGAAGCGGCATCAGGGGGATGGGGTTCTGTCGGCCGGGACGCTCAGGTCACGGCACCAGGCAACGCGGGAAATCAGAGTTCGCGGAGGGCGCAGCGGGGAATCGCTGCGGCCGGGTCTGAAGGGATCAGAGCGCGCGGGCCGACAGGAGGGCTTGGTCAATCGTCGTCATGGCAGCCTCCTGGAGCGGTTGATGGGAGCGCGCAATGTGCCGCTGCGCGCGCCGCGCGTCAACCCCCGCAGATGCCAGATTCAGCGCGGCAGCGACAGTGCCGCCGCTTCCTGTGCCGTCAGGCGGCGCACGCTGCGCACTGCGATCGGCGGCTGGATGTACTGCGTGGCCTCGCCCTTGCCATAAAGCGCCTGCACCACGTCCTGCCCCGCCACCACCTGGCCGAAGGCGGCGAAGCCCTGGCCGTCGGGGTTGCGGCGGCCGCCGAAGTCGAGCTCGGGTTGATCCCCGATGCAGATGAAGAACTCGGCCGTGGCGGTGCCCGGGCCCAGGCGTGCCATCGACACCGTGCCGTTCCGGTGTTTGATGCCCGTCACTGCCGTGGTCTCGTGGGCGATGGGCGGGCGCGGCGCGGATTCGCCATCGGCCTGGTGGCGGCCCCACTGCACGACGGCGATCTTGTGCTTCGTCTCGGCGGTTTGGTTGGCCGGCGTGACGATGCGGTAGACCTTGCCACCGTCGAGCTGCTGCGCGTCGACATAGGCCAGGTAGTTGGCCACCGTGATCGGCGCCTTCGCGGGTTCGACCGCGATGACGAAGGCGCCGAGTGCGGTGTCGACGCGGGTGTAGATGGGTGCGTCGGCGGCCATGGTGGGCAGGCAGGCGAAGAGCGGTGTGGCAAGCAGCAGGCGGCGGCGCATGCGGCCCATGATAGCCAGCGCCGATATGCTCGCCGCCGTGTCCACCACCTTCACGCTGATCCACGCCGACGAGTCACTGCTCATCGTCGACAAGCCCGCCGGCCTGCTGTCGGTGCCGGGCCGCGGCGAGTACTACTCGCAGCACAACCTGGCGAGCTTCCTGCAGGCGCAGTGGGCCGATGCGCTCATCGTGCACCGCCTGGACATGGCGACCTCGGGCCTGATGGTCTTTGCGCGCGGCATCGAGATGCAGCGCCGCCTGAGCCTGGCCTTCGAGAAGCGGCGCGTGGCCAAGCGCTACGAGGCGGTGGCCGAAGGCGTGATGGCGGCCGACAGCGGCGAGGTGGACGCGCCGCTCATCATCGACTGGCCCAACCGGCCGCGCCAGATCGTCGACCCCGTGGCCGGCAAGGCGGCGCTGACGCGCTGGCGCGTGCTGGCGCGCGGCGCCGAGACCACGCGCTTGGCGCTGGAGCCCGTCACCGGCCGCTCGCACCAGCTGCGCGTGCACCTGCAGCACATCGGCCACCCGATCCGCGGCGACGAGTTCTATGCGCCCGAGCCGCTGCGGGCGCCGCGCCTGCTGCTGCACGCGCAGCGCCTGGCCTTTGCGCACCCGGCCAGCGGCGAGGCCGTTTCCTTCGAGAGCCCCTGCCCGTTCTGAAGCCCCGGCTACAGTGGCACCCCCATGACCCGACACCTCACCCTCATCACCGGCGCTTCGCGCGGCCTGGGCCGTGCGCTGGCGCAGGACCGGCTGGCGCGCGGCGACCAGGTGCTCACCCTCTCGCGCCGCGCGCCCGAACTCGAGGTGCCCGCGGGCGCCGAACTGCTGGCCTGGCAGGCCGACCTGGCCAACCCCGAACCGCTGGCCGCACAGCTGGATACGTGGCTCGGCGCGCTCGACCCGCAGGCCTATGCCTCCGTGACCCTGATCCACAACGCCGGCGTGATGCCGAAACCGGCACCGCTGTCCGAAGGCGACATCGCCGAGCTGTCCAACGCCCTGCGCGTGGGCCTTGAAGCGCCGCTGCTGCTGAGCGCGGCCTTCCTGCACGCCACGGCGCACTGGACCGTGCCGCGCAAGCTGCTGCTGATCTCGTCCGGCCTGGGCCGCCGCGCGATGGCCGGCAGCGCGGCCTACAGCGCGGCCAAGGCCGGCATGGACCACCTGGCACGCGCGCTGGCGCTCGAAGAAGCAGCGCGGCCGAATGGCGCACACGTGGTGTCGCTGGCGCCGGGTGTCATCGACACCGACATGCAGGCCCAGCTGCGCGGCGCCGATCCGGTGCAGTTCCCCGAACGCACCACCTTCGCCGGCCTGCACGAACAAGGCCTGCTCGACAGCCCCGCGCAGGCCGCCGCCAAGGTGCTGAAGCTGCTTGACAGCGACAGCTTCGGCAGCGAGCCCGTGGCCGACGTGCGTGACCCGACCGCCAAGCTGATCGCCGCGCTGGGGCTGAATCCGCACCCCGAGGGCGGCCACTACGCCGAGGTCTTCCGCTCGCCGCAGACCGTGACGCCCGGCGACGGCCGGCCCGCGCGCGCGGCTCTGACCACCATCGACTTCCTGCTCGGCGCCGGCCAGTTCTCGGCCTGGCACCGGGTGTTGAGTGACGAGGTGTGGCACCTGCTCGAAGGCGAAGGCCTGCGGCTGTGGTTGGCGCCGCCCGACCTGTCCCGTTTCGACGCGGTGGAACTGCGTCCCGGTGGGTTGCGCCGCCACGTGGTTCCTGCGCACTGGTGGCAGGCGGCCGAGCCGCTGGCGCAGCTGGCCTACGTAGGCGCCACGGTCGGCCCCGGCTTCGACTTCGCCGACTTCGCCTTCGGCCGCGACAACGCGGCGCTGTGCGCCGCGCTGCCGGCCGAGCTGAAGCGCCTGCTCTAGCTCAGCCCATCCAGGCCGCGAGGTCGGCCTTCAGCTGCTGCAGGTCAGCCTGGCGCGTGTACATCATGTGGCCGGCGTCGTAGTAGCGGTGCGTCACGCGCGCCAGCACCTCGCGCGGCGCGTTCAGCTGCGCCAGCGACCAATCGCTGGCGCTGTAGGGCGTGCCCAGGTCGTAGCGGCCGCTGGCGGCCAGTACCTTCAGGTTGGGGTTGCGGCGCATGGCGCGGGCCAGGTCGGCGCTGGTGGCGGGGTAGCCCATCTGGCCCTCGCCGCCATCACCCTGGCCCTTGCGCTTCCAGTTCCAGTTCCTGTTCACATCCATCGCCAGCACCTGGTAGCGCGTGTCGGTCACGAAGCCCAGCTGCTCGCCGAAATAGGCCATCGCGGCCATGGTGTAGGGGCCGGCGATGGCTTCGATGCCGGGGTCGAATTCCCAGTCCCGGCTGCGGCTGGCGGCCATGGGGCCGGTGGAGCGGCTTTCCAACCGGCCGACGATGCGCCCGCGCGAGCGCAGCGCCTCGAAGAAGAAGGCCTGGTCGCTGATGCGCAGGTTCTTCTCTTCGACGAACTCGCGCGCCAGGCCCGTGAGTTCGCTGATGCGCCGCGCGATGCGGCTGCGCTGCTTGTCGGACAGGCGCGCGCCGGCCTGCAGCGCGGCGATGTACTCGTCCTGCACGAAGGCCTCGGCCGCTTCGCGCGCCGCGGCAGGTGTTGCCGCCTGCGGCCCCCGCAGCAGGCCGTGGTACTGCGCGGTGTTGGCAAAGGCCGGCAGGAAGAGTGAGTACGGCAGGTCGTTGGCCGGTGCGAACACCAGGCTCTGCAGGTCCATCGCGCAGGACACGAGGATCAGACCACTCAGCACCACACCCAGGTCCTGCAGCTTGTCGGCCAGGCCCGCGCCGCGCGTGGTGCCGTAACTCTCGCCGGCCAGGTAGACGGGTGAGCCCCAGCGCTGGTGGCGCGTCAACCACAAACGCATGACTTCGGCCAGCGCCTCGATGTCGCCGTCCACCGAGAGCATCTTCTTGCGCGCCTCTTCGCTGGCCGTCACCGACCAACCGGTGTGCGGCGGGTCGATGAACACCAGGTCGAAATGCTCGAACCAGCTGTGTAGGTTGTCCTGCACGACAAAAGGCGCCTGCGGCATGCTGCCGTCGTCGGGCACCACCACGCGCTTGGGCCCCAGGGCGCCCAGGTGCAGCCAGATCGACGCCGAGCCGGGCCCGCCGTTGAAGGCGAAACACACCGGGCGCTGCGTGGCCGTGGCGCCTTTCAGCAGGTAGGCCGTGGCCAGGATGGCGGCATCGGGCTCGGCCGCGGCGCCGTCCAGCCCTTCGGCGGCCACGGGCAGGAAGGCGGCGTGCACGCGGTAGTCGAAGGCGCGACCGGCCAGCGTGACGCTGCCGCTGCTTTCGGCGGCCGGGCGCGCCAGCAGCTTCTCGACGTGCTCCTTCAGCTTCTTGGCGCTGTCGGGCTTCTTGTCCTCGGTCTTCTCTTCAGCCATCAACGGTGTCTCCGGTGTTGAACGGGCTGCGGCCTCATTGCAGGCCGCCACCCAGCAGGGCGGCGTAACGCGGCAGGTCCACGTTGCCGCCGCTGATGATCACGCCCACGCGCAGGCCGGCCGCGGGCACCACGCCGTGCAGCAGCGCCGCGGCGGCCAGGCCGCCGGTGGGTTCCACCACCAGCTTCATGCGTTCGGCGAAGAAGCGCATGGTGTCGACGAGCTGGGCGTCGCTCACGGTCTCGATGCGGCTCACCAGGCGCTGGATCACAGGGAAGGTGAGCGTGCCGCTGTGCTGCGTCTGCGCGCCATCGGCGATGGTCTTGGGCGTATCGATGTGCACGATCTCGCCGCGCGCCAGGCTCTGCTGGGTGTCGTTGCCGGCCTCGGGCTCGATGCCCACCACCTCGACGCCCGGGCTCAGGTGGTGCGCGGCCACCGCGCTGCCGGCGATGAGTCCGCCGCCGCCCACGCACACCAGCAGCAGGTCGAGCGCGCCGGCTTCTTGTATCAGCTCGGCCGCCGCCGTGCCCTGCCCGGCCATCACGTGCGGGTGGTCGTAGGGCGGAATCAGCGTCATGCCGCGCTCGCGCGCCAGGCGCTGGCCGATGGCCTCGCGGTCTTCGGTGTAGCGGTCGTACAGCACCACCTCGCTGGCGCGCCGGCCCTGCTGGTAGCCGCGTGTGGCGGCCAACTTGGCCGCCGGGCTGTCCTTGGGCATCACGATGACCGAAGGCATGTTCAGCAGCCGCGCCGAAAGGGCTATGGCCTGGGCGTGGTTGCCCGAGGAAAATGCGATAACGCCCGCGTCGCGCTGCGCCGGCGTGAACTGCGCCAGCGCGTTGTAGGCGCCGCGGAACTTGAAGGCGCCCATGCGCTGCAGGTTCTCGCACTTGAAGAACACCTGCGCGCCGGTGGCTTCGTCGGCAAAACGCGAGCGCATCACCGGCGTGCGGTGCGCGTGGCCCAGCAGGCGCGCGGCCGCTGCGGCAATGTCGGCGTAGGAGATGGCCAGTTCGCTCATCGGGTCAGTCTCCTGCAGGGCCCTGGAAGCCGCCGCGGCGGAAGGTCAGCACGAGGGTGTCGCGCCAGGCGGGCTGCTGCGCGTCCAGCGGCTGGATGGGCGTGGTCTCGTGGATCACGCGCTCGTCGTCGAGCAGCAGCGCGCTGAAGGGCTCGGACAGCGTGAAGCGCATGCCCTGCGGGCCGCGGGCGTCGAACACACGCGTCTCGCCGCCCTTCACGTTGTGGCGGTCGACGAGCAGCACCGCCACCAGGTCGACGCCGTCGCGGTGCGCGCCTTCGGGCGTGGGGCGGCCTATGCCGTCGGTGGTATCGATGCGGAAGGGGTGGGCTTCCACGTACCAGGGCTGCGCGCCACGCAGCAGCGTGGCCACGCCGGCCAGGCCTTGCAGCAGCGCGTTCCACGCCGGATCGGCCACCAGCTCGGGCGGCAGCGGCTCGAACCAGCGCTGGATGCCGCCGTGCAGCGCGTTGTATTCCACCGGCTGCCAGTGCGCGCGGTGCGGCACGGCCTGCACGCCGGTGGCGCTGACGATGAAACAGCCGTGGCGGCGCCGGCGGTAGCGGCCGCCGTCACGCAGATGGGGGTCGGGCGGCAGCGCAGGCCACAGGGGCCGCCAGGCGGTGAGGGCGTCCGCCGGAACGCGGCACAGCTGGGCCACCGAGCGGGCGTCGATGACGGCCCAGCCGGCGCTGTCCAGCTGCGCGTGCAGCTCGCCCGGGGCGGTCAGGGGGGGTGGGGGATGCATCGTCATGGTGCGCAAAGTGTGAACTCGGACGCCGGGCAAGCGGAAATTCTGGGGGCGACTCCCCAATCAGGTGTCAGCTTCATGGGGGCCGGTGACGTTAAGGTCAGCAGCAGGAGTCGAAGTCACGCTCATGAACCCGGTACCCGCCAGCCATTCGCCACGCAGCTGCCTCGTCGAGATCGTCGAGCTCAAGTGGTTGCTCACCGGACACGGTGTGCACGTGCACGTCGAGCGGCTGCAGAACGACCCGGAGTATGCCCGCCGCACGCTCGACCGCGCCGCCGCCGTGCCCAATGCGGCCCTGCGCGAAGCCGCAGCCCGGTTGCGCCTCTGCCTGGGTTTGGCCTGCTGACACACGGCGCCGCAGCGGCGTAGCATGCCCTTCGATGCGGCGCGCCGCGCCGCGCTCACACCGGAGGCCCGCGATGAACCTTCAGCCTCTGCGCCGTCGCCTGCTGACGGCCTGCGCCGCCGTTGTGCTGGCCGCCGGCTGCGCCCATGCGCCGCCGCCGGTACCCGATGTGCGGCCCCTGCTGCACGACGAGTGGTTCGCCCCTTCCGCCGCGAACACCGACCCTGGCCGCGTGCTGGCACTCAGCGACGCCATGCGCAGCTACGCCGACAACGAGTTGCGGGCCCTCATCGCCCACCGCGACCCGCGCCGGGTGCTGATCGAGGCCCTGCACGAGCGCGGCCAGCTGCAGCTGGCCTATGACGCCGAACGCACCGGCAATGCGGCCGAGACCTACGAGTCGCGCGCCGGCAACTGCCTGTCGCTGGTGCTGATGACCGGGGCGTTCGCCCGCCACCTGGGCCTGCCCGTCACCTTCCGCGCCGTGCAGCTGGATCCGCAGTACACGCGCGCCGGCGGCCTGACGCTGGAGAACGGCCACGTCAACCTCCTGATGGGGCACATGGGCGAAAGGCCGATCTGGGGTGCCAACGACCTGACCGTCGACTTCCTGCCCACGCGCGAACTCACCGGCCACAGCGCCGTGGTGCTGCAGGAAGCCACGGTGATCGCGATGTACATGAACAACCGCGCCGCCGAGAACCTGGCCGAAGGGCGCGTCGACGACGCCTACGCCTGGGCGCGCGCCGCGCTGCTGCAGGACCCAAGCCATGCCAGCGCGGTGAACACGCTGGCGGTGGTCTACATGCGGCGCGACCAGCTGGCAGCGGCCGAGACGACCTTGCGCTTTGCGCTGGCGCGCGAGCCCCAGAAGACCGCGGCCCTGTCGAACCTGGTGCAGGTGCTGCGCAGCACCGGCCGCCAGGCCGAAGCCGACACCGTGGCGGCACAGCTGAAGGCGCTGCAGCCCTACCCGCCCTTCCACTTCCTCGAAGTGGGCCGCCATGCGCTCGCCGCCGGCAAGGCGGCCGAGGCGCGTGAGCTGTTCGAACGCGAACTGCGGCGCCAGCCCTTCCAGCACGAGGTGCATTTCTGGCTGGCGCAGGCCTGGTTGCAGCTGGGCAACGGCCAGCGCGCGGCCGATCACCTGAGCCAGGCCAGGGACTACAGCACCACCATCGCCAGCCAGAAGCTCTACTCGGCCAAGCTCGACCGCCTGCGTGCGCTGCGCCTGCAGTAGCCGGCCCTTCGTGGCAGCCCGAACCCCGGGGGCGGCGGCTCGTGATGCAATCGCGGTCTGAATGCCCGGCCTGCCGCCGGTGCCGCACCGGAAGACCGCGCCCCCGATGAGTTCCGCCAAGAAGCCCAACACCCTGCTGGAGATCGCCGTCACGATCATCGTGCCGGCCCTGATCCTCACCTACCTCAGCGGCAAGGACCGCCTGGGCACCACGGGCGCCCTGCTCTTCGCGCTGGCGCTGCCGCTGGGCTGGGGCATCTGGGACGGCCTGCGCCGCCGCAAGCTGAACTGGCTGGCCGTGCTGGGCGTGGTGAGCACGCTGCTCACCGGCGGCATCGGCCTGCTGCAACTCGACGCCTGGTGGCTGGCAGTGAAGGAAGCCGCCGTGCCCTCGCTGATTGGCCTGGTCATCTTCGGCTCGGCCTGGACCAAGGCGCCGCTGATCCGGCTCCTGGTCTTCAACGCCAGCCTGTTCGATGTCGACAAGGTGCACCACGCCCTGGCTGCGCGCGACGCCACCGAGGCCTTCGAGCAGCGCCTGCGCATCGGCACCGTGCTGCTGGCCGGCACCTTCTTCTTCTCGGCCGTGGCCAACTTCGTGCTGACGCGCTGGGTGGTGACGAGCCCGGCGGGCACCGAGGCCTTCAACCACGAACTGGGCCGGCTGACGGCCTTGAGCTACCCCATCATCGCCATCCCCTCGATGCTGATGATGATGGCGCTGATGTTCTGGCTCGCGCGCGGCGCCAAGGCGTTGACGGGGCTGGACCTGTCGGACATGCTCCAGGGCCAGTAGCCCGAAGACCACCGCGTGAAGCTCGCCGCAGACCCCGACACGGTGCCCCGCGGCAAGCGGGCGCACAACTGGCGGCCTTCGTGGCTGGGTTTCGTCGGCGCTGGCCTGGTGCTGGCGCTGCTGGCGGTGGTGCTGGTGCAGGCGCGGCAGTTCTCGCTGCTGCGCCAGTCCTTCGACAACGGCCACCACGCCGGGCTGCTCACGGTGTTCCAGGCCGAGACCGAGTACCTGCGCCTGAACAGCCAGTGGCGCAAGGCCGCCGAAGGGCGCGAGCCCGTGGATGGCGCGGCGCTGCGGCGCAGCTACGGAGCCTGGGTGGAGCACCTGGCTCCCCTGCGCAGCGAGCACGCCCGGCAACTGCTGGACGGCGATGCGGCCTACGCGCGCGCGCTGGCGCAGATCGACGCTTTCACTGCCCAGGCGGGCCGCGCCCTGGCGCCGGACGCCGGCATCGCGCCCGATCCCGCCACCCTTGCGGCGCTGCAAGCGCAGCTGGACGCGCTGGACCGGCCTTTGCACGAGCTGACGCTGGACATCGCGCGCCGCCTGTCGGTAGACCTGGAGCAGCGCGCCCGCGCCGCGCGCGACCAGAGCCACCTGGGGCTGGGCCTGACGGTGTTCCTGTCGGTGCTGGCGCTGGCCTTCGCGGCCATCGCCGTGCGCCAGCTGCGCCAGCTGCACGAGCGTCGCCTGGTGCTGGAAGAGCTGGCCGCCAGCCTGCGCGAGGCGCGCCGCCTGGCCGAAAGCGCCAGCGCCGCGAAGAGCGCCTTCCTGGCCAACATGAGCCACGAGATCCGCACGCCCTTCCACGGCCTGATGGGCATGCTGTCACTGCTGCGCGAAACCGGCCTCACGCCGCGCCAGATCGACTACCTGCGCACCGCCACCGAGTCGGCCGACCACCTGCTGGCGCTGCTCAACGACATCCTGGACATGTCGCAGCTGGAAAGCGGCCGCATGCGGCTGGCCCCGGCCGCGGTGGAACTGCGCGCGCTGCTGCGCGACGTCGAAGCACTGATGCGCCCGCAGGCCATGGCCAAGCGGCTGGCGCTGCACATCGACGCCGCCCCCGCGGTGCCCGAGCGCGTGACGCTGGACGCCACGCGCGTCAAGCAGGTGCTGTTCAACCTGCTGTCCAACGCCATCAAGTTCTCCGACCACGGAGCCGTGGTGCTGGACGTGCGCTGCGCCCACGATCCGAACGGCCGCGCGACGCTGGAGTTCATCGTCACCGACAACGGCGTCGGCATGGACGAAGCCACGATGGCGCAGATCTTCAACCGCTTCGTGCAGGGCGACAGCTCGCGCTCGCGCCGCCACGGCGGCAGCGGGCTGGGGCTCGAGATCTCGCGCAACCTGGCGCGGCTGATGGACGGCGACATCGGCGTCAGCAGCAAGCCGGGCGCGGGCAGCCGCTTCAGCTTCCACATGCCCCTGGTGGCCGCTGCGCCCGAACCCGAGCCTGTGGCCGGCGCCGGCGCCGAACGCACGGCCGCGCGTGCCCTGCAGGTGCTGGTGGCCGAGGACCACCCTGTGAACCGGCAGTACATGGCCGCACTGCTGGAAGGCATGGGCCACCAGGCCCACTTCACCACCAACGGCCAGGAAGCCGTGGCCGCGGCGCGCCAGCGCAGCTTCGACCTGGTGCTGATGGACCTGCACATGCCGGTGATGGACGGCGTGGCCGCCACACGCACCATCCGCGCCGAACCGGAACCGGCGATCTCCACGCTGCCCATCGTCGCGCTCACGGCCGATGCCTTCGAGGAAACGCGTGAACGCTGCCTGGTGGCGGGCATGAACGATTTCCTGACCAAGCCCGTCAGCCCCGACAAGCTGGCCTCACTGCTGCGGCGCCTTTTCGGCCCTGCCGGCCTGGCGCCGGCGCCGCAGCCCAGCCTGGCGCTGCGTGCGGCGGCTTCGGCCACCACGCGCACGGTGGCGCCACCGCTGGTGGACGAAGGCGTGGTGGCGATGGCCCTGCAGGCCATGCCGCGCACGCGCCTGGCCGGCATGATCGAAGACTTCCTCGAGCAGGGCCCGGACACCGTGATGCGGCTGCGTGCCGCGGTGCGCGATGCCCAGCCGCTGGAGCTGCGTGTCAACGCCCACGCCGCCAAGGGTGCCGCGCTGAACCTGGGCCTGGCGGGCCTGGCGGCCACGGCCGAGTCGCTGCAGGAAGGTGCCGCCCATCTGCCGGCGCACGAGATCGCGCGCCTGGTACAGCGCTTCGAGGATCAGCTGCGCCTCACCCGCCAGGCCGTCGACGCGCTGGGGCTGGGCTCGCGTTCGCCGCGGCCCGACCCCATCAGCCCCGTCACACGATGACGGGCTCCGGCTCCAGCCGGATGCCGAAGCGGCCGTAGACCGATTCCTGGATCGCGCGCGCCAGCGTCACCACCTCGGCCCCGGTCGCGCCGCCGCGGTTCACCAGCACCAGCGCCTGCTTCTCGTAGACGCCGGCGCGGCCCACGGTCTTGCCCTTCCAGCCACAGGCGTCGATCAGCCAGCCGGCGGCCAGCTTCACCGTGCCGTCGGGCATGGGGTAGTGCACGATCTCCGGGTCGCGGCCGATGATGTCGCGGCACTGCTCCTCGGTGACCACCGGGTTCTTGAAGAAGCTGCCGGCGTTGCCGATCACCGCCGGGTCGGGCAGCTTGGCGCGGCGGATCGCGCACACCCAGTCGAACACGGTGCGTGCATCAGGCTGGCGGACGCCGGTCTCGGCGACCTTGCGTTCCAGGTCCAGGTAGCCCAGCACCGGCACCCAGGGTTTGGCCAGGCGGAAACGCACGCGCGTGATGACGCTCTTGCCGGCGAGCCCCTGCTTGAACACGCTGTCGCGGTAGCCGAAGCGGCACATGGCGGCGTCCAGCGTCACGCTGCGGCCGGTGATCAGGTCGACCGCGTCGAGCGAGTCGAAGCGGTCTTTCAGCTCCACGCCGTAGGCACCGATGTTCTGCACCGGCGCCGCGCCTACCGAGCCGGGTATGAGCGCCAGGTTCTCCAGGCCCGGATAGCCCTTCTCGATGGTCCACTGCACCAGCCCGTGCCAGCTCTCGCCGGCGCCGGCCTCGACGATCCAGGCCCGCTCGTCCTCGTGCACCAGGCGCAGGCCGGGCACCTCCACCTTCAGCACGACGGCGTCGACATCGCGTGTCAGCACCAGGTTGCTGCCTCCGCCCAGCACGAGCTTGGGCGCGCGGCCGTAGTCCGGGTGGTCCACCACGCGGCGCACGTCGGCGTCGCTGGTGATGCACACCAGGGTCCGGGCCACGGCCGGCAGGCCGAAGGTGTTGTGTTCGCGCAGGCTGGCACGCTGTTGCACGGCCAGTGGCGGTGGGTGGGTGGTCATGCAAGAATTCTCAGGCATCCTGAAGAACCCATGCCCAGCTTCGACGCCGTCATCGAACCCGACCTGGTGGAACTGCGCAACGCCGTCGACCAGGCCAACAAGGAGATCGGCACGCGCTTCGATTTCAAGGGCAGCAGCGCGCAGGTCGACCTGACCTCGCCCACGCCCAAGACGCGCGAACTCACACTGTGGGCCGACAGCGACTTCCAGCTCGAGCAGGTGCGCGACGTGCTCGTGCAACGCCTGGCCAAACGCGGCGTGGACGTGCGATTTCTCGACTTTTCCGGCACGCCCCAGAAGATGAGCCATGACAAACTCAAGCTGGCCGTCACGGTGAAGAGCGGTGTCGACGCGGATGCCGCGCGCAAGATGCAGCAGGCGCTGAAAGCCAGCAAGCTCAAGGTCACGGCCGCCTTCCAGGGTGATGCGCTGCGCGTCAGCGGCCCCAAACGCGATGTCTTGCAGCAGGCGATTGCCCTGCTGCGCAAGGAACTGCACGAATGGCCGCTGTCCTTCAACAACTTCCGCGAATGAAGCATGCCGCCGCGGCGCTGCTGGTGCTGGCAGCCGGTGCGGCCACGGCGCAGGACGTCGTGCTCTCCGGCCGCATGGGTGAACGGGCGCTGCTGATGATCGACGGCCAGCCCTACACCGCGGCCGTGGGCCAGACGGTGGCCGGCGTCAAGCTGCGCGGCTGGGCCGGCGATCAAGCCCAGATCGAACACCGCGGCAAGACCGTCACGCTCAGCATGGGCGCCACGCCCGTGCGCCTGGGGGCGGGGGCGGCGCGTTCGGGCGGCGAAGGCCGCGAGATCGTGCTCACCGCCGGCCCGGGCGGGCACTTCAGCACCGCCGGCACCATCAACGGCAAGCAGGTGCGATTTCTGGTGGACACCGGCGCCACCATGGTGTCCATCGGCAAGGACGACGCCGAACGCCTGGGCCTGGACCTGAGCAACGCCCGCCGCGGCGCCACGCAGACGGCCAACGGCCCGGTGATGGTGGCCCAGATCACGCTGTCGAGCGTGCGCGTGGGCGATGTCGAACTGTCCAACGTCGGCGCCGTGGTGCTGCCGCAATCATTGCCCGTGGTGCTGCTGGGCAACAGCTTCCTGTCGCGCCTGCAGATGAAGCGCGAGAACGACGTGATGCGGCTGGAACTGCGTTGATGGCCTGACAGCCTGTCCCTCCTGGGACAGGGCATTTGCGAACGGTCGTGCTAAAACGCCGGGATCCCACCGCCCGGAGAGCCGCCCCGCCATGGACCTGAACTTCACGCCCGAGGAACTTGCCTTCCGCAGCGAGGTCCGGCAGTGGGTGGCACAGAACCTGCCGGCCGACATCGCGCACAAGGTGCGCAACGCCTTGCGCCTGTCCCGCGACGACCACCAGCGCTGGGCCCAGATTCTGGGCAAGAAGGGCTGGCTCGGCTGGGGCTGGCCCAGGCAGTTCGGCGGCCCGGGCTGGAACGGCGTGCAGAAGCACCTGTTCGAGGAAGAGCTGGCGCTGGCCTGCGCGCCGCGCGTCATCCCCTTCGGCCCGGTGATGGTGGCGCCGGTGATCATGTCTTTCGGCAACGCCGAGCAGCAGAAGCGCTTCCTGCCCGGCATTGCCAGCGGCGAGGTGTGGTGGAGCCAGGGTTACAGCGAGCCGGGTTCGGGCAGCGACCTGGCCTCGGTGAAGTGCAAGGCAGAACGCCAGGGCGACAAGTACGTCGTCAACGGCCAGAAGACCTGGACCACGCTCGGCCAGTACGGCGAGTGGATCTTCTGCCTCGTGCGCACCAGCAGCGAAGGCAAGCCGCAGACCGGCATCAGCTTCCTGCTCATCGACATGAAGAGCCCCGGCATCACGGTGCGGCCGATCATCCTGATGGACGGCGAACACGAGGTGAACGAGGTCTGGTTCGACAACGTCGAGGTGCCGGCCGAGAACCTCATCGGCGAGGAAAACAAGGGCTGGACCTACGCCAAGCACCTGCTGGCGCACGAGCGCACCAACATCG